>NZ_JBSFUA010000040.1:0-85179 GCF_053591555.1 Crossiella sp. NPDC003009 | reverse complement strand
TGAGCGTCTGCTCGCTGGGATGTGGTTAGTTTTCTCCAGGTTGACGGGCATGGGGAACCTCAAGACTTCGGACAGGTTTTCGAAAAGCCAGCCCGTCGCTGGTTCGCGGGCTTCGCCCTGCGGTCGCTCTTGTCCTGGTCAAGTTCCATAAACCGGTGCTGGCGCGGGACTCGCTGCCAGCAACCGCTGCACCGCCTCCCCCACCTCCTCCACCGGCCACCGCGAGCCCCGGTCGATGAACGGTCCGTGCCGCCACCCGTCCGCGACCCCGATCCGGCCGCCCTCCACCTCGAACATCCGGCCCGTCACCTCCCCCGACGCCTCGCTGCCCAGCCACACCACCAGCGGCGAGACGTTCTCCGGTGCCATCGCGTCGAACTCCGCTTCCGTTGGCGCTGCCATGGTTTCCGCGAAGGCCAGTTCCGTCATCCGGGTTCTCGCGGCTGGGGCGATCGCGTTCACCGTCACCCCGTACCGGGCCAGTTCCGCTGCCGCGACCGTGGTCAGGCCCGCGATCCCCGCCTTGGCCGCTGAGTAGTTGCCTTGGCCGACGCTGCCCAGTAAACCTGCGCCGGAGCTGGTGTTGATGACCCTGGCGGCGATGGGGCGGCCTGCTCGGTGTTCGGAGCGCCAGTAGGCGGCGGCGTGGCGTAGGGGGGCCATGTGGCCTTTGAGGTGGACTCGGATTACCGCGTCCCACTCATGTTCTTCCATGTTGACCAGCATTCGGTCGCGCAGGAAGCCCGCGTTGTTCACCAGGACGTCCAGCTGGCCGAAGGATTCTACGGCGGCGCGGATGAGTCGCTGGGCGCCTTGCCAGTCGGCGATGTCCTCGGTGTTGGCTACCGCCTGGCCGCCCATGGCGGTGATCTCCTTGACCACCTGCTGCGCTGGGCCGGTGTTGGCGCCCAGGCCGTTGAGGGTCAGGCCGGCGTCGTTGACCACGACCCTGGCCCCGGCCTGGGCGAAGGCCAGGGCGTGCGCGCGGCCCAGGCCTCTGCCCGCGCCGGTGATGATGACGACGCGGTTGTGGCACAGCGGGGTCATGGAACCTCCCGGGAGGTGCTTGCCGACAGGAAGGCCGGGGACTCACCTCCGCCGTGCACCGGGAGCGTAGCGCCGCTGACGTAGGAGGCCAGGGGGGAGGCCAGGAATACCGCGCAGGAACCGATTTCCGCTGGGTCGGCCAGGCGGCCTAGGGGCACCGTGCGGCCTACTGCGGCGATACCCGCTTCGTCGCCGTAGTGCAGGTGGGACAGCTCGGTGCGGACCATGCCGACGGCCAGGGCGTTCACCCTGACCTTGGGGGCCCACTCGACCGCCAGGGTGGCGGTGAGGTTGTCGATGCCCGCCTTCGCCGCGCCGTAGGCCGCTGTTCCCGGGCTCGCTCGTCTGCCGCTGACGCTGCTCACCATCACGATCGTGCCCCCACCGTCCTGCTCTTGCATCACCCGGTTGGCGGCCTGGGATACGAGCAGAGGGGCCAGCAGGTTCAACTCGACCACCTTGGCGTGGAACCGGGGCGAGGCCTCGGCGGCCATGGCGAACGGGGCCCCACCGGCGTTGTTGACCAGGATGTCCAGGCGACCGTGCCGACGGGTGATGGAGTCGATGAGGGTGTCCACCTGGGCTGGGTCGCGGACGTCACAGGGCAGGTGTTCGGGTGTCCGGCCCGCTTCCTGGATCGGCCGATCGAGTGGGCGGCGGGCGCAGGTGACCACCTGGGCTCCCGCGGACAGGAACGCTCGGGTTATTCCGGCACCGACACCGCGCACTCCGCCGGTGATCAGGACTACTCGGCCAGCTAGGGACAGGTCCACCGCCACCTCCGGGGCTAGGGCGTGTCTGACGGATCTCGTGCGCGATCGCCGGGCCCAGGCCGTCCCTGGCGACACCGCCGGAACAGCCGAGTACGCCCGGTACGAGGCTGCCCCGGCGGCACCGCCGGAACACCCTGGGCTCCGGCCCTCGCACACGAGATCCGTCAGACACGCCCTAGGCCGGGCGCCGGGCTTGCTGTTAACGTACCAAGCAATCGCTAGGTTTGGAAGAAGGCGCCATGGGCATCACCCGGAACGCGGCCGAGACCTCGATATCCGTTGTGACACTGGACTTTCCGCCGGTCAACGCGTTGCCCGCGCGGGCGTGGCAGGACCTGGCCGACACCATCACCGAGGCGGGGCGGGACCCGGCGACGCACGTGGTGGTGTTGCGCGCGGAGGGGCGTGGGTTCTGCGCGGGGGTGGATCTCAAGGAGCTCCAGGCCGATCCGGACCGGTCGGCGATCATCGGGGTGAACCGGGGGTGCGCGGCCGCGTTCGGCGCGGTGTACGACTGCCCGGTGCCGGTGGTGGTCGCGGTGCAGGGGTTCTGCCTTGGTGGCGGGATCGGACTGGTGGGGAATGCCGATGTCGTGGTGGCGGCCGAGGATGCCAGTTTCGGGCTGCCGGAGGTGGACCGCGGCGCGCTGGGCGCGGCGACCCATCTGGCGCGGCTGGTGCCGCAGCACCTGATGCGGGCGCTGTACTTCACCGCGGCCCGGATCGACGCGCACGCGTTGCGGCACCACGGTTCGGTGTACCGGGTGGTGCCGCGCGCGGAGCTGGACGAGGCGGCGCTGGTGGTGGCGCGGGAGATCGCGGCCAAGGACCCCCGGGTGATCCGGCGGGCCAAGGAGGCGATCAACGGGATCGACCCGCAGCCGGTGCACCGCAGCTACCGCTACGAGCAAGGCTTCACCTTCGAGCTGAACCTGACCGGGGCCGCGGACGAGGCCCGCGCCGCCTTCCTGGACCGCGGTTGAACGGGAGGATCACTGTGCGGGACAAGCGGATGACCGCCGAGCAGGTGGTCGGCGAGCTGGCCAACGGGATGACCGTCGGGATCGGCGGCTGGGGGTCGCGGCGCAAGCCGATGGCGCTGGTCAAGGCGATCCTGCGGTCCCAGCTGCGCGAGCTGACCGTGGTCTCCTACGGCGGCCCCGACCTGGGCATGCTGTGCGCGGCGGGCAAGGTGCGCAGGGCGGTCTACGGGTTCGTCTCGCTCGATTCCATCCCCTACGACCCGTGGTTCCAGCAGGTCCGCCAGCGCGGCAGCCTCGAAGTGTCCGAAGTGGACGAAGGCATGCTGCAGACCGGGTTGCGCGCGGCGGGGCACCGGCTGCCGTTCCTGCCGATCCGCGCGGGCCTGGCCTCCGACGTGCTCCGCCTCAACCCGGACCTGCGCCTGGTCGAATGTCCTTACACCGGCGAGGAACTGCTCGCCATGCCCGCGCTGCCGCTGGATGCCGCGCTGGTGCACCTCAACCTGGCCGACCCGCACGGCAACGCCCGCTACCTCGGCCCCGATCCCTACTTCGACGACCTGTTCTGCCTGGCCGCCGCCCGCCGCTACGTCTCCTGCGAGCGGGTCGTGGACACCGCGGCACTCGTGGCCGCCGGGCCGCCACAGGGCCTGCTGCTCAACCGGATGATGGTCGACGGCGTGGTCGAGGCCCCCGGCGGCGCGGGCTTCACCAGCTGCGTGCCGGACTACGACCGCGACGAGCAGGGCCAGCGCGCCTACGCGACCGCGGCACGGGAACAGAGCTGGGAGTCCTTTGTGGACAGCTATCTGCGGGAGGACTGAGATGACCGCGACCAGGGCCGAGGTGTGCGTGGCCGCCTGCGCCGACCTGTTCCGCCACGACGGCGAGATCCTGGCCAGCCCGATGGGCCTGATCCCCACCCTGGGCGCCCGCCTCGCCCGCCGCACCACCGCCCCCGACCTGCTGCTCAGCGACGGCGAGGCGACCCTGCTCGCCGAGGCGCCAGCCCTCGGCGAGTCAGCGCCCGCCGAGGGCTGGCTGCCCTACCGCAGGGTCTTCGACGTGGTCGCGCACGGCCGCAGGCACGTGGTGATGGGCGCCAACCAGCTGGACCGGCACGGCAACCAGAACATCTCCTGCATCGGCCCGCACGAACGGCCCGTCCGCCAACTGCTCGGCGTGCGCGGCGCGCCTGGCAACACGGTCAACCACCGCACCAGCTACTGGGTGCCCCGGCACAGCGCCAGGGTGTTCGTGCCCGAGGTGGACGTGGTCTCCGGCGTCGGCACCAACCGCGACCCCGGCCGCTTCCACGACCTGCACCGGGTAGTCACCAACCTCGCCGTGCTCGACCTCACCGGCCCCGGCGGCACCTTGCGGCTGTGCTCAGTACATCCCGGCGTCACCGTCGAAGAAGTGGTGGCGCAGACCGGGTTCCCCCTCGACACCAGCGAGGTCACCGAGACCCGCCAACCAGAGGAACACGAGCTCGCACTGATCCGGCGGCTCGACCCGCAGGCCCGGCGCGACCGCGAGGTGCCGTGATGGACACCGCGCTGACCCGGCTGACCGGTGTGCGATATCCGGTGGTGCAGACCGGCATGGGCTGGGTGGCCGGTCCGCGGCTGGTGTCGGCCACCGCGAACGCGGGCGGCCTGGGCATCCTGGCCTCCGCCACCATGACCTACCCCGAGCTGGCGCACGCGATCCAGGAGACCCGAGCCCGCACGAAACAGCCGTTCGGGGTCAACCTGCGCGCCGACGCGCACGACGCCGAACAGCGGGTGGAGCTGCTGATCCGGGAACAGGTCCGGGTCGCTTCCTTCGCGCTGGCACCAAAACCCGAGCTGATCGCCAAGCTCAACCAGGCCGGGGTCGTGGTGATCCCCTCGGTCGGCGCGGCCCGGCATGCGCGCAAGGTCGCGGGCTGGGGCGCGGACGCGGTGCTGGTGCAGGGCAACGAGGGCGGCGGGCACACCGGCGGCATCGCCACCACCCTGCTGCTGCCCTCGGTGGTGGACGCGGTGGACATCCCGGTGATCGCCGCCGGCGGCTTCTTCGACGGCCGGGGCCTGGCCGCGGCGCTGTGCTACGGCGCGGCGGGCATCGCGATGGGCACCCGGTTCCTGCTCACCCAGGAGAGCCCGGTGCCGGAGGCGGTGAAACGCCAGTACCTGGCACACGACATCAACGGCACCGTGGTGACGCACAAGGTCGACGGCCTGCCGCACCGGGTGCTGCGCACCGACCTCATCGACCGCTTGGAGCAGCACGGAAACCTGCGCGGCCTGCTCCGGGCGCTGGGCAACGCGCGCCGGTTCCGCAGGCTGACCGGCCACAGCTGGCGCACCCTGTTCCGCGACGGCATCGCCTTGCGCCACAACAAGAAGCTCAGCTGGGCGCAGACCGTCATGGCCGCGAACACACCGATGCTGTTGCGGGCAGGGCTCGTCCAGGGTGACACCGCCGCCGGGGTGCTCGCCTCGGGACAGGTGGTCGGCCTGCTCGAGGACCTGCCCACCTGCGCCGAGCTGATCGAGAACCTGGTCACCGAGGCCCGGTCCACCCTGGCGCGGGTGGCTTGCCTGGACAGCCGGTAGGGCGACCGCCGGTCAGCCGCGGCCGGGCGTGTGCCCGAAGGCGCGGCGGAAGACGTCGATGAACGCACTCGCGGTGGCCCAGCCGCAGCGGTGCGCCACCGTGGTCACCGGCAGGTCCTCGGCCAGCAGCATCAGCGCGTGCTGCAACCGCAGCTGGGTCCGCCACTGCGGGAAGGACATGCCCAGCTCCACCCGGCACAACCGGGACAGCGTCCGCTCACTGGCCCCGATCTCCGCGCCGAACTCACCGAGCGTGCGCCCGTCCGCCGGGTCGGCGTGCAGCCGCGCGCACACCGCGGCCAGCCGGGCATCGCGCGCGGCGGGCAGCCGGATCGGCTCCTGCGGCGAGCGCCGGAGCTGGTCCAGCAGCACCGCCAGCAGCCGTCGCCGTTCCGGGGTGTCCCCGGTCATGGCGGTGTAGGCGATGATCACCTCGCGCAGCAGCGGCCCGACCGCGAGCACCGCGGGATGGGTGAGCCCCAGCGGGTTCTGGCTGACCGGCAGGCCGATCAGATGCAGCTCGATCCGCCCGTACGCCCGGTGCTCGTGGGTTACCCCGGCGGGCACCCACAGCGCCTTGGTGGCCGGGGCCAGCCAGCGGCCGGCGTCCGTGGTCACCGCCAGCACCCCGGTGGCGGCGTAGTGGATCTGGTTGTCGTCGTGCCGGTGCGGGTCGATGCCCGACCCCGCGGCCAGTTCCCGGTGTGTGGTCGGCGCCACCGGCATGTGGCGGGATTTCGACATTGTCTGGCAGTTTATCGGAAGCACGCCGACCCCGCGCAGGCCACGCTTGAGGCCATGCGGACTTCACCACGGGTGCCCACGCTGTTGCTGGCGGCCGGGCACGGCAGCGTCGACCTGTTCCAGGGCGCGGTACCGGTGCTGGTGCCGTTCCTGGTCGCCGAACGCGGTTACGGCTATGTCGCGGTCGCCGGGCTGGCGCTGGCCGCGAGCCTGCTGTCCTCGGTGGTGCAGCCGCTGTTCGGGCTGTGGACCGACCGGCGCCCGCTGCCCTGGCTGGCCCCGGCCGGCCTGGTGCTGGCCGGGCTCGGCATCGCGCTGGCCGGACTGGTCGAGAGCTACCCACTGACCTTCGCCGCGGTCGCGCTGAGCGGGCTGGGCGTGGCCGCCTACCACCCGGAGGCGGCCCGGCTGGCCCGCGCGATCACCGGCGGCGACCCGGTCGGCATGAGCACCTTCTCCGTCGGCGGCAACATCGGCTTCGCCCTCGCCCCGATCCTGGCCGCCCCGGTGCTGGCCATCGGCGGCCTGCGGGCGACCCCGCTGCTGCTGGTGCTCACCGCGCTCGGCCTGCTGGCCACACTTCCGTTGCTGGGCAAGCACTCCCCCGCACGCGGCGCGCGCACCGCCAAGCCGGGCAAGGACAACTGGCCCGCCTTCCGCACCCTGTCCGCCATCGTCGTGCTGCGCTCAATCGGCTATCTCGGCCTGAGCACCTTCCTCGGGCTGTTCGTGTTGCAGCGGGTGCACGCGAGCCCTGCGGCGAGCGCGGCCGCGCTGACCGTGCTCTACGTCGGTGGCGCGCTGGGCACGGTGCTCGGCGGCAGGCTGGCCCGCCGCTGGGGCCGGGTGCGGGTGCTGCGGATCGCCTATGCCGCGGCGGTTCCCGCGATGGCGGGGATCGCGCTGGTGCCGGGTCCCGCGCTGTACGCCTTCGTCGCGGCCACCGCGCTCGCCCTGGCGGTGCCGTTCTCGCTGCACGTCACGCTGGGCCAGGACTACCTGCCGAACCGGATCGGCACCGCCAGCGGCCTCACCCTCGGCCTGGCGGTCAGCGCGGGCGGCGCGTTCGCCCCGCTGCTCGGCCTGCTCGCCGACGTCACCTCGTTGCAGCTCACCCTGGCCTTGCTGGCCTTGCTGCCCGCCGCGGCCTGGCTGCTGGGCCGCCGCCTGCCCGAACCGGGGCTGACCGTTGTCGGCCACCAGGACCCGGCCGTCACCCGGTAACGCCAGAATCCCAGTCATGCCACGACGTTTCGCCGCGCTCGTGCTGACGGCCTGCCTCGCGCTCGGCCTCGGCACGAGCCCCGGCCACGCGGCCCCGGCCGCCGACCCGTACCCGGCGGTGGGCGCGGGGACCCGGTTCCTGGACCAGGACCGGCTGCTCGGCGACCTGCCGGAACCCGGCTGGTTCAAGGCGAACATCCCGTTCGTGGACCTGCCGGACGCCCAGGTGCAGGAGATCTACTACTACCGGTGGAAGGTCTTCCAGGAGGCGCTGAAGAACACCGGCCCGCGCGAGGGCTGGCTGGTCAGCGAGTTCCTCGGCCCGGTCGGCTACTCCGCGCCCAACGGCGGGATCGTGGCCGCGGCCGGGCACCACGTCTACGAGGGCCGCTGGCTGCGCGACACCCGCTACCTGGACGACTACCTGCGCTACTGGCTGCGCGGCAGCGGCGCGGGGCCCAAGCCGGCCACCGAGTTCCTGAACAAGAACACCACCGACTGGGCGCACCAGTACTCCAGCTGGCTGGCCGACGCGACCGTGGCGCGGGCCTCGGTCACCGGGGACTGGCGGTTCGCCACCGGCCTGCTGCCGGAGCTGCGCCGCCACTGGGACCGCTGGTCGCCGCAGTTCGACACCGGGACCGGCCTGTACTGGCAGACCCCGGTGTGGGACGCCATGGAGTACACCGCGAGCTCCTACCAGAGCCCCGATCCGTACCACGGCGGCGACGGTTTCCGCCCCACGCTCAACACCTACCAGATCGCCGACGCCCGCGCGATCGCCGCCCTGTCCCGCCGCACCGGCGACCACACCACCGCCGCCTACTTCACCCAGCGTGCCCGCGAGCTGTCCGCCGCACAGGAAAAATGGCTGTGGGACTCGAACTCGGCCTTCTACAAGCACGTCATGCGGGATGACAACCCGGACCGCCGCAAGATCGCCGACCGCGAGCAGATCGGCTTCGTCCCCTGGGCCTTCCACACCGCCCCGGCCGCGAACGCCCCGGCCTGGGCGCAGCTCACCGACCCGCAGGGCTTCGACGCCCCCTACGGCCCGCCCACGGTGGAACGGCGCAGCCGCTGGTTCATGCACGAGGCGGACCAGGGCTGCTGCCGCTGGGACGGCCCCAGCTGGCCCTACGCCACCAGCCAAACTCTGACCGGCCTGGCCAACCTGCTCATCGACTACCCCCGCCAGTCCTTTGTGGACAAGGACGACTACTACACCGCGCTGCGCCGCTACGCGCTCACCCAGTACAAGAACGGCCGCCCGCACGTGGCCGAGGCGCACCACCCCGATCGTCCACAGTGGATGTACGACACGCCGGGCCACAGCCAGGACTACAACCACTCCACCTACACCGACCTGGTCCTCTCCGGCCTGCTCGGCGTCCGCCCGCAGCTGGACAGCTCCGTCCTGCTGCATCCGCTGACCCCGGCCGACTGGACCCACTTCGCCCTGGAGAACCTGCCCTACCACGGCCGCAACCTGACCGTGCTGTGGGACAAGGACGGCGCGAAGTACAAGCAGGGCAAGGGCTTCCGCGTCTACCTCGACGGCAAGCTGGTCGCCGCCCGCCCGACTCCCGGCCCGCTCCGCCTCCCCGTCCCCGACGGCCCCCGTCGGCCCCTGCCGCACCTGGTCGACGACGCGGCCAACCCCACCGCCCAGGGCCATCCCGCCGCCACCGCCTCCTACGCCAACCCCGGCGACGATCCCCGCCGCGCCAACGACGGCCAGAACCACTTCCTGGACGTGCCCACCACCCGCTGGACCAGCTACCGCTCCACCAACCCGCAGGACTGGCTGGCCATCGACTTCGGCCGCCCCGCCATGGTCTCCGACGTCCGCCTGTACTTCTACGACGACCGCGGCGGCGTCCAGCCCCCAGCGGCCTTCGCCTTGCAACACCGCCTCCCCGACGGCAGCTGGCAGGACATCCCCGCCCAGCACCGCACCCCGGCCACCCCGATCGGCAACGACCTCACCAGGATCACCTTCCCACCGCTGGAAACGACCGCCCTACGAGTGGTCGGCACCCCAAGACCCGGTGTCGCCTTCGGCCTGACCGCCTTCCAGTCCTGGCGCGCCCCCTAGCTTTCCGCGGGATCGACCACCGCGCTGCGGATGTGTTCGTAGACCACGCTGGTGCGCACGTCGGCCACCTCCGGCCGCTCGGTCAGGCGGTCGATCACGAAGGCGTACAGGCTGTGGTTGTCCGGGACCGCGACGTGGATCAGGAAGTCCTCGCCGCCGGTCACCACGAACACGCCGACCGTCTCCGGCAGCCGGGTGACCCACTCGCGGAAGGCCTCGATGCGCGGGCGGGACGGCGGGCGCAGCCGGACCGCGATCAGGGCCTGCACCGGGCGGCCGATCTTGTCCAGGTCGAGCTCGGCGCGGAAGCCGCGGATCACGCCGCGCTCGCGCAGGCCACGGACCCGTTCCAGCGAGGTGGACGGGGAGACGCCGGTGGCCGCAGCCAGTTCGCGGTTGGTGCGCCGACCATCTCGCTGGAGTTCCCGCAGCAGTGCCTGATCTAGTTCGTCGAGCCTGTCCATTGTCGGCTTCTCTCCGAATTAAGTTCGATTGAGCAGCGATACTAACGCGCGAGTGCCTAGCATCCAGTCTCATGTCCGCATTTGTCACGCCAACTGAGCTGGTCACCGAAGAACTGCGCACCGACCAGTCCACCCGGCAGACCCGGATCAAGTGGGTCATGGCCGTCGATCCCGAGCTGCCCATCGGGCTGATCGCCAACGCCACCGCCTGCCTGGGCGCGGTGATCGGCCGGGCCCTGCCCAACGTGCTCGGCCCGGACAGCAAGGACGGCTCCGGCAGCGTGCATCCCGGACTGCCCTGGCTGGGCTGCCCGATCCTGGCCGCCGGCGCCGAGCGACTGAGCCGGATCCGGGCCAAGGCACAGGACCGGCCGGACATGCTCATCGCCGACATGTCCGAGGTAGCGCAGAACGGCCGGGTCTACGACGAGTACCAGGACGCGCTGGCCACCCTGGCCGCCGAGGACATCCGCTACCGCGCGCTGGCCATCGTCGGGCCGCGCAACCGGGTGGACAAGCTGGTCGGCGGGCTTCCCTTGCTGCGCTGAGGTTTCAGGCCACCATGCCGTCCCAGGCCCGCAGCGTCAGGTCCACCACCCGGTCCAGTTTCGCCCGGCTGGTGCCGCCCGCGGCCTGCACCGAGATGCCGAAGGCCACCGCGCTGACGTAGCGGGCGAGGTCAGCGCAGTCCACTGTGGACGCGATCTCGCCGTCGGCCCGGGCCTGACGGAAGCGGGCCGCCAGCGCGCGTTCGCCCTCGCGCCGCCAGTCCAACAGCTCCTGGCGGATGCCGTCGTGGTCCGGGCCGACCGCCAGCGCGCCCTGCACGCCGAGACAGCCCCGAGGGCAGCCCTTGGCCGTGGTGACCCGGACCGCGCCGCGCAGGAACACCTCGGCGGTCTGCCGCGCGGTCGGCTGGGCCAGCGACTCGCGCATGTGGGTGGCGTAGTGCGTGGAGTAGTGCGCCAGCGCGCGGCGGAACAGCTCGGCCTTGTTGCCGTAGGCGGCGTATAGGCTGGGCCGGTTGACCCCGACCGCCTCGGTCAGGTCGGTCAGCGCGGCGCCCTCGTAGCCCTGTCGCCAGAACACCCGCAGCGCGGCGTCCAGTCCCGCGTCCACGTCGAACTCACGAGGCCGTCCGGCGGGCATCGCACACCTCCGTCACCGTAACGAATACCACTCGGTACAGAATAAGCTTGACCATGTCCGGCCGCCAGCCTTAAATGTGTACCGACCGATAAGCAATGATGGGGAGCACGGCATGGCACAGCAGCTGGCGGGACGGGTCGCGTTGGTGACGGGTGGTTCGCGGGGCATCGGCGCGGCGGTGGCGATCCGCCTGGCCAAGGAGGGCGCGGCGGTCGCGCTGACCTACGCCAGCTCGCCGGAGCGGGCGCGGCAGGTGGTGGCCACCATCACCGAGGCAGGCGGGCGCGCGGTGGCGATCAAGGCGGACTCGGCGTCCGAGGCGGAGGTGGTGGCCTCGGTCGAGCAGACCGTGACCGAGTTCGGCGGGCTGGACATCCTGGTCAACAACGCCGGTGGCGGCCGCTGGGCCACCGTGGACGAGCTGACCGTGGCCGACTTCGACCGCACCTTCGCGGTCAACGTGCGCGCGGTGTTCGTGGCCGTGCTGGCCGCGAGCCGGCACCTGCGCGAGGGCGGGCGGATCATCACCATCGGCAGCATCAACGGCGACCGCATCCCGGTGCCCGGCGGCTCGGTCTACGCCGCGGCCAAAGCCGCCATCGACGGCCTCACCAAGGGCCTGGCCCGCGACTTCGGCCCGCGCGGCATCACCGTGACCAACGTGCAGCCCGGCCCGGTGGACACCGAGGGCAACCCGGCCGACGGCCCGCACTCCGACACCATGCGCGGCCTGATGGCGTTGCCGCGCTACGGAAACGTCGAGGAGGTGGCCAGCTTCGTGGCCTACCTGGCGGGTCCCGAGTCCAGTTTCATCACCGGCACCAGCCTGGACGTGGACGGCGGTTACGGGGCCTGAGTCACAACACCGGCGCGATCTGGTCGTCCCGGCCCAGCAGCGCCTTGCCGTAGACCTCAAGCCCCACCGGGAGAACCGCGAACGCGTGCCGGGCCGCGACCGCGGAATCCCGCCAGATCCGTTGCAGCGCATTGCTGTGCGCGAAACCGCTGGCGCCGTGCGCGGTCAGCAGCAGCTCGATCGCCTGGCGCACCTGCTCGATCGCCCACACCGTGTCCGCCCGGACCCTGGCCCTGGTCACCAGGTCCGGGTGGACACCTCGCGCGGCGGCCGCGTCGAGGTCCGCGGCAGCCCGGAAGGTGTGCAGGTGCGCGGTGTCGAGGCGGGTGGCGGCCTCGGCCAGCTGGAGCTGGAAGGCCACCGAGTCGGTCTGCCGGGCGTAGGTGGTGCCGGCGACGGCCTTGGTGTCCGCGGCCGCGCGCACGATCCGCAGCGCGGCCCGGCCCATGCCCAGCTGCGGGGCGGCGAGCACCAGGGTCAGCGTGGGGCCAAAACCGGCGCGGTAGCGGGGGTGGTGCACGCCGAGCTCACCGCGGACCGCCTCGGACAGGGAGATGATGCGGTGCGCCGGCACGAACACGTCCTCGGCGATCAGGCAGTTGCTGCCGGTGGACTGCATCCCGGCCATGTCCCAGGTGTCCTCGAACCCCAGTTCCGCCTTGGGCACCAGGGCCATTCCCTGGTCCACCACCGCGCCGGAGTCATCCGTCAGCGGCAGGCCCAGCACCGCCCAGCTCGCATGCCAGGAACCGGAGCTCCAGTGCCAGCGGCCGGTGAGCCGGTACCCGCCCTCGACCTTGCGGCTGGTCGAGGTCGGCGGCAACGCGCCGCAGATCAACGCCTCCGGGTCCGCGCCCCACAGCTCCTCCCGCGCCCGCTCGGGGAAGAGTCCGGCGACCCAGGCCCCGATGTTGCTCAGGGTCAGCACCCACCCGGTGCCCCCGTCGGCCTCCGCGACCGTGGCGCAGACTTCCAGCAGCTCGGCCATGGACAGCTCGTGCCCGCCGTAGTCCTTCGGCTGGACCAGCCGAAACAGCCCGGCGGAAACCAGCGCGTCCAGCGTCTCCGCCGGGATCCGCCGGTCCCGTTCGCCCTGCTCGGCGTTGTCGCTGATCAGCGGCCGCAGTTCGGCCGCCCTGGCCAGTAGTTCGGCCGCGCTCGTCATCGTGCCCCCCAGTCGCCTCGGTCAGGCTGCCTGCTGACACAGGCAGTGCACACAGGAGTCGGCGAAGACCCGGACCGCCTCCCGGTCGTCCTCGGCCCGCCAGATCACCGCCAGCTGGGCGGGCGGCAGGCCGGTGACCGGGCGGCAGCACACGTCCGGCCGTTGGTACAGCTCGACGTTGCCCGCGGCGAGCAGGCTGACGCCGAGTCCGGCGGCGACCGCCTCGAAGCTTTCCTCCGCGGTGGCCGCCTCCACCCCGATCAGCGCGGGCCGGTCCCGGTGCGCGGTGCCCAGCCAGAAGTCCCGCTGCGGCCCGGCGGCCGGGGGCAGCGCCACGAACGGCTCCCCCGCCAGCTCAGCGAACGACACACTGTCCGAAGTGGACAGACGGTGGGCGGGTGGCAGCGCGGCCCACAGCGGTTCGGTGCTGACCACCTTCCAGGACAGGCCCGCGTTGGGCGGCACCGGCAGCCAGCCGATGGCCACGTCGGTCTGCCCGTCCAGCAGACCGGCCGCCGGGTCGGTCCAGCTGACCTGCCGGAAGCTGAGCCGCCACTGCGGCAGCACCGCGCCCAGCCGCGCGGTGACGGTCGGGATCAGGCCGCGGCCGATGCGGGTCTGGAAACCGACGGTGAGCACGGTGTCACAGCAGGAGGCCGCCTCGCCGACCTGCCGCCTGGCCTGCTCCCACTGCGCCAGCATCTCCCTGGCCAGCGGCAACAGCGCCGAGCCGGCCGGGGTGAGCGCGACGGTGCGGCGGTCCCGGTCGAACAGCTCGGTCCGCAGCTGGGTCTCCAGCTGCCGGATCTGGCGGCTGAGCGTGGGCTGGGCGATGAACAGCCGGTCGGTGGCCGCCCTGGTGAAGCTCAGCTCCTCCGCGACGGCCACGAAGTAGCGCAGGTCACGCAGGTGAGGCTCCATAGCAACAGGCTATAACAACAGGTCTTGGACGCGGCGAGAAATCGCACAGACGATGGCGGCATGGATCTAAGCGTGCAGGGCCTGAACCTGCGAAACACGGTGGGCCCGGCGGAGACGACCCGGCTGGCACGACTGGCCGAGGACCTGGGTTTCCGCGGTTGGTGGGCCAGCGACCACGTGGTGCTACCCAGCCCGGCGACCGCTGACGTGCCGATGAACCCCCAGGATCCGATCCTGGACCCGTTGGTGCACTTGAGCTTCGTCGCCGCGGTGACCGAGCGGTTGCAGCTGGGCACCGCGATCGTCATCCTGCCGCAGCGCAACCCGGTGGTGCTGGCCAAGCAGGTGGCCAGCCTGGACCACCTCAGTGGCGGCCGGTTCACCCTGGGTGTCGGCGCGGGCTACCTGGAACCGGAGATGACCGCGGTCGGGGTGCCGATGGCCGAGCGCGGCGCCCGCACCGATGAGTACCTGGACGCGATGCACGCGCTGTGGACGCAGCCCGCCCCCGCCTTCGACGGCAAGTTCGCCAGCTTCGCCAACGTGGACGCCCACCCCAAACCCGCGGGTCAGCGGATCGTGGTCGGCGGTCACAGCCCGGCCGCCTACCGCCGCGCGGTCTCCCGCGGCCACGGCTGGTACGGCATCGCCGGGAACGCCGACGACCTGCGCCGCAGCCTGGACGGCCTGCGCAAGGCCGCGGACCAGGTGGAGCGGCCGGAACGCCTCGGCCGCCTGCGCATCCACCTGGTCCAGGCCCCCGCCGCGCCGACCCGGGCCGAGGCCGAGGCCTACCGCGAACTGGGCGTGGACGAGCTGGTGCTGTTCCCGACCGAGGGGGCGGGACCGGCGGAGATCGCCAGGGAGATGGAGGAGTTCAGCAAGCTGGGCTGACCGCGGTCAGCGCCCGCCGCACCGCCGTGAGCACCGGCTCCACCTCGTGCTCGGCGACGGTCTGGGGGTTCAGCGCGATCGCCTCCTCTCCCAGCACGCCCACCGCGATCCTCGGGTCCCCGGCCAGCAACCCGGCCACCACCCGGTTCCGGTACGGTCCAATGTGGACGATCACCCTGGAGTGCGGCTGCCCGGCCTCGCTGGGATAGCCGCGCTCCACTCCAGGGAACCCGGCGAGCCCGGCCAGCCACCGGTCCACCACCGCCTCGTACCCGGCCAGCACCGAGGTCTCGTCCTGGGCGAGGGACCACTCCACCGCCGCCAGCAGCCCGAGCAGCTCCTCCTTGCCCACCTTCATCCCGCGACCGACCCCGTGGTGCGGCGAGCCGTTGACCCGGCAGCCCTCGATCACCGACCGCCTGCCCAGCACCAGCCCGGAGGACTGCGGCCCGCGCAACCCCTTGCCACCGCTGACCACCACCGCCGCCGCACCGAGCTCCACCGTGTGCCGCCACAGGCTGGCGATCGGCGGGATCTGCGCGGCCGCGTCCACGATCACCGGCACCCCGGTGGCCACCACCTCGGCCAGTCCCGGGGCCCCGTCGGCGAACCGCGGCCCGGCGTACCAGAGCACCGCCGCGGTGCGCGGCCCGACCTTAGTGCTCAGCTTGGCCCCGGTGAGCCGCACCGCCTCCTCGTATCCCTTGCGCTGTGCGGGGAACACCACGACCTCGTCCCGCGCGAGCCCGCTGGTGTCCGGCAGCCGCAGGGCCAGGTCGAGGTTGGTGCCGACCAGGCAGGCGGCGACCGCGTGCACGGTCCCGGCCCACGCCCCGCAGGTGACGTATCCGGCTTCGTTGCCGGTCAGTGCCGCGAGCCGGTCGCCGACTTTGCGGTGCAGTTCGGCCAGGTCGACGAAGTGTCGCCCGGCCTCGGTCATCGCGGCCGCCACCGGGGGTGCGAGCACCGAGCCGCCGAGGGCGGTCAGGGTGGCGGCGGCGTTGATCACCGGCCGGATGCCGAGGTCCTGGTAGGTCATCGCGGGACCAGGCCGAACTTCGACATCGGGGCCACGCCGAGCTGTCCGGCCAGCCAGGAGTCCAGTGCCGCGTCGTCCACCGCGTCCCGGTGCGTGAGCCGGTAGTCCCTGCCGACGCGGAGGACGTTGGCGTTGATCGACTCGGCGTGCCGGTCGGGGTCGAAGAAGGACCTGTTGTGCCGGATCCGTTCGGCCTGTTCCGGATGCAGGCGCAGGTGGTCGGCGATCTCGGGTTCGACCTCGGGTGGCCCGGAGCTGCGCACTGCGGTGAACCGGGACCGGCGGGCGGCGGTGAGCAGGGCCAGGTCGTCACCGGTGACCGCGACCCTGGCCGGGTCGATCTCGGGGCGGTTCAGCAGGAACTCCGCGCCGCGCAGGCAATCGGCGACTATTCCCCGGTACACAAAGGACAGTGGGTCCTCGATGCCCAGGGTGGCCAGTCCGGGGTAGGCGGCCTGGAACGGCTCGTCGGCCAGGCGCTGGCCGCGGTGCATCACGGTGAAGGTGAGGTAGCGCAGCCGGTCCCGGTAGTGCGGCGGCTGGTTGACGCTGCCGTAGCGCGGGGTCTCCAGCACCGCGGGGAACGGGCCGTGGCCGGTGGGCACACTGAGGTAACCGAAGATCCGGTACGGGCCGATGCTGGTCAGGCGCACGTCGTAGGCGGTGAAGTCCACTGTGGACCGGGCGGGGACCGGGGTGAGCACCGGGCGGGCCGGGACCTCGGCCAGTTCGGCGTCCACGGCCTGCCAGTAGGCGTCGAACTCGGTCATGCCACCGCCTCCGGGTTCAGGTGCCGGGCGAGGAAGGCCTCGAACTTGGCGCGCACCCAGTGCAGTCCGGCGTGGTGCGCGCAGCCCTCGTAGGTGTCCAGGACCTTGTCCCCGCCCAGTGCGCGGAACACCGCGAACCCGGTCTCCGGCGGGCAGACGTCGTCCTCCAGGCCGAGGTAGACGTAGGACGGGCAGCGCACCAGCGGCGCGAAGTTCATCCCGTCGTAGTAGGCCACCGAACGCTGGACGGCCTCGGCGCGGCCGGGGTGCACCCGCAGGTACTCGGTGATCTCCTCGTACGGATAGGAATGGGTGAGCTTGGCGGCCTCCCAGATGCCGCACAGGTACGGCGCGCCGGCGGCGAAGCAGCGCACCAGGCCGGGGCGCAGCGCGGCGCTGATGATACCGAGTCCGCCGCCCTGGCTGGAGCCCTGCACGCCGATCCGCTGCGCGTCGACCTCGGGGCGGGCGGCGAGCACGTCCAGGGCGCGGACCACGTCGGCGTAGAAACCGCGGTAGCCGTAGGTGTGGTGGTCGACGATGTGGTGGGTGAGCAGGCCGGGGTAGCCGGGGTTGACCACCGCGTTGGAGCGGAGTTTTCCGCGCGGGGCCACGGAAATGGTGGCGTAGCCGAGCTCGGCCCAGCGGCGGGGCACGTCCGGTTCGCTGATGTAGCCGGGGATCGTGACCAGGCCAGGGAAAACACGGCCTTCGGCGCGGGGCACCGCGTACCAGGCGGCGACCTCGACGTCCTGGTAGCTGGTGTAGCGCAGGTCGAACACGGCCACCGTGCCGGTGGACAGCGAGGGCAGGTGGGCCAAGGTGGGGTTGGGGTCGGGCAGGCTGTCCAGGGTCCGGGCCCAGAACTCGGTGAAGTCCGGCGGCCTGGGCACGGTGATCACCGCGTTGGCCGGGTCCCGGGCCGTGTTGGTGGCGGTCACGGTCGTCCTCTCGTCAGCGCGCGGCCGTCCTCGGTCGCGAACAGGTGGATCTCGGCCGGGTCGAGTCCGATGTGCACGAAGCTGTCCTGGCGCAACAGGAACGGCGCGGGCACCCTGGCCTTGACCAGGGTGCCGCCGACCTCGACGGTGACCAGCACGTCGGAGCCGAGCAGCTCGGCCACGAACACCCGCCCCGGCAGGTAACCCGGCCTGGGCAGGTCGGCGATCCGCACGTGCTCCGGCCGGATGCCCAGGTCCACCGCGCCGGTCGGCAGGCCGGCGGCGGCCGGGGGCAGGTCGAGCACCACTCCCCCGCCGCGGAACCGGCGCACCCCGTCCTCGTCGCGGACCTCGCCGGAGAGCAGGTTCATCGGCGGGCTGCCCATGAACGCGGCCACGAACCGGTTGGCCGGGCGCTGGTAGATCTCCTCCGGCGGCGCGCACTGCTGGAGCTTCCCGCCGGCCATCACCGCGATCCGGTCGGACATGGTCATCGCCTCGACCTGGTCGTGGGTGACGTAGATGAAGGTGCGGGCCAGGTCGGCGTGCAGGCGCTTGATCTCCGCACGCATGTGCACCCGCAGCTGGGCGTCCAAGTTGGACAGTGGCTCGTCCAGCAGGTACGCCCCGGCCTCGCGGACGATGGCCCGGCCGAGCGCGACCCGCTGCCGCTGCCCGCCGGAGAGCTCGCGGGGTTTGCGATCGAGCAGGTCGGTGATACCGAGCGCCTCGGCCGCGACCCGCACCTTCTCCGCCACCACCGGTCTGGGCACCCGCATCATCTTCAGCGCGAACCCGATGTTCTGCTCCACCGTCCGATGTGGATAGAGCGCGTAGCTCTGGAACACCATGGCCACATCGCGTTTGTTGGCAGGCAGGTAGCCGACGGGTTGGTCGTCGAAGTAGATCTCGCCGCCGCTGGGCCGTTCCAGGCCGCAGATCATCCGCAGCGTGGTGGACTTGCCGCAGCCGGACGGGCCGACCAGGGTCAGGAACTCCCGGTCCCGCACGGTGAGGGTGAGGTCGTCGACGGCGGTGGCGCGGCCGAACTCCTTGCGCACCGCGTCCAGGCGTACCTCGGCCATCGGCCCTCCTATCCCTTGACCGAACCGGCTGCCATGCCGGCCACGATGAGCCGCTGGAAGATGAGCACCAGCACCAGCGGTGGCAGCACGGCGAGCACGCCGGAGGCGGCCATCACGGTGAACTGGGTGTTGAGGTCGGTGGCGAAGTTGGCCGCGATCACCGGCATGGTCTTGGCCGCGGTGGTGCTGGTGAGGAACAGCGCGAACATGAACTCGTTCCAGGCGGTCATGAAGGAGAACACCGCGGCGGCGACCAGTCCGGGCGCGGAGATCGGCAGCACCACCGACCACATGGTGCGCAGCCACCCGCAGCGGTCCACCCTGGCCGCGTCCTCCAGTTCCCGCGGCACCGCGCGGAAGAAGTCCTTGAGCACCCAGATGGTCACCGGCAGCGCGAAGGTGGTGTAGGACAGGATCAGCGCCCAGTAGGTGTCCAGCAGGTCCAGTTGCCGCATCAGCAGGTAGAACGGCACGATGATGGCCACCCCCGGCACCATCCTGGTGACCAGGTACAGGATGAGCAGCACCCGGCTGCCGCGGAAGCGGATGCGGGAGAAGGAGTAGGCGGCGAAGACCGCGAGCAGCAGGTTGAGCAGCGCGGTCAGGGTGGCCACCAGCAGGCTGTTGCCCAGCGCGAACGGGGTTTCCTTCACCGCCCGCGAGCCGAGGAGGGCCTGCGCGGCGGTGGGGTCGGCGAAGGCGCGGTAGTTCTCCAGGGTCGGGTGTTCCGGGATCCACTGCGGGGGCAGGGAGTTCGCGTCGGCCTCGGTCATGAAGCTCATCGCCACGATCCAGTAGAACGGCAGCACCAGGTAGGCGGCGAAGACCAGGGCCAGCACGGAGACCAGGATCTTGCGCCAGGGGATCCGGTAGCGGAGCGGGACTCTGGTCATACCTCGAAGCTCCCTCGCCGGTAGAGCAGCCCGACGTAGCCGACCGAGATCACCATGGTGATCAGCGTGATCACCCAGGCGTAGGCGCTGCCGAGGCCGACGTCGGTGTAGCCGAGCACGCGCTGCACGGTGAGCAGGGCGACGGTGCCGGTGGCATCGCCGGGTCCGCCGCCGGTGAGCACGTAGATGGTGTCGAAGGCGCGGAAGGCGTTCACCGTCTCCAGGATCAGCACGATGAGCAGCGGGTGCAGCAGCCAGGGCAGGGTGACCTCGCGGAAGCGCTGCCACGGTCCGGCCCGGTCCACGGTGGCCGCGTCGTAGAGCTCGCCCGGAATGGTGGACAGCCCGGCCAGCAGGATGATCACCGCGAACGGCAGGGTGTTCCAGACCTGGGCGAAGGCGGTGAGCAGGAACGCGCCGGTGGCCGAGGACAGCCAGGCCTGGTACTCCTCGATCCAGCCCAGGTCGGTGAGCAGACCGTTGAGCGCGCCGGTCTTGGCATCGAAGACGGTGCGCCACATGAGTCCGTTGACCACGCCGGGCATCGCCCAGGGCAGCAGCACCAGGCTGCGCAGCACACCGCGGCCGAAGAAGGTCTCGTTGAGCACCATGGCCATGGCCAGGCCGAGCAGCACGGTGGCGCCGACCACGGTGAGCACGAACAGCGCGGAGACCGCCAGCGAGCGCAGGAACGCGGGATCGTCCACAAGGGACAGGTAGTTGTCCAGGCCGATGAACTTGCGCACCGAGGGCTGGGCCAGGTTGTCCCGGTGCAGGCTCACCCAGAACGAGTAGCCGATCGGGTAGGCCACCAGCAGCAGCAGGGCCAGCAGCGCCGGGGCGTTCATGGCGTAGCCGCGCGCGGTGTCGCTCCAGGGCCGGCGGCTCACGAGTACCTCCGGGCGAGCAGGCCCGCGCTGTCATCCAGCGCGGTGGCCGCCTCGGCGGCGTCGCTCTGGTCGGTGAGCAGCCGCTGCATGGTCTTCTGCATGCCGTGCTCGTACTCGGCGTACCAGGGCACGGAAAGCACGTTGCGGGACTTGGCGATCGCGGCGAGCCCGGAGTAGACGGCCGGGTCGGTGAACCGGGCCAGCTCGGCGGTGATCTCCGGATCCCGTTCCAGGGCACGGAAGGCGAAGCCGAGGCCGCGTTTGAGGAACCAGAACCGGGCGGTGACCGGCACCCCTTGCTCGTTGTAGCCGCCGAGGTAGCGCAGCAGCCGGTAGGCCTGCTCCTTGACCTGGGTGTGCGCGGCCAGGCAGTACATCCTGGTGTTGCCCACGGTGCCCAGCCGCCGCCCGTCCAGGCTGGGCACGTAGCCGAGCTTGGCCCGCCCGGCGATCCTGGAGCGGGCCGGGTCGTTGTAGGCGCGCACGGCGTAGCGGGCGCCGATGGTGAAGGCGTACTGCCCGGCCATGAACGCGTTGTCCAGCGGCACCGGGGTCTGTTGCAGGGAGGCGGGGTCGATGACCTTGCTGACGGTGGCCGCGCGCCGCACCCAGTCCAGCACCGCGCGCACCGCCGGGTCTCCGGCGGCGTTGGGCCGCAGGTCGTCGGTGAACGGGGTGCCGCCGCTGGCGTAGAGCAGCGACCAGGTCCAGCTGGCCCAGGTGTCGGAGAGCTGGGCGGGAAACCCGATGGGATAGCGCAAAATCCCGGCCTGTTTGATCCGCAGGGCCTGGGCTTCCAGCTCGTCCAGGCTGACCGGTGGTGTGCTGATGCCGGCCTTGGCGAGCAGTTCGGCGTTGTAGAGCAGGCCGTGCGAGTCGGTGTAGTAGGGCAGCCCGTAGCGCTTCCCCTGGTAGGTCAAGGCTTTCGCGTTCGACTCGTAGAGCCCCTGGTACACCTCGTCCACGCCGGGCAGCCCGTCCAGGGGTTGCAGGTAGCCGGCCTGGGCCCAGCTGGCCAGGGAGTCGTCGTAGCAGTACAGCGCGTCCGGCCCGTTGTCGCCGGTGAACTCGGCGACCACCTTGCGCACGTACTGCGAGCTGGTGATCGGCGTGTACTCGATCCGCAGGTCCGGGTTGGCCTTGCCGAAGCTGTCCAGGTTCTGCTGCACCAGACTCGCCTCGTAGTCCCAGCCCTCGAAGCGCACCGCGCCGGTGCGCGCGCGGGCCCCGCCGCAGGCGCCGAGCAGGGGCAGCGCGGCGGCCGCGGTGAGCAGGGTGCGGCGGGACATCCCCATCACGACTCCCTTCCCCGGACCGCCTCGACCGCCTCCCCGATGGCCAGCCGGTACAGCCGGGTCGGGCGGCCTTTGCGGTGATGCTGCGCGGTGCCGTCGGACTGGACCAGCCCGGAGGCGAGCAGCTTGCGGATCAGCCTGCGACCGCTGGGATCGGTGATGCCCAGCGAGTCGGCCAGGTCGCTGGGCGCGATCGCCTTGCCGTGCAAGGTCTTCTCCAGCGCGGCCAGCCGGGACAGGGTCACCGTGCTGAGCCCGGCGCCGCGGGCCAGGGTCTCCAGCTCGGCGGTGTGCGCCCGGTAGGCGAAGGCCAGCGCGGGCTGGGACCGGCCCATCGGGCCGATGATCACGCCGCTGTCCTCGATGAGGTAGCCGCAGGAGACGCCCTCGGCCTCGGCGCGGGCGGCGGCGCGTTCGGCCAGCAGCACACAGTTGCGGGCCGAGGCGCCGACCCCGAACCCGGCCACCACCCGGAAACCCAGCGCGGCCTCGGCGTGGCCCAGGATGGGCACCGACACCCAGTGGTCGGTGATCCGCTCGAACAGCGCGTGGTGGGCGAAGACCACCACCCCGCGCCGGTCCCGGTTCTCGATCCAGGCGTCGGCGAAGTCGCTGGTCTGCACCAGCAGGTTGAGCAGCCGCACCCGGGCCCGGTCCAGGTCCACCGCACCGTCCTTTGTGGACAGCAGGAAGACGCCGGCGGCGAAGCGCTGGGCGTTGGCCCGCTCGGACTCGATGCGCAGCACCAGCTCGTGCAGCCGGGCCCGGATGGTGGAGAGAACTTGGTCGGTGGTGATCAGCCGGGTTCCGCCCAGTTCGCGGGCCACCGCGGTGCGCAGGGTCAGCACGCAGGCCCCTGGCTCCTTGTCCTGGAACTCGCGGTGGAAGGCGGTGATCTCGGCGGCGGAGCTGGTCGTGGCGTAGGGCAGCACGGCGATCCGGTCGCGGTCGGCGCCGAGCGCGGCGGCGACCTCGTCCACGGTCTCGGTGTCGAAGGTGTCGATGCTGGCCGGGGTGAGCGGCCAGCCGCGGGCCTGGGCGCGGCAGAACATCAGCGCCAGGTCGAGCGCGACCGGTTTGGTGACCGCGACCTGGAGCTCGGGCGGCAGCAGGTCGCGGCATTCGGTGTAGGGCACCAGGCCCAGCAGCAGGCCGTCGATGTGCCGGCTGGCCAGGAGTTGCGCCACCGCGGGCCGGATCTCGGCCTCCCGCTGGTAGGTGACCCACTCCAGCCGGACCCCGGCGAGCGTGCCCGCGGCCGCGCGGAAGGCCGCCAGCCCCTGGGCGTGGAAGACCAGCCCCAGCACCGTTTCCATGACCCACCTCGCCGCCGGTGTTCCGCACCAGGTTCGCAAATGGTTCGTTTGTCGCGGTGGCCAGAGCGTAGCCAGCCGGGCGCGGACGGCGACAGCGCCGATCGAGGGGTTGCCGGCCACTCGTTCGGTTGATCTTGCGGGTCAGGGCGGGCCGGTTCGGGGTCGCGGCCCTACCTTCCGGGCATGTCGCTCACCGTCCTCGCGCAAGACCGCCCCGACGACACCCTGGACCGCATCCTCGGCATCGTCTTCGGCGTCACCGGCGGGATCCTCGGGATCCTGTACCTGCTGCTGTTCATCTTCGCGCTGATCTCGATCCTGCGGCACCAGCGGCTGACCGGCGGCGGCAAGTTCCTGTGGATCGTGGTCGCGCTGGCCTATCCGTTCCTGGGCAGCCTGGGCTGGTTCATCTTCGGCCGCTCGGCCAAGCTGGTGAAGCAGGGCGTCTACACCGGCTAGTGTCGTGAGTCGGAAGTGCGGTGGCGGTATCGGCGGTCCAGCTTTCCGCTGGGCGTGCCGAGGGGAAGCCCTCGTACCGGGTTGTACGTGGGCTTTCCCGCGGTGCGGTCAGCGGGAAGCTGGGCCGTCGAGACCGCTGGCGCACTTCCGACTCACGACACTGGTCAGCGGCGGCGGGGAGTCAGCCGAACGGTCGGCAGGGCCGGGGCCGGGATGCGCTCCCCGTGGTGCGCCGCGATCACGCCGAAGCGCGCCGGGTCGGGGGACTCCCAGGCTTCGCGGGCGGCGGCGATGTCCTCGTGCGTGCGGCCGACGAAGTTCCACCACATCACCAGGTCGTCCGGGAACGGCACGCCGCCCAGCAGCACCAGCCGCGCGCCGGCCGCGCTGTCGATCTCCAGGTGCTCGCGGTCCAGGCCGAGGTAGAGCAGCGGCCCCGCGGCCAGTTCCACGCCGTCGATCCGCACCGTGCCGTCGATGACCAGCACGGCGTGCTCGAAGTCCGGGTGCAGCGGCAGCCGGCCGCCGCCGGGTGCGAGGGCGACCTCGGCCCCCACCAGCTCGGTGTAGGTGGTCGCGGGCGAGCGCACGCCACCCAGCTCGCCCATGAACACCACCGCCTCGGCGCCGACGCCGGTGAACCGCGGCAGGTCGAGGTGCTGTTCGAAGTGCGGGGCCACGCCGGCGCTGGCGGCGGGCAGCGCGACCCAGAGCTGCAGCGCGTGCAGCAGCGGGTCCGCGCCGACGGAGAACTCCGAGTGCGCGATGCCGTGTCCCGCGGTCATCAGGTTGAGCTGTCCTGGGCGCAGCACCACGTCGGAGCCGACGGTGTCCCGGTGCCGGATCTCCCCGGCCAGTGGCCAGGTGACGGTCTGCAGCCCGGTGTGCGGGTGCGGCAGCACGGTCATCTCCAGCCGCTGCGGGCCGAACTCGTCCAGGAAGCACCAGGCGCCCACGGTGGAGCGGGCCCGCTGCGGCAGCACCCGGCGCACCCGCATCGCGCGCAGCCCGCCCAGCGGCACCTCCCTGGCTGCCAGGAGCTCGGTCACCGCCCCGGGTCCGGCGTGGCAGGGGGTGATCGCGGGCGTGGCGTCCAGGTTGCTCATCACGCCTGCCCGGGCCGGGCCACCCGGCCGGTGAAGTCCGGGTGGCGGCGCAGGTAGCGGTCGATGAACGGGCACAGCGGCACGATCTCCCGGTCCCGCCGCACCGCATCGGCCAGCGCCCGCTCGGCCAGCACGCTGCCCAGGCCCCGGCCGCCGAAGGCGTCGAAGACCTCGGTGTGGGTGAAGTAGGTCCGCCCGTCCCGCTCCTCGTAGGCGGCGAACCCGGCGAGCTCGCCGTCCACGGTCAGCTCGTACCGGTTCGCCTGTTCCGCCCGGTGCACCTCGACAGCTGCGTCCTGCTCGGCCATGCCCCGACGCTAACCAGCCATGGTTTCCATGTCAACCAGATCAGTATAGTGGTCACCATGGCAGGTGATCCCTGGTTGGACGAGCGGCAGCAACAGGCCTGGCGCGGCTTCATGGCCATGCAGACCCGGCTGCAGTCGCACCTGGCCCGCGAGCTGCAACGGCAGAGCGGCCTCTCCGACGCCGACTACGCGGTGCTGGTCGGCCTGTCCGAGGCGCCCCAGGGCAGGCTGCGCCTCAACGAGCTCGGCTTCGAGCTGCGCTGGCAGAAGAGCAGGCTGTCCAAGCAGATCAGCCGGATGCAGGAGCGCGGCCTGGTGCTGCGCGAGGAGTGCCCCACCGACGGCCGCGGCGCCTTCGCCACCCTCACCGCCAAGGGCAGGGCCACCATCGAGGCCGCCGCGCCGCTGCACGTGCGGGAGGTGCGCCGCTACTTCGCCGAGGCGCTGACCCCGGCCCAGCTGAGCGCACTGACCGAGATCTCCGCCGCGGTGCTCGCCCGCCTGGCCGAGGCCGAACCCCCGCCGGCCTGAGGCTCAGCCCAGCTCGGCCAGCTTCGGGGCCAGCGGCACGCACCGCCGCTCGATCCACTCCGCCGGGCTGCCCTGCCCCGGCGGCACCAGGATCACCGTGCTGATCCCCATGTCGGCGTAGACCGCCAGGTCCTTGGCAGCCTGGTCCAGGTCCCCGTCGTTGAGGGCCTCGCTGCGGTAGAGCATGGTGCGCTGGACCTCGGCCGGGTCCCGGCCCAGGTCGGCGCAGTGCGCGTCCAGCACGGACAGCTTGTGCGCGACCTCCTCCGGCGAGGTGGCGAACAGGTTGCAGGCGTCGGCGTACTGGGCGACCAGGCGCAGCGTCTTGCGCTCACCGCCACCGCCGATGAGCACCTTCGGCCGCGGAGAACTCAGCGCGGGCGGGGAGTTCAGCGTCTCGGCCAGCTGGAAGTGCCTGCCCTCGAACGGCCCGTTGTCCGCCGGGTCCCACATCTGCCGGCAGATCCGCAGCGTCTCCTCCAGCCGCTCGAACCGCTCGGCGGTGCTCGGGTACGGCACGCCGAGGCCCCGGTGCTCGCGGTCGTACCAGGCGGCGCCGATACCGAGGAAGGCCCGGCCGCCGGAGAGGACGTCCAGGGTGGTGACGATCTTGGCGAGCAGTCCGGGGTGGCGGTAGGTGACCCCGGTGACCAGCAGCCCCAGCCGGGCCGAGGTGGTGTGCGCGGCCAGGAAGCCGAGGGTGGTGTAGCCCTCCAGCATGGGGTGCTCGGCGCGCCCGTTCTGCTCCATCTGGAAGTAGTGGTCCATCACCGAGAGGGTCTCCGCGCCCGCGGCCTCGGCGGCCCGCCCGGTGGCGGCCAGCTCGGCGGCGAGCCCGGCCGGATCCTCGGGGTGGTTGAAGGTGGTGAGGTGGATACCCAGTCGCATGCCCTCGACGCTAGACCTTGGAGCGCACTCCAGGTCAAGTCCACAATGGACTGCACCGCCCGGCTGACAACCAACCGTTCTGTTGACAAAGGCGACGGCAGGCTGTTTCCCTGCGCGCGTGGCACGCGATGCGGAACAGACCAAGAAACGCCTGCTGGACGCGGCGATCGCCGAGTTCGCCGCCTACGGCATCGCGGGCGCCAGGGTGGACCGGATCGCCGAGCAGGCCAAGGCCAACAAGGCGATGATCTACTCCTACTTCGGCAACAAGGAACAGCTCTTCGACGCCGCCTACGACCTGCTGGTCACCGGCACCGTGGACGCGGTCCCGATCGACGCCGACGACCTGCCCGGCTACGCGGGCCGCCTCTTCGACCGGTTCTGGCAGTCCCCCGAGGTGGTGCGCCTGTCCGCCTGGCACCGCCTGGAACGCGGCGCGGACGGTCCGCTGCCCGAACAGGTGCTGCGCGCGCACCGGGACAAGATCGCCGCCATCGCCGCCGCCCAGGCCGACGGCAGGCTGCCCGGCCACATCCCGGCGGCCGGGCTGCTGAGCCTGGTGCTGGTGCTGGCGACCATGTGGACCGCGGGCAACCCAGACGCCGCCTCGACCCGGTTCGTCACCACCAAGAAGGCGCGCCGGGAGACGGTGACCGAAGCCGTCCGGCAGCTGACCCGTCTCTGAGTGATCAAGCGCTAGTCCGAATGCGCGGGCAGCCGCCTGCGAGAGCGCTTCCACGAAACCCTTGACACGGATGTCAGCCGGCGGTGAGGATCGGCGCGGCTTTCCCAGGCCCGCGCCGTAACACTCCGCAACTTCCGCCTCAAGGAACGGATCGTTCATGGCAAGAAGATCGTCGGTTGGCTCTCGCGCCTGTCGGATCGGACTGGCCGTGCTGCTCGGGGTCAGCATGGCCGGCGGCATCGCCAGCGCCACGCCGGAGCCGGAGGCCACCGCAGGAACCAAGCAGCCCGTGGTCGGCAAGCCCGACCTCGGCTGGGACGGCTGCGCCCGCATCCAGGACAAGCTGCCCGCCTTCGCCGACTGGCCCAAGGTCAAGAGCAACATCGGGCGCAACGCCGCGGACGAGCGGCGGATCGCCAAGATGGTCGCGGAGATGACGCTGGCCGAGAAGGTCGGCCAGATGACCCAGCCGGAGATCGCCGCGATCACTCCGGCCGAGGTCAAGGAGTACGGCATCGGCACCGTGCTCAACGGCGGCGGCTCCTGGCCCGGCAAGAACAAGCACGCCACCGTCAAGGAGTGGCTGGACCTGGCCGACGCCTACTGGCAGGCAGCCAAGGAGTCCCGCACCAAGATCCCGGTGATCTGGGGCATCGACGCGGTGCACGGCAACAACAACGTCTTCGGCACCACCGTCTTCCCGCACAACATCGGCCTCGGCGCCGCGCAGGACCCCTGCCTGGTCCGCGACATCGGCGAGGCCACCGCGGAGCAGGTGCGCGCCACCGGCCAGGACTGGGCGTTCGCGCCGACCCTCGCGGTGGTCAAGGACGACCGCTGGGGCCGCACCTACGAGGGCTTCTCCGAGGACCCGCGGATCACCCGCGCCTACGGCTACGAGGCCACCAGGGGCTTGCAGGGCAACAACCCGCGCGGCATCGGCTCCGACGGGGTGATCGCCACCGCCAAGCACTTCATCGGTGACGGCGGCACCAACAAGGGCAAGGACCAGGGCGTCAACTCCTCGGCCAAGGCCGACATGATCAACACCCACGGTCAGGGCTACTACGGTTCGCTGGCCGCGGGCGCGCAGAGCGTGATGATCTCGTTCAACAGCTGGACGAACGAGGAGCTGGGCATCAAGGAGGGCAAGCTCCACGGCTCCAAGCTGATGGTGGACGAGGTCCTGAAGAACAAGATGGGCTTCGACGGCCTGGTGGTCTCGGACTGGAACGGCCACGGCCAGGTCGAGGGCTGCACCAACGCCAGCTGCGCGCGGGCGGTGAACGCGGGCATCGACGTGTTCATGGTGCCGCACGAGTGGAAGGCCTTCATCACCAACACCATCGCCCAGGTCAACAGCGGCGAGATCCCGATGGCGCGCATCGACGACGCGGTCACCCGGATCCTGCGGGTCAAGCTGCGCTCGGGCCTGTTCGAGGCGAAGAAGCCCTCGGAGCGTGAGCACGCGGGCAAGGCCGATGCCCAGCGCGCCAAGGAGATCGCCCGCGAGGCGGTGCGCAAGTCGCAGGTGCTGCTGAAGAACGACAAGCGCGTGCTGCCGCTCTCGCCGCGGTCGAAGGTGCTGGTGGTCGGCAAGAGCGCGGACAGCATGCAGAACCAGACCGGCGGCTGGACGCTGACCTGGCAGGGCACCGGCAACACCAACGCCGACTTCCCCAACGGCACCACCATCCTCGGCGGGCTCAAGGGCGCGCTGGGCGAGGCGAACGTGACCTTCAGCGAGAAGGCCGACAACGTCGACCCGTCGAAGTTCGACGCGGTCATCGCGGTCATCGGCGAGACCCCTTACGCCGAGGGCACCGGTGACATCGGCAAGCGTTCCCTGGAGGCGGCCAAGCTGTTTCCCGAGGACCTGGCCGTGCTGGACAAGGTCGCCGGCAAGGGCGCGCCGGTGGTGACGGTCTACGTCGCCGGCCGTCCGCTGCACGTGAACAAGGAGCTCAACCGCTCCGAGGCGTTCGTGGCGGCCTGGCTGCCGGGCACCGAGGGCGCGGGCGTGGCGGACATGCTGGTGCGCGGTAGGCACACCGGTCTGGGCTACCAGGGCAAGCTGTCCTACTCCTGGCCGAAGGCGGCCTGCCAGACGCCGCTCAACGCCGAGCAGAAGGACTACGACCCGCTGTTCAGGTACGGCTACGGCCTGCGTTCCTGGGAGACCGGCAACGTCGGCAAGCTGGATGAGACCTCGCCGGAGAGCTGCTCCCCGCCCGGTGGCGGCACCGCGGAAGAGGACCTGGAAGTGTTCGTGCGCAAGGACATCGCGCCGTTCAAGGGCTACCTCGGGTCGCCGGAGAACTGGGGTGGCACCGAGATCGGCCCGGACGGCACGGCCGCGCACGCCTCGATCGCGGTGGAGCCGACCGATGTCAGCGTGCAGGGCGACGGTCTCAAGACCACCTGGAACGGCACCGCGCCCGGCCAGCTGTACATGCAGGCCCCCGCACCCGGTGAGGACCTGCGCGGGTACGGCAACGCCAACGGCGCGCTGGTCTTCGACGTGATCGTGGGCAAGGCCCCGGCCAGCCGCACGGTGATCTCCACCCACTGCGGCTACCCGTGCCAGGGCGAGGTGGCGGCGACCAAGCTGTTCACTGACCTGCCCGTGGGTCAGAAGCAGACGGTGAAGATCCCGGTGTCCTGTTTCGCGGAGAAGGGCCTGGACCTGGAGGCGGTCAACACGCCGTTCCTGGTCTACACCGAGGGCGCGTTCCAGGCTTCCTTCGCCAACGTGCGCTGGGTGCCCAAGGCGGCCGGTGATCCGGACGCCCGCAAGTGCGGTGATCTCACCTAGCCGCAACGGATATCGCGGAGCCCCGCCTGCCAACCGGTGGGCGGGGCTTCGTCGTCGCGGCTACTGCTGGCCGCGGATGTGCGCGGTCAGCCTGGTCAGCAGCAGGGCGCACCTGGCCACCTCGGCCCTGGCGGTGCTGCGCCAGTTCCGCTGGCCGAGGCCTGCGGGGCGAGCAGCGTCGCGCCCAGCAGCGGGAGGGTGGCCAGAGCGGCCCGGATCGACAGTCGCATGTGCGAGCAAAGCGGTTGCCGTCCGGTTTGTTCCCCGGACACGCGCTCACCGGCGCACGGTGCCCGACCAGGCGATGATCACTGCCCCCGGGGGAACCCGATCAGCGCGGTGCGGTGCCCACGTGCAGGTGCACGACTCCCCCGGTCAGCGGCCGCCAGGCCACCCGTTCCCAGCCGGCCGCGGTGAGCTGCTCGCCGAGCCGGGGCGGGGTGTGCCAGGCCTGGATGGACTCGGCGAGGTAGCGGTAGGCGTCGGGGTTGGTGCTGACCCTGCGGGCGATCAGCGGCACCACGTGCCGCAGGTAGGCGGTGAAAAGCGCGCCGTTGAGCGGTGCCGGCGGGATGCTGAACTCGCAGACCACCAGCCGGCCGCCGGGCCGGGTGACGGCGAGCATCTCGCGCAGCGCGGCGGCCACGTCGCCGATGTTGCGCAGCCCGAAGGAGATGGTCACCGCGTCGAAGCTGTCCCTGGCGAAGGGCAGGGCGTGCGCGTCGGCGGCGACCCGGGGCAGGTCTGGATGCCGCCGCCCGGCCACCCCGAGCATGCCCAGGGACAGGTCGCAGGCCACGGCGTACGCGCCGGTGGCGGCCAGGGCCGCGGTGGAGGTGCCGGTGCCGGCGGCCACGTCCAGCACCCGCCTGCCCGGACCGGCATTGGCCGCCGCGGCCATCTCCCGGCCCCAGGCGTCCATCCGTCCCCACCACAGGCGGGCGCGGGTGCGGTCGTAGCCGTCGGCGACCTGGTCGAACATGGCCGACACCTGGCTGGTCTGCTTGTCGAGGTTCGCGCGCACCATGGCCACCAGCATGCCAGTGGCGGCCCCGTGCCTTGATCACGCCCGCGCGGCCCCCGGCGACGCCTCCCGGCTGGCCCCAGGCACGTCCGGCTCCACCGTCGCCGAACCAGCCGCCACCGCCGAACCGGCTTCCGGTGCGGCCCCGCGCCCGGTCACCGCGGCCACCGCGACCGCGGCCAGCAACCCGAACACCGCGAACAGGTAGAACCCCCACGGGTAGGCGATGCCGGCCGAGACCAGCCAGCCGCCCAGCAGTGGCCCGGTGATGCCGCCGATCCGTCCCATGCCCGCGGTCCAGCCCAGTCCGGTGGCGCGGGCGTGCGGCGGGTAGATGTGCTGCGTGTAGGCGTAGATCAGCACCTGCGCGCTGAAGACGAAGCACCCGGCCAGGAACACCACCACGTAAAGCCCCAGCGTCGGCATCCGCAGGCTGAACAGCGCCAGGAACAGCGCCGCGCCCAGGAACCAGCCGATCACCGCCTTGCGCACCCCGGTCCGGTCCGCGACCCGGCCCGCGACGAGCAGTCCGACCACCGCGCCGACGTTGAGGGTGAGCAGCAGCCCCAGCGCGTCGCCGAGCGGATACCCGGCCTGGCGCATGATCTGCGGCAGCCAGGTGTTGAGCCCGTAGACCAGCACCAGCCCGAGGAAGGTGCTGACCCAGAACGCGATGGTGGCCCGCAACAGCTTGCCCTGGAACAGCGAGCGCACCGCGTTGCCCGCCGCGGCGGTGGTCGACCCGGCCGCGGCGCGGGCCCGCTCGAAGGTGGGCGACTCGGGCAGGTACCGCACCATCAGCGGCACCAGCACCAGCGCGGGCAGCGCCCCCGCGACGAACATCGCCCGCCACCCCAGCTGCGGGATCAGCAGCAGCCCCAGCAAGGAGGTCAGCACCGCCCCGGCGTGGTAGCCGGTCATCACCAGCGTGGTCGCGCTGCTGGCCCGCCCCCGCTCGGCGTTGGTCTCCGCGACCAGGCTGATCGCGGTCGGCAGGCACCCGCCGAGCCCCAGTCCGGCCAGGAACCGCAACAGGCCGAAGATCAGCGCCGAGGGCGCGAACGCGCACAGCAGCGTGCACAGCGAGAAGATCGTCACCGACAGGATGAGCGTCTTGCGCCGCCCGATGACGTCGGTGACGGTGCCGATGGCCAGCGCGCCGATCATCATCCCGACCAGCCCGGCGGTGGAGACCGCCGCGCCGGTGCCCGCGGTCAGGCCCCAGACTTGTTCGCCGAGCAGCACGGGTAGCACGACACCCAGGACCACCAGGTCGAATCCGTCCAGCAGGACCGCGGTCCAGCAGAGGGGTTGCACCCATTTGCCGTGCGGGTTTCCAGTCTGCGTCACGGGGGCTCCTTCGCCAGGCCGTCCGAGGGTTGGGCAAGCCTAGGAACGCGGATAGAGCGGCTACCACGGTAGTCTTCCACTCACCGGAAACCCCCAGCCCACCCCCACCAGTTTTTCTCTAGCAGACCCCGTGGAGTCCACAATGGACAGTCAACCGCCACGCTCGGTCACCCTGCGCGCCCTCACCCTGCTCGCCACCTTCACCCCAGCCCATCCTCGCCAAACCCTCTCCGAGATGTCCCGCCGAGCAGGCATCCCCCTGGCCACCACGCACCGCCTGCTCCGCGACCTGACCGACTGGGGCGCGATCACCAAGGACCCCGACGGCGGCTACCGGATAGGCCTGCGCCTGTGGGAGCTGGGCATGCTCACCCCGGCGGTCAACCGCCTCCGCGAAGCAGCCCTCCCCTTCATGCAGGAGCTCTACGAAACCACCCGCGAAAACATCCACCTGGCCGTCCGAGCAGGCGACGAGGCCCTGTACGTCGATCGCCTCAGCGGCCACCGCTCAGTAGCGATCATCTCCCGAGCAGGCAGCCGCCTCCCCCTGCACGCCACCGGAGTGGGCAAGATCCTGCTGTCCCACCAAGACCCAGACTTCATCCACCGCTTCTGCACCACAGCCCCGGCCAGATGCACCAAGTACACCATCGTCGAACCAGGCCGCCTGCTCCGCGAACTCAACGAGGTCCGCCGCCGCGGCTACGCCCTCACCTCCGAGGAGATGAGCCTGGGCACCTGCTCGGTGGCCGTCCCCGTCCGCGACACCGACGGAACAGTCCTCGCCGCCCTGGGCATGGTCCTGCACACGGTACGAGCCGACCTGGCCAAACAAGCCCCCGCCCTCCAGACGGCGGCCCTGGGAATCGAACGAAGGCTGGCGGCCGGCGAGGAGGACTGGACATAGCGTCAATCGCAGGCGTCCCAGACCGCGAACCCTTCTTCGGCACGCGAACGCTTCCCCAGCCTCTGCCAGACTCGCCCCAGCACAGCACTTGACCACCGGAAACACCCACTCACAGCCCGAGGACGGAGATCGCCAGAACACAATCAGACGCTCAAGATCAAGACGGAAAGCAACCTTTTCGGCCCGAAAAGCGTTCCGCAGAGGAAGCGGAGGCGCGGGCGGGGAAACAAGCGGGCAAGCCACGGCCCACCCGGCCACCAACCACACCGAGCCAGCCCAGCCCAGGCCAGCCACCGACCCCAGCCCAGCCGAGCCGAGCCGAGCCCCCAGACGGCCACCCCCAGGCCCGCCTGGCGCGACCGGGTCACCGGCCTGGCGGGACGTGGCCACCTGCGCAGGCCAGCCGGGCGACCCGGCGATCGTGTTGGCCGCGGCGCGCAGCTGGACGGTCCTGGCGCGAGGATAGGCGCGGGCACGCGACCAGGTCAGCGTGACGCTCCGAGCGCGCGGAGCCAGGCGGCGGCCGAGCGTCGGGCGCACACCGGCGATCAGGAGCGACCCGCGGGAGCGCCTTGCCCGTTGCCGACCCGTCGAGCGAGCCGCAACGCCGCGGACCTGGCGACAGCGGCGGCAACGGTCGCGAGCGCCGGAGGCCAACGAGGCGTCGACGAATGAGCCGCCGCAAGCGCCGGCCGCGGGACGGGATCGCGCGCCCTTCGAGGCGTCAGCCGCGAGCGACGGGCGCCACCGCAACCGGCAGCGGCTGGCAGCGCAACCGGCAGCGGGCTGGCAGGGCGCGTCCGAGGCGGGGTGACGGCATCCGCTCCCAACTGGCCACACGAACGGGCGAAGTCGAGCGGCCACAAGAACATCTCCGACGCTGAGCGACGAGCGTGACCGCCGCCAGGCAACGGACGCGCTCACGGCGGATTTCGCTTGCGGCAGAAGCGTCTCGCGCCTCCGAAGCCCGCCGCTGCCCCGCCCACGGCGTCACACGACACATACGCAACGAAGGCCCCGGCACGAGTCCGTCGGCAACCAGCACCGGCTCGGCACCGGCGCTGACAACAGGCCAACCGGCAACCGGCGCGAGACAGCGGCGGGAGGCCGGCGGCAACCGGCGGAAGACAAGCGGAAGCGACCGTCCCTTGTGGACAGTCACCCCGACCCGGCGAGCGGCTCGGCCGATGCCGGAGTGGTCCGGCACCAGCCAACGCCGCACGGCTTCGCCGGGGCCAGTGGCCGGATGACCGGCAAGTGGCCCCGAACGGGTGAACCTGATGTGCCTGATGTACTGGGTGACCCGATCGGGGTAGTCCTGCACCCCCGGGTCGCGGCCTGAGGAAGATCAGGTGATCTTGGCGCGACCGCTAGCGTCCTCGGCGGCTCGATGTCCGTCGAGGGGAAGTCCCCGACCCGCCAACGGGTCAGGGCTGGTGGATCAGGACCTCACCGAGTTGGCGTCGGCCTCGGCGCGCAGGACTTCGTCCAGGCGTTCAAGGAACAGCTCGAAGCTGATCTCCGGCGGGAGGACGTCGTCCTCGCCGGTCAGCTCCACCTGCGGAAACTCGTCGACGGGCAGATCGACGCGGTCATCTACCGGCTGTGCTGGCTCGCGATCGAGCGCGAACAGGTCCTGCTGCCCAGTGGTGGTGTTGGACGGTTCGGTGACCGTGGCCTGACTCCCGTTCGCACTTGCCGGGCCGTGCGCGATGCGTGGCATCGCGGCCCGCCAGGTGACCTTCGAACTGGTGATACGGCTTCGCCGAACCGGGTGCGGCGTGAACACGAACGTCTCCGTTCTGGCCAGTTGAGAAGTACCCCCACAGAGAGGGTAACGAATCGGAGAAGAATACTGCTAATAGGACTCGGCCACTCGACTTCCGATGGGTTGCCGCGAGCCGGTTCTGCCGGTCGCACCCGTCATGATCAGCAACTTTCGCCCTCGCCGGAGCAGCGGCGTTGCCGTTGGCGCGCAGACGCGAGCGCCGTTGCGAAGCCGTGTTGAGGCGTTCGTCACCGCACTTTCCGAAACGGTCACGGTACGGAAAAGGGGGTACACCGAAGCACCCGTTCGGCCCAACGAAGTTGTGCGTTCTCCGGACACCCACGCGGATATCGACGACGAGGACCGCCGGCCGGGGAGCGACCGGCCGACCGCCGACGCGGCCTCCGCGAGACAGTCCCAGCGTCGAGAATGTCCACAGTGGACAAACGACTCGGCGTCACCGGATTCGAGCCCGATTTGTTCCGTTTGTGACGCACAAGCGCGGCGACCCCGAGTGTGCGGACCGCCCAGCAACTCGTGTTGACACACCCATTAGCGTGACTGCCATCACTCGTTCGCGAGCGGTGGTTGTACAGGTAAATCGCCTGGTAACAGGGGGCAGGACACGTGAACAGGAATGCGCTCGCCGGAGGGGTGCGGGGTGGCGCGGCGATGGTGGGGCAGGTCCACGGGGGCGTGCACTTCCACGGGGCCGCCGGGGCGTCGACCGCGGAGCCGCGCTGGCCGAGGCGGTACGGGGTGGTGCCGCCGCGGGCGGACTGCTTCCAGCCGCGCGCGGAGGGCACGCGGCTGGCCGAACTGACCACGCCCGCGGCTGAGAACGCGACCGAGAACGAGAGCGGGAACGAAAGCGGGAACGAAAGCAGCGGCGGGAGCGGGAATGGGCCTGGTGCCGATCATGGCCACGGTGCCGCGGTGGTGCTCTCCGGTCCCGCCGGGGCCGGCAAGACCCAGCTCGCCGCCGACCACGTCCGCCGCCTCTCCGGAGACCTGGACCTGCTCGTCTGGGTGACCGCGAACTCCCGCGAGGCGGTGATCGCCGCCTACGCCTCCGCCTACGCCGACCTGACCGGCTTCGGCGGTGGCGCGGAGCTCGCCGCGGAACGCTTCCTCGCCTGGCTGGCGCACGCGCCGCAGCGCTGGCTGGTGGTCCTGGACGACGTCCGCGCGCCGGCCGACCTCAACGGCCTGTGGCCGCCGGGTCCGGTGCTGGCCACCACCCGCAGGCTGGACGCGGCACTGCGCGGCGCTGGACGCCGGATCCTGGACGTCGGGCTGTTCAGCGCCGCCGAAGCAGCCGCCTACCTGGCCGCGAAGTTCGCCGGGACCCCGCGCCTACTAACCGGGGCGGACGGCCTTGCCGAGGACCTCGGCCGGCTGCCGCTGGCATTGGCGCAGGCCAGCGCGTACATCATCGACCAGGACCTGACCTGCGCGCAGTACCGCGCGCGGCTGGCCGACCGGCGGCGGCGACTGGACTCGCTGCTGCCGGAGCGGGACGCGTTGCCCGATGAGCACCTGGCCACGGTCGCCGCGGCCTGGTCGCTGTCGATCGAGCGCGCCGACCGGCTGGAACCGGCGGGGCTGGCCCGGCCGCTGCTGACCGTGGCCAGCGTGCTGGACCCCAACGGCGCGCCGGAAGCGGTGTTCACCAGCCCTGCCGTGCTCGAGCACCTCGGCGAGATCGTCGGCAGGCCGGTGGACGCCGAGCAGGCGCGCACCGCGCTGCGCGGACTGCACCGGATGAACCTGGTGACCCACGACCCGGGCACGCCGCACCGCGCGGTCCGGGTGCACACGCTGGTGCAGCGGGCCGCGCGGGAGGAGCTGGGCGAACGCCTGCCCTGCTGGGCGAAGCTGGTCGCGGACGCGCTGCGCCAGGTGTGGCCGCCGGCGGAGCAGGACCTGCCGCTGGTGCGGGCGTTGCGGGCGAACACCGCGGCGCTGCACCGGCACACCGCCGACCAGCGCTGGACCGCCGAGCACGAGCTGTTCTTCCACGCTGGCAACAGCCTCGGCGAGAGCGGGCAGGTCGCCGCGGCCACCCGCTGGTTCCACCGGCTGCACCGGCTCACCCGGCAGCTGGTCGGCGCGGATCACCCGAGCACGTTGACCGCGCGGCACAACGCGGCCTACTGGCGCGGCGAGACCGGTGACGCCGCGGGCGCGGTGCGGGAGCTGGAGCGGGTGCTCGCCGACCAGGAACGGGTGCTCGGGCCACGCCATCCGCACGCCCTGACCACCCGGCACAACCTCGCGCGCTGGCGCGGCCACGCCGGTGCGCACGCGCGCGCCGTGCCCGAGTTGGAGGCGGTGCTGCGCGAGCAGGTGCAGATCCTCGGCGCGCGCCACCCGGACACCCTGACCACCCGGCACGACCTGGCCCGCTGGCGCGGCGCGACCGGTGACGCCGCGGCCGCGGTGACCGAGCTGGAACGGCTGCTGCGGGACCAGATCTTCGCCCTCGGCCCCTGGCACCCGAACACGCTGACCACCCGGCACAACCTGGCGCGCTGGCGCGGTCACGCCGGTGATCCGGCGGCGGCGGTGACCGAGCTGGCCAGGGTGCTCGACGACCAGGTGCGGGTGCTCGGGCCGTGGCATCCGAACATCTTGATCACCTGCCACAACCTGGTGCACTGGCGGATGGTCCTGGACGGCACGGCCGCGCCCTGAACCGCCTGCCGGGCGGGCGGTGTTCGGCCAACCGGGTCACGGCGTTCGCCCAGGTTGATCACCACGGGGTATCAGCGGCTCCACCGGCGGTTTTCGCGGCTACGATCCGGCCGTGCGCACGCCTGACTCCGCAGTCCTCGAACGCGAGTCGGAGCTTTCCCGGATCGAGGCGGCGCTGGACTCGGCCGCCCGCGGCGAGGGCCGGGTGCTGCTGATCGAGGGCCGCGCCGGGATCGGCAAGACCCGCCTGGTGCAGGCCACCAGGGACTTGGCCAAGGCACGCGGTTTCGGCCGGCTGCAGGCCGTCGGCGACGCCCTGGAGAGCGCGATGGCCTGGGGTGTGGTGCGGCAGATGGTGGAGCGGTCGGTCTCCCGCTACACCGGGGAGATCAGGGCCGCGCTGCTGGCCGGACCGTCCGGGGACGCGTTGCGCGCGCTGGACGCCGCGGCCACCGACCCGAGCGAGGCGGAACTGGCCCGCACCCTGCATTCGCTGTGGTGGGTGGCGGTGGACCTGTCCGCGTCCCGGCCGCTGCTGATCACCGTGGACGATGCGCACTGGGCCGACCTGTCCTCCGCGCAGTTCCTGGTCTACCTGTCGCGGCGGATCGCCGACCTGCCGATCGCGCTGGTCGTGGCCACCCGGCCGCCCGCGGAGAACACCGGGCCGCTGGCCCAGCTGAGCGTGTCCCGGCAGGCCGAGCGGGTGCTGCCGCGGCCACTGACCGCCGCGGCGCTGACCGCACTGCTCGCCGCCCGCCCCGGACCGGCCGCCGCACCGGCCGTGGTCGCGGCGCTGCACGCGGCCAGCGGCGGAAACCCTTTCCTGGCAAGGGTTCTGGTCGACGAGCTGGACGCGCTGGGCCTGCCCCTGGATGCGGCCGCCACCGCGGCGCGGGTCGGCACACTGGGCCCGAGCACGGTGTTCCGGGCCGCGCTGGGCCGGTTGCCCTCGGCGGCGGTGCGGCTGGCCGGGGCGGCCGCGGTGCTCGGTGTCGGCAGCGACCCGTGGCAGGCCGCGACGATCACCGGACTCGACCCGGCCGAGCTGACCGCCGCGGCCGAAGCTCTCGCCGCGGCGAACGTGCTGGTCAGCGACGGGGACCACCTGGTCTTTGTGCATCCGGTGGTGCGCGAGGCGGTGCTCGCCGACCTGGGCCCGGTGGCCCGCCGGGGGTTGCACGCGCGGGCCGCGGTCGAGCTGGCCGCGGCGAACGCGCCTGCCGACCGGATCGCCGCGCACCTGGCGCAAGCCCCGCGCGGGACCCTGCCGGAGGCGGCCGCGGTGCTGCGCCGGGCCGCGGTGGCACTGCTGGCTGCCGGGGACGCCCGGACCGCGACCGAGCACTTGACCAGGGCGGTTGACGAGGACCCGGACGATCCGGCGTTGCGGGCGGAGCTGGGGCGGGCGCTGCTGCGCACCGGGGAGGCCGCGCGGGCCAGGGATGAGCTGCGCGCCGCGGCCGCCGGTCTGCCCGACGCGGAGCTGCTCGCGGCGGCGGCCTCGGCGACCGCGGTGGTCGACGGCCCGGCCACCGCCATCGCCGAGCTGGAGGCCGCGATCCGGGCCAGGCCCGCCGGAGACCGGGACGCCGGGCGGCTGCACCTGGAGGCGCGGCTGGCGGTGATCCGCTCGTTCATGGCCGAGGAACGGCACCGCTCCTCCGCCCACCTGCGCGGATACGCCGACCTGCCGGGCGGCACACCGGATGAGCGGACGCTGCTCGGGCTGCTCGCCCAGATGGGCCGCTACGAGGTCTCCCCCGCCGCCGAGGTCGCCGCCACCGCGAGCCGGGCGCTGGCCAACGGCGCCTACTTCGACGACGCCACCGGCTCCACCGAGGCCATGGTCGCCTGGGTGGTCGCGCTGCTGGCGCTGATCTCCGCGGACGGCGTGGAGCCGGCGCGGCGGGAGATCGACCGGGCGCGGCTGCGGGTGCGCGCGCACGGCTCCCCGGTGGAGTTCGCCATGGTGGCCAACGCGGGACTGTTCCTGAGCTGGCGGCTCGGCGACGTGGCCGCGGTGGACGCCGAGTCCGAAGGGGCGCTGGCCGCGATCACCCACGAGGACCCGGCCCCGCACGTGATCGCCCTGCGCGCCACCGGCACCCACTTCACCGTCTACGCCGCCCTGGAACGCGGCGACCTGGACGGCGCGGCCGCCGCGCTGGACCGCTTCGACACCGCGCACCCGGACCGGCCGACCATGATGCCGACCATCTGGCTGCACGAGCCCAGGGCGCTGATCGCGTTGGGGCGCAACGATCCCCGCCTCGCCCGCGCCGAGTCCGCCCGGCAGCGGGACCTGATGGCAGAGGCCGGTCTGGACCCGCCGACCATCCCGTGGCGGGCACCCGCGGTGCGCGCGGCCATGCTGCTCGGCGACACCGCCGAGGCGGGCACGCTGGCCGCCGAACAGCTGGCCATCGCCCGCAGGTGGGGCGCGGCCACCGAGGTCGGGGCGGCGCTGCGGCTGCTCGCACACGCCGACCCGGAGCGCAGACTGGACCTGCTGACCGAGTCCGTCGCGGTGTTGCGGGCGAGCCCGGCACGGCTGGAGCTGGCCAGGTCCCTGGTCGACCTCGGCGAGGCGCTGCGGGTCGCGCGGCGGCGCGGGGACGCCCGCGAAGTGCTGCACCGGGGCATCGACCTGGCCGGGGACTGCGGCTCGGCGGCGCTGCGGCAACGCGCGGTGGAAGCCCTGGAGGCGCTGGGCGACCGGCCGCGGCGACCGGTGTTCGCCGGGCCCGAGGCGCTGACCGCCAGCGAACGCCGGGTCGCCGGGCTGGCCGCGGCCGGGCGGGCCAACCGGGAGATCGCCCAAGAGCTGTTCGTGACGCCCAAGACCGTGGAGAACCACCTGGGGCGGATCTACACCAAGCTCGGCATCACCGGCCGCCGGGACCTGGCACAGGCGCTGGTGTAGGGGGTCGGGGCGGATTTGGGGGTTCGCCCCTCATGCCCGTGGGGGGTCCCGGAGAACAGGCTCTACCTATCACGCCGCGAGGGGCGGCGGAGAAACCGAAGGTAGGAGCCATGATCCGCAAGGCCAGCACCCTGATCCTCGCCGCAGCAGCGACCGCCGCCACCATGGCCGCGCTCCCCGGCGCCGCATCGGCGGACATCGCTCCCCCGCCCACCTGCGTCCGCTCCACTGATGTCAGCGGCGCCGACTTCGACGTCAAGCAGTGCGGCGTCAGCGACGTCGACCAGTTCCGCGCCGGCCTGGAGAACAACGGCAGCGCCTACTGCGGCCCCGCCTCGCTGTACAACGTGCTGCACTACTGGGCGCACGAGAAGAGCGCCCCGGTCGGCTGGCTCACCACCGACCTGCGCAACCTCAACCCCAAGGACCAGGCCGACTACAACGTCATCACCAACTCGATCGGGCGCATCGGCGTGGACGCCAAGTACGACGGCGGCACCAACATGGGCAACCTGCGCAACGCCTTCACCATCGCCACCAAGAAGGCCCGCGACGCCGGCTGGACCACCACCTCCGGCAACACCAGCAGCCACACCAGCGCCGACTTCTCCGGCGACCTGGCCAAGAAGCTGAACGAAGGCCCCGTCCAGCTGGTCTACGGCCGCTACCAGGAGGGCCCCCAGACCGGCAGCCTGGAGCGCAACGGCGGCCACATCGTCACCGTGGTCGCGGCCAAGGGCTCCTTCGGCGGCAACACGGTGCAGCTCAAGCTGGCCGACCCGGGCCGCGCCTGGGACCACGGCGACGGCGACTACCTGAAGACCCAGTCGGCGTACGAGTCGCTGGACGTGACGCTGACCCGCCGGGTGATCAACGAGTACCTGCCGGTGGACGACAACCCGGAGACCGCCGAGGACGAGAGCCTCAAGCCCGGCACCTACCGGACGGTGAACCGCTGGGAGCTGACCGGACCGCGTTACGTGGGCACGACCCGGCAGATGGTGGAGACGTTCAACTGGTTCTCCATGGCGCCGTGAGCCCGACTGCTCACTCGAATGGAGTGTGAATGAGGACCCCGTCCGGGTGACGGGGTCCTCGCCTTTTCCGGCTGAGCCTGTGGATAGCTGCGACGAGCCAGCCGCGCTTGCACAGTGCCCGCGGAGCTGTTTCCCCTGCTCAGAGAGCTGCCGCTGGCGTATGGGGACTGGTGGGGCGGCCGAGTCGGGTGCTCGCGGCGCGGTAGACTGCGGTCGGCTCAACCGGCATTCGCTGACCCCAGCCGACGCGAAGATCAAGACGCAAAGCAACCTTTTCGGCCCGAAAAGCGTTCCGCAGAGGAAGCGGAGGGCGGGGCGGGGAACACGCGGGCCGGACACAGCTCAGCACCGGCTGTCCCAGGCCCGGCGCTACAGCCACAATGCGCCGGTCCCAGCGCGCGAGCCCAACGGCCCGGTCGTCGGCTCCGGGGTGGGTGGGTCCCGCCGCGGGACCGCGGACCCGCCGTCGGCTACGGCACCCGCCGCCTGCGCCTCACCACCGACGCCTCACCGCCGACGCATCGCGGCCGGCGCGTCGCCGCTGTCGGCGCGACTCCAGCGGCGCCGACGCGCATCGGCCCGGGCAACCCCCAGCCCGTGGGCATCGCAACAGCCCACCGGCTCCGCGCCCCGCCCCACCGGCTCCGCGCCCCGCCCGGCCCGGTCCGCGGCCCGGCCCGCTCGCACATCGCCTCGACGCACCTCGCCCGCAGCCCCGGCTGGCGTCGTCTGGCGTCGGGCGCTCCGGGCTCGTCCCGGCAGGTCCGCACGCAGGACACACACGCGGGAAACGCGGGCCGCAACACGCGGTAGGCGACACGCCACCTGATCGAGTTGGTTGCCTGTGCCGTACTCGGGCTACCACCATGGGAGATACCTGGGCACTCCGAACGGCGGGTTGATCGCGATGACGGGATCCACGGGCACACCGTTCGACACCCTGCTGGACGAGGCCGACCCGGGGCCGCCCCGGGCGCGGCGGGTCGCGAGCGGGGTGTTGAAGCTGGTTGGACTGTGCGCGCTGGCCGGGATGCTGGCCGCGGGCGTGTTGTTCCCGCTCGCCGGGGGCGCGGGCGCGGTGGCGGTGCTGGCCAGCGACGATGTGAATCGGACCGCGGCGGAGCTGATCGGCGACGAGGTGCCGCAGATGACCGCGTTGCTGGACACCGACGGGAAGCCCTTCGCCCACATCTACGACCAGTACCGGGTGCCGTTGCCGGCGCACGAGATCTCCAACACGGTGAAGTCGGCGATCGTGGCGATCGAGGACCACCGGTTCTACGACCACCAGGGCGTGGATCCGGTGGCACTGGGACGGGCCGCCATCTCGAACGCGGTCGCCGGGCGGATCTCGCAGGGCGGATCGACCCTGACCCAGCAGTACGTGAAGAACCACCTCACGCACATCTCGGCCAAGACCCCGGTGGAGCGGACCAGGGCGCAGGAGCAGTCGATGGCGCGCAAGATCCGCGAACTGCGGATCGCGCTGCAGCTGGAACAAACCCTGAGCAAGGACGAGATCCTGACTCGCTACCTCAACACCGTGCCGTTCGGGCAGAACTCCTTCGGCATCCAGGCCGCGGCGCGCGCCTACTTCGACACCACCCAGGACAAGCTGACCGTCGCCCAGGCCGCGCTGCTGGCCGGGATCGTCAACGAGCCGAGCGCGCTCAACCCCTACCGGCATCCGGAGCGGGCACTGGAGCGGCGCAACGTGGTCATCGACGAGATGGTGCGCCAGGGCCGCCTCCCTGCCGATGTCGGCGAGGCGGAGAAGAAGACCAACCTCGAGCTGTCGCCCACGCCCGCCCGCCCGCCCAACGGCTGCGTCGGAGTCGGCGACCCCGGCTACTTCTGCGACTATGCGTTGAAGTACCTGGAAAACTCCGGCTTTCAGCGGGACGACCTGCGCCGCGGCGGCTACACGATCAAGACCACCCTGGACCGCAACGCACTGGCCAAGGCCAAGGCCTCGGTGGACAAGGAAGTCCCGCCGCAGACCCAGAACGTGGCCAACGCGATGGCCATCGTCAAGCCCGGCAAGGACAAACACCGCGTGGTCGCGCTGACCGCGAACCGCACCTACGGCCTGAACCGCAAGGCCCACCAGACCACCCTCGGCCTGCCGTACGCGCCGCAGAACCACGGCGCCGGGTCGATCTACAAGATCTTCACCGCGGCCGCGCTGCTGGAACAGGGCGGCACGCTGACCGAGTCGGTGCCGGTGCCCGGCACCTACGTCTCCAACGTCTTCCTCGGTGGCGGGGCCAGTTGCCCGCAGGGCGCGATGGGCCTGCGCAAGTACTGCGTGCAGAACGCCGAGAACAGCAACTACCCGCCCCGGATGAGCCTGCAGGACGCGCTGGCGAAGTCACCGAACACCACCTTCGTGCACCTGCTGGAGCGCGTCGGGGTGAAGGCCGCGGTGGACATGGCGCAGCGACTCGGCCTGCGCACGCTGGGCACCATGACCGCGACGGAGGACCGGAAGAAGCGCCCGATCGGCCGGTTCTTCGCCGAGCAGAACTTCGGCTCGTTCACCCTCGGCCCCACCCCGACCAGCACGCTCGAGCTGGCCAACGTCGGCGCGACCCTGGCCAGTGAGGGCATGTGGTGCCCGCCCAGCCCAATCGAGGCGGTGCTGGACCGCAAGGACCAGCCGGTTCCGGTGCAGGAGCAGAAGTGCGAGCAGGTGGTGCAGCCGGGGCTGGCGAACGCGATGACGGTGGCGCTGAGCAAGGACACCCTGGGCGGCACCGCGACCACGGCGGCCAAGTTGGTGAAGTGGGACCGGCCGATGGCGGGCAAGACCGGCACCACCCAGGAGCACAAGTCGGCCGGTTTCCTCGGCTTCACCCCGCAACTGTCGGCCGCGGTGTTCACCTTCGACGACACCTCTGCGCCGCAGACCCTGTGCGACGGTGGCCCGGACCAGCCGCCGCGACCGTGTTCGCAGGGCCGGTACATCTATGGCGGGAAGTACTCGGCGCGCACCTGGTTCCGCGCGATGAACGGCGACAACGGGCAGGGCGGGATCATGAACGACCTGCCGGTGGCCGGGCTGCCGGAGGTCGAGGGGCGGTACCTGAACAGCGATCGGCCGCGGCCGCCGGAGATCGAGGCGGCGGGCGAGCGGCCGAAGCCGACCCGGACCCGCACCCCCGCGCCACCGCCGCCGACCACGAGCACCGGTGGTCGCCCGGTGACCACGACGCCGAGCCGGCCGCCGACCTCGGCCAGGCCGACCACCCCGCCACCGACCCGGACGAAGCCGACGCGTACCGGCTGACGAGTGGTCCACCCTGCCAACGCGTGCACGTCGGGTCGAACAGCGGTTCGGCAGCGGCGCGCCGGTCGGACGCCGCCCGCCTTACCACCCGGTCGGTAGGGCGGGCGGCGCACACGGCTGGGTGACGGGGCAGACTTCCGGCATGACCTGGGAAACGATCACCGCGGCCGACGCGGGCAGTTGGACCCTCGGCGACCTGACCGTGCACCGTGTCGGCTTCGGCGCGATGCGCCTGACCCACCAGGCCGACGGCTCCCCCAGCGACCGGGACCGCTCGATCTCGGTGCTGCGCCGCGCGCTCGAGTTGGGCGTCAACCACATCGACACCGCTGCCTTCTACTTCTCGCCGCTGCGCTCGGCCAACGAGCTGATCAACACCGCGCTGGCGCCGTACCCGGACGACCTGGTGATCACCACCAAGGTCGGCCCTGGCAAGGACCCGTCCGGGGAGTGGTTGCCGTTGGCGCGCCCGGAGCAGTTGCGCGGGCAGGTCGAGGAGAACCTGCGGCAGCTGGGCCGGGACCACCTCGATGTGGTGAACCTGCGGGTGCACGGACCGGAGTCGATCGCCGAGCACTTCGGTGCCCTGGCCGACCTGCGCGCGGCAGGGTTGATCCGGCACCTGGGCATCTCGAACGTGCGGGCGCACCACCTGGCCGAGGCGCAGGCGATCGCGCCGGTGGTGTGCGTGCAGAACCAGTACGGCATCGGCGCGCCCGCCAGGCAGGACGAGTTCCTGCGGCTGTGCGGCGAGCAGGGCGTGGCGTTCGTGCCGTTCTTCGCCATCGCCGGGGCGGGCAAGGAGTCCGGTGCGGGCGGGGCGGAGGACACCGAGGTGCTGGCCGTCGCCACCGCACACGGGGTGAGCACCGCACAGGTCCGGCTGGCCTGGACCCTGCGGCGCGGGCCGCACGTGCTGGCCATTCCCGGCACCGGCAACCCGGAGCACTTGGCGGCCAACGTCGCCGCGGGGTCGCTGCGGCTCACCGATGAGGAGCTGGCTCGTCTGGAGGCGGTGCACCGGTCGGCGCGCCCGGATTCCTGATGACCTCGAACATGCTGGCCAGGCTGTCCGCACCGAAACCCTGGGTTACCCGTTTGTCCAGGAACTCCTTGATGGGCACCATGAGGTCGGTCGCTATTCCCTGCTCGCGACCGACCCGAACCATTTTCGCCAGCCCGGCCGCATTCAAGGAAACCGTGGACACCGCATTCCCGTATTCACCGGAGTCGACCTGTCTCGCCGCACCTCGAATACTGGGCAGCACCACATTGGTCAGCCACGACTCCGCGAGGCCCTCCGCCCCCCCGAGCCAACCAGCGCGAAACCCTGGAGCGCGCTGGTCAGGGTGGCCCACAGAATGCCGAGCAAGGCCAGGTCATAGCCGGCCGCGCTGCCCGGGTCCGCGCCGAAGTACACGCTGCTGCCCAACGCGCCGAGCAGCGGCTCATGCTCGCGAAAAACCTGCTGGTCACCGGCATAGAACAACTGAGTCTGCGGCTGCCCAACCGCCGGCGGCACGGCCAGCACCGCGCCGTCCAGATAGCGCAGACCACACTCGCGCGCCCAATCCGCGGCGGCCCGCGCCTCGCTGGGCAGACCGGAGGTGAGGTTCACCAGAACCTTCCCGGCCAACTGCCCGCGCACCGGATCGAGCATCTCGTACAACGCGGCGTAGTCCAGGACGCACACCACCAGAATGTCGCCGGCGGTCACCGCGTCAGCCACACTCGCCGCGCGTTCCGCACCTCGCGCGACCAGCGGCTCAGCTTTGCCACCGGACCGATTCCACACCGTCGTCGAATACCCGGATTTCACGAAAGCCCCGGCAATCGCCGATCCCATCCGACCAAGTCCCAGCACTGTAATCACATTTTCAACCTAGGCCGCCTCGCAATTCACCTCAAGTACGCACATCAAAGTGCGTGCCCCACGGCGTTATCCTGGCTTCGATTGGGGGTGCGCACATGACCGTCCGAACCCGCCCGACCCACTGCGGCCTGGACGCCGCGATGGAGGTCATCAGCGGCAAGTGGAAGGTCCTCATCCTGTGGGCGCTCGGCCAGCAGCCGCAGCGCTACGGCGAACTCCGGCGACTGGTGCCCGGCGTCAGCGAGAAGGTGCTCACCGACCAACTCCGCGAGCTGATCGCCGACGGGATCATCGTCCGAGACGCCCGCCCCGGACCGGTGCCGCACGTCGAGTACTCGCTGACACCACGCGGCATCGCCCTCAACGAGGCCCTCCGCCCCCTCGGCGCCTGGGGCCGCGAACACCTGTGACCCCGCGAACCAGCGCGAACGCGAACCGCCGGCCGCAACGCGAACCGCTGGGCCGCTGGGCCGCTGGGCCGCGAATCGTCGACGCCCGTCCTGCCCGGTGCCGACTGGCTTCACCGAAGTCGCTCCACCAGGGCCGATCCACCAGGGCCGATCCACCAGGGCCGATCTGCCGGTGCCGACTTGCCTCGCCCCGGCCGCCACGCCTCTTGCTCACCCCTGCCGCCCCACACTGCCTGCTCGCCCGGCCGCCACACCGCTTGTTCGGACCCGTGTGACCCGGGGCCCGGCCCGCCTGTTCCCCGCCCGCGCCTCCGCTTCCTCTGCGGAACGCTTTTCCGGCCGAAAAGGTTGCTCCTCGTCCTGATCTTCGGCTCGGATGGGGCGGCCGCTGTGGTGAATGTGCTGGTCAAGCGACTGGCCGAGCATAGCTGGGTGGCTTCCGGAGGCCAAAGCCAGCGCGGCCGGGTGGGTCAGCAGGCGCCGGTGGGGTTGGGGGGTTCGGCGGTGAGGGCGTGTTCGGCGAGTTGGCAGGCGTTGGGGACGTCGCCGGCGTAGGCGGCCAGGCGGGACAGCATGTCGCGGAGGTTTTCGCGTTCGGTTGGGGTGAGGGGGGTGAGGACGGTGTCTTCGACTGTGTGGAGTTTGCGTTCCAGGCGGCAGAGTTCTTGTTGGCCTGGGGCGGTGATGACGATCTGGCGGGAGCGGCGGTCGGCGGGGTCGGGGCGGCGTTCGACGAAGCCGGCGCGTTCCAGGTCGTCCAGCAGGTAGGTCATGACGGTGCGGTCGACGCCGAGTTGCTGGGCCAGGGCGATCTGGCTGGGGGCCTCGCCGCGGGCGGCGGCGCTGAGCACCTGGTAGCCGCGGGGGCCGCCGGGCAGGTCGTCGACCGCGTGATCGGCGGCTTTGAAGTAACCCCGCACGACCGCGCTCAGCGCCAGGCCGAAGTCGAACCGCGCTGGTCGGTGGTGGTTTTGGGTCACCTACCCATCTTATGCCGTTTGTGCGCCGGGATACGTTCTGTTGACAAGAAGGTCTGTTGAGCAGAACATCTTGGTGACAGCTGTTCTGGAGAGCAGCGCTTCTGGAGGGAAGACGATGACTCTGCTGCGTGTGGACTCGAGTATTCGGACCGAGGGCTCGGTCAGCCGGGCGCTGGGTGACACCTTCGAGCGGAACTGGCTCGCCGCGCGGCCCGGCACCCCAGTCACGCGCCGTGACCTGGGGCGGCATCCGCTGCCCGCCGACGCCTGGGCGAACTCCGTCGCCACCGGTTGGACCCCGGCACAGGAGTGGACCGACGGGCACCGGGCGGCGGCCGGGCTGGCCACCGAGCTGGCCGATGAGCTGCTGGGCGCCGACGGGTTGTTGCTGACCGCGCCGCTGTACAACTTCGGGGTGCCGCAGCAGGCCAAGATCTGGATCGACCTGCTGCTCACCGAGCCCCGGCTGGCCCCGGCCTCGGGACAGCAGCCGCTCAAGGGCAGGCCCGCGGCGTTGATCGTGGCGCGCGGCGGCGGCTACGGGCCCGGCACGCCCCGGGAGGGCTGGGACCACGGGACGCCGTGGCTGCACCGCATCCTGGCCGATGTGTTCGCGATGGACCTCCGGGTGGTCGACGCCGAGCTGACCCTGGCCGATGTCAACCCGGCCATGGCCGAGCTGCGGGAGCTGGCCGGCCAGTCGCGCGAGCAGGCGCACTCGCTGGCGGAGAAGGTCGCGCCGGAGCTGGCCGGGCTCGCGGTCGCCTGACCGGCCGGTCGGTCGCGGCGGGTAGGCGGGCAGCGGCCGAGGCCTGCCGGTGAGAAGGCAGAATTCCTGCCATGACCGCCCTGCCCGAGGAGCTCCAGTCCGCATTGGACACCGCGCTGCGCGGTTTCCCGCAGCCGGAGCTGGCGCGCGCGGTCACCCGGCTGATCACCCGCTACCGGCAGGGTGTGGCCGCGACCGAGCCGATCCTGGTCAGCCCGGTGGACGCGGCCGCCTACGCCGGGTACCGCATGCCCGGCACCTACGCCGCGGTGCGCGCCGCGCTGGCCGAGGTGGCCCGGCAGCTGCCGGAGTTCGCGCCGCGCAGCCTGGTCGACGTGGGCGGCGGCACCGGCACGGCGGTGTGGGCGGCGGCGGACACCTGGCCGTCGCTGACCGAGCTGAGCGTGCTGGAACAGGCGCCGGAGGTGGTGGCGCTCGGGCGGAAGCTGATGGCCGCCTCGGCGCGGCTGCGCGGCACGAGCTGGCGGCGCGGGCGGATCGACCCGGCCGCCGAGGCCCCGGCCGCGGATGTGGTGACACTGTCCTATGTGCTCGGTGAGCTGCCGGAACCGGTGCGGGCGGCCACGGTGCGCTGGCTGGCCGGGGCGGCGCGGCTGCTGGTGTTGATCGAACCGGGCACCCCGGCCGGGTACGAGCGGGTACTGCGGGCCAGGGACGAGCTGATCGGGCTGGGCCGCTCGGTGGTCGCGCCGTGCCCGCACCAGCGGGACTGCCCGATCACGCCGGGGCGGGACTGGTGCCACTTCTCCGCGCGGCTGCCCAGGCTCGGCGCGCACCGGGTGATCAAGGAGGGCACGCTCAACTTCGAGGACGAGAAGTTCTCCTACGTCGCGGTGGCGAACGAACCGGCCGGCCGGGCGGCGAACCGGGTGCTGCGGCATCCGGTGAAGCGCAAGGGTTTGGTGGCGCTGCGGCTGTGCACGGGCGCGGACGGGCTGGCCGAGGTGACGGTGACCAAGCGGCACGGCGCGGACTACCGGGCGGCCCGGGAGGTCGGCTGGGGCGAGGAGTGGTCGCCGGCAGCCGACTGACGATCCGCGCCCGAGCTACCGGGGCCGGCTGATGGCCTGGCCGATGCCGCCGTCCACGGTGAGGCGGGCGCCGGTGGTGAAGGTGGCCTCGAAAGCCAGGAACAACACGGCGGCGGCGACCTCGGCCGGAGTGCCGTGGCGGCCCATCGGGGTCACCACGTCGCCCTCGGCGGTGAACGCGGCCCGCTCCGCCGCGGACAGGCCGGCGATGCCCATGGTCGGGGTGTCCACGAAGCCGGGGGCGACCACGTTGACCCGGATGTGCCTCGGCAGCAGCGCGCTCGCCATGCCTTTGGCGAAGGCGCGGACCGCGGCCTTCGCGCCGGAGTAGGCGGTCAGGATGTCGGTGCCGCCCTCGTCGGCGATCGAGGTGGTCAGCACCACCGCGCCGCCGTCGGCCAGCAGTGGGGCCAGGCGCTGGACGGTGAAGAACGCGCCCTTGGTGTTGACCGCGAAGGTCTGGTCGTAGCTGGCCTCGGTGACCTCGGCGAAGGGTTCCAGGCGGGCCAGGCCGACGTTGACGAACAGCAGGTCGATCCGGCCCAGGGTGTCGGCGGCGTGGGTGGCCAGCTCGGCGATGTCGGCGAGGTTCGTGGCGTCGGAGGGCAGGACGTGCGCGCGGCGGCCGGTCAGTTCGGTGCGGGCGGCGGCCAGGTTGGCGGGGTTGCGGCCGGTGAGCAGGACCTCGGCGCCGCGGTCGAGCAGGGCGTGCACGACGGCCCGGCCCATACCGTGGGTACCGCCGGTGACCACGGCTTTCTTGTCTGCGTAGGTGTTCATGGCGGCAACCATGGCCGGGCGCGCTCTTGATCCGCTCCAGGTCCGCTCCGGATAGGGTGAGCCGGTGTGGTTCGGGGTGCTGGGTCCGCTGGAGGTGCGGGCGGAGGACGGCGGCCCGGTGCGGATCCGCGAGGTCAAGGTCCGCGCGCTGCTGGCCGACCTGCTGCAGCACCTCGGCCGCCCGGTCAGCGTGGACCGGCTGGTCGAGGACCTGTGGGGCGAGCGCGCGCCCGCGGACCCGGTGCAGGCCGTGCAGACCCGGATCTGGCAGCTGCGCAAGGCCATCGGCCGGGACCTGGTCGTCTCGACCGGATCCGGTTACCTGCTGCGCGCCAAGCCCGGCTCGGTGGACCTCTGGCGGTTCCAGGCGCTCCTCGCGCAGGCCGGGGCCAGTGCCGGCCCCGCGGTGCGGGCGGAGCTGCTGACCGACGCGCTGGCGCTGTGGCGGGGACCGGCCTTCGCCGAGTTCGCCGACGCCGAGTTCACCCGGATCACGGTGGGGCGCCTGGAAGAGCTGCGCCTGACCGCCGTGGAGGACCACGCCGAGGCGCGGCTGGCGCTGGGCGCGGACCTGACCGCCGAGCTGGGCGAACTGGTGGCGCGGCACCCGCTGCGGGAGCGGCTGCACGGGATCCGGCTGCGCGCGCTCTACCGGGCCGGGCGGCAGAGCGAGGCACTGGCGGCCTACGCCGGGTTGCGGCGGCGGCTGGCCGAGGAACTCGGCGTGGATCCCGGTCCTGAGCTGCTCGCACTGCACCAGGCGATCCTGACGCGGTCGCCGGAACTGGCTGCCCGGCCGCGCACCAACCTGCCGGCCCCCTCGGGTGAGCTGATCGGCCGGGAGGCGGCGGTGACCGCGGTGGGCGCGCTGCTGGCGCGGGCGCGGCTGGTGACCCTGACCGGGCCGGGCGGGGTCGGCAAGACCCGGCTGGCCGTCGAGGCGGCCCGGCGGCTGGACCCGCCCGATGGGGTGTGGCTGGCCGAGCTGGCCGCCGCCGGGGAGGTCCTGGACGTGGTCACCGCGGTGCTCGGCGTGCGTGACCTGGACGCGCTGCGGGAGCGGAACCTGGTGCTGCTGCTGGACAACTGCGAGCACCTGCTGGATCCGGTGGCCGGGCTGCTCACCCGGCTGCTGGCCGTCGCGCCAGGGGTGCGGGTGCTGGCCACCAGCCGGGAACCCCTTGCCGTGCCTGGGGAACACCGCTTCCCGGTGCCGCCGCTGCCCGCGGCCGAGGCGGCCACGCTGTTCACCGCCCGGGCCACCGCGGCCGCGCCGGGCGCCCGGCTGGACCCGGCGGCGGTGGCGGTCATCTGCCGTCGCCTGGACGGCCTGCCGCTGGCACTGGAACTGGCCGCCACCCGGGTGCCCGCGCTCGGCGTGCGGGCGCTGGCCGACCGCCTGGACGACCGGTTCTCCTTGCTGGACAACGGAAACCGGACCGCGCCTGCGCGCCAGCGCACGCTGCGCGCGGTGATCGACTGGAGCTGGCAGCCGCTGGACGAACGGGAACGGGCCGCGCTGAGCCGCCTGTCCGTGCTCGCCGACGGCGGCGACCTGGCCGCGGCCGAGGCGGTCTGCGAACTACCGGGCACGCTGAACCTGGTGGCGGGCCTGGTGGATCGCTCGCTGGTGGTGATGACCGAGACCGCCGACGGCCCGCGCTACCGGCTGCTGGAGTCCGTGGCGGCCTTCACCGCCGAGCACCTCGACCCGGCCGAACACCAGCGGCTCCGGCAGCGGCACCAGGCGCACTACCTGACTCTGGCCGAGGAAGCCGACCGGCATCTGCGCGGCCCGGAGCAGCGGACCTGGTTGCGGCGCTTGGACACCGAGTCGGCCAACCTGCGCCGCGCGCTCACCGGTCCCGCCCCGGCCGCGCTCCGGCTGGCCAACGCAGTGGGCTGGTACTGGTACCTGCGCGGCCGCTACGGCGAGGCACACCGCACCCTCACCGCACTGCTCGCCGCACCCGGCCGCGGCGCGGACGCCGTGCGGGCCGAGGCATCGGCGTGGGTGGCCGCCTTCGCCCTGCTCATCCGGGACCCCGACCTGCCCGAACCCGCCGACCCCGACCTCTCCCCCATCACCGAGGAGAGCAGGCGGACCCACCTGGAATGGTTCCTCGGCTTGGCTCGCAGCGACTTCGGGCCGCCGGCGGCCACCGCCGCCTGGGCCGAGCGGGCGCACGCCGCGTTCACCGCCGCCGGCGAGCGCTGGGGCGCGGCCGCCACCCTGCACACCCGCGCCGCCCTGGCACTGGCCGCGGGCGACCTGACGGCCGCGCGGAAGCTGGGCGCCGAGTGCGCCGCGCGGTTCCTCGACCTCGGCGACCGCTGGGGACAGCTCAAGGCCGGGCAGATCGACACCCTGCTCGCCCAGATCGGCGGCGACTACCCGGCCGCGGCGCGCGGCCACGAGCGGGCGCTGCGGCTGGCCGAGTCGCTCGGGCTGTGGACCGAGGCCGCCTACGAGTACGCCGGGCTCGGCCGGCTGGCCCTGCTCACCGGCGAGCTGGCGCGAGCGGAAGAGTTGCACACCGTGGCCGCCCGGCTGGCCACCGAGCAGTCGCACCAGCGCGGCAGGCAGTTCGCCGAGGTCGGCCTGGGCCTCATCGCCCGCCGCCGCGGCGAGTTCGCGGCAGCCGAGCGGTGGCTGCGGAGCTGGCTGGACTGGTGCCGCCGCTACGACGGCGCGGCCGGGGTCGCGCTGATCCTGGCCGAGCTGGGTTTCCTGGCCGAGCAGCGTGGCCAGGCGGCGGAATGCCTTGCCCTGCACTGGGAAGGGCTCGCGGCCGCGGAGGCCGTCGGTGATCCGAGAGCGGTCGCGCTGGCCATGGAAGGACTCGCGGGCGCGCACGCGCTGGCCGGGGACCGGCGGCGGGCGGCCGAGTCGCTGGCGCGGGCCACCGAGTTGCGGGCCTCGGTGGGCGCGCCGCTGCCGCCGGCTGAGCGGGGCGACGTCGAGCGGATCGCCGGTCTCATTCGGACAGGTACGCGCCCAGACCCAGTTCCTCCGCGGTGCTGACCACCTTGTGCAGCACCGTGCCCGCCCGCTCGTACCAGTCCGCGCCCTCCGCAGGCTCGGCCAGGAACTCCGTCAGCGTGGCCAGCACCTCGCGCAAGGCCGCGTCGGTGGCGCCGTCCGCGCCGCCGATGACCAGGTAGGGCTCGTCGAGCTCCTCGCGCAGCCGGGTCAGCGCCTCGCGCAGCGCGCGGTTGGCCCGCTCGGTCTGACCGGCCAGGTGGCGGGCCTCGCTGAGGTAGATCAGCGCGGAGGTGACCATGCGGTGCAGCAGCGAGGTGACGAAGTCGCCGCGGTTGGCCATCGAGCGGGACAGCTCGATGCCGCGCTCGCGGTAGTCGGCGGCCTCGGCGAAGCGGCCCAGCGCGGAGCTGGCGCGGCCCAGCACGTCCAGGGCCAGGGCCAGGTCGTAGAGGTCACCCGCGGCCATCAGCAGGTCGAGGGCCCGGCGGCCGGCGAGCAGCGCGTCCTCGTGACGGCCGAGGCGGGTCTGGCTGGCGGCCAGGCCGAGCAGTCCGGCGCCCTCGCCGACCGCGGACCCGGCGGCACGGAAGAGAGCCAGCGCGACGGTGGCCTCCTCCAGCGCTCCGGCGTAGTCGCCTTGGAGCTGGCGGACGCCGATGGCCTGGCGGTGGGTGTAGGCGCGGGCCAGGGTGTCCCCGGCGATGGTGAACCCGGTCAGCGACTCCGCGAGCAGCGCCCTGGCCTGGTCGAAGCGGCCGTGGTGGGTCTCGATCCTGGCCAGGCCGCGGCGGGCGTAGGCCACGCCGACCGCGTCGCCGGTCTCGGTGGCCGCCCGCAGCGCGGTCCGGTTCACCGTCTCCAGGTCCCGCCAGTGCCCGGCCCAGTCCAGGTAGTGCCGCATCATCCAGGCCAGCTGCCAGGCGTGCTGCTCGAACCCGGCGGCGGCCGCGCGCTGCACCAGGCCGATGAGCACCGCGTGTTCCAGGATGAACCAGTCCAGCGCCTGTTCGTAGCCGGCGAAGCCGCGCGGGCTGACCGCGGGGTCGATCTCGCCGGGCGCGGGCAGGTCCTGGTGCGCGGAGAGCATCCGGGCCGCGGTGTGCGCGGTGTGCAGGTGGTAGTCCAGGCCGCGGCGCAGCACGGCGCGCTGGTCGGCCGCGCTGTCCTGGGCGGAGACCAGCTCCAGGGCGTAGGCGCGCAGCAGGTCGTGGGTGTGGAAGCGGCCGGGGGCGACCTCGGCGAGCAGGTGCGCGGCGGTCAGCTCGCGGAACAGGGCCTGCGCGCGGGCGGTCGGCAGGCCGGCCAGGCTGGCCGCGGCGCGCAGGTCGACGCTGGTGGCCGGGTGGAAGGACAGCAGCCGGAACAGCCGGGCGGCCGGCGCCGACAGCGCCCGGTAGGACCAGGACAGCACGGAGCGGACGTCGGTGCGGCTGTCCGCGCCGGTGAAGGCGTCCAGACCGCCGCGCGCGGCGTCGAGCTCCTCGGCGACCGCGGCCAGGCTGAACGCCGGGTGGTAGGCGGCGCGGGCGCAGACCACGGCCAGCGCCAGCGGCAGCCGGGCGCAGGCGGCGATGATCTCGCGCACCGCCTCCGGTTCGGCCTCGACCCTGGCCCGGCCGAGGCGGCGGGCCAGGAAGCCGGTGGCCTCGTCCTCGCTGAGGATGTCCAGGGCCACGGCGTGGGCGCCGGTCGCCGCGACCAGCCCTGACAGCTCGACCCGGCTGGTGACCAGCACGAAACAGTTCGGGTTGCCGGGTAACAGCGGCAGCACCTGGGCGGTGTCGCGGGCGTTGTCCAGCAGGATCAGGCAGCGGCGTCCGGCGAGCACGCTGCGGTAGAGCGCGGTCAGCGCGTCCAGCCGGTCCGGGCGCAGCTGGGTGGGCACGGACAGGGCGTCCAGCAGGCCCCACACCGCTTCGCGTGGCTCGACCGCGACGCCTTCGGGTTCGAAGCCGCGCAGGTCGACGTAGAGCTGGCCGTCCGGGAACCGCGCGGCCACCCGGTGCGCCCAGCGGACTGCGAAGGTGGTCTTGCCGACGCCGGGGGTGCCGTGCACGACGGCCACCGCCGGGCAGTGGCGATCGGGCTGCTCGGGCACGCTCAGCGCGGCCAGCTCGTCCTCGCGGCCGATGAAGGCGGGCAGGTCGGGCGGCAGCTGGGCGGGGGTGACCGCGGGCGCGGGCGGCGGCGGGGCTGGTCGTGGGCGGGCCCGGCCGAGCAGTTCGGGGTCGGCGCGCAGGATGCGGCGGTGCAGTTCGCGCACGGCGGGCGCGGGGTCGACGCCGAGCTCCTCGGCCAGCAGCTTGCGCAGGGTGTCGTAGGCGGTCAGCGCCTCGGCCTGGCGGCCGGCCCGGTAGAGGGCGAGCATGAGCAGCTCGTGCAGCCGCTCGCGCAGCGGTTCGGCCTGGGCTTCGGCGGCGAGCCGGTCGACCAGGTCGGGGCAGCGGCCCAGCTCCAGCTCGAGGGTGGCCAGCTCCTCGACCACGCCGAGCCTGCGGCGGCGCAGCCGGGCGCGTTCGGCGTCGGCGGTCTCGCCGTGCAGCCCGGCCAGCGGCTCGCCGTCCCATTCCTCGACGGCTTCCTTGTACAGCCCGGCCGCGGCGGCGACCTCGCCGCGGCCGCGGGCCGCTTCGGCCGCGCGCACGGCGCGCCGGAACCGGCCCAGGTCGGTGGCCTCCTCGGGCACCCGGACCGCGTAGCCACCACCGGCGGAGACGATGACCGGTTCGCCGTCAGCGGTCTCCAGGACCCGGCGCAGCCGTTGGACGTAGGTGCGGATGGTGCCGCGGGCGGCGCGGGGCACGGCGGCGCCCCACAGGGCGGCGGCGATCTCCTCGACCGGGACCGCCCGCCCTTGCGCCAGCAGCAGGGTGGCCAGGGTCAGCCGCTGCTGCGGGGAACCGAGGTTCAGCTCGGCTCCGTCGCGCCAGGCGCGAACCGGCCCGAGCAACCCGAACGCCAGACCCTGCCTCACTGAGCTCCCTCTGCTGCCTGGAACTCGAGTGTAATCCCCCACACATGCTGTCTATTTCGCCCGGGACAGGGGGAAATGGCCGGATCAGATGGCTCCGACGCGCAGCGCGTAGGAGACCGCGTGCGCGCGGTTTCGCAGTTCCAGCCGGGAGAGCAGGTCCTGCATGATCTTCTTGATGGTGCGCTCGGAGTAGCTCAGCTGCGCGGCGATGTGCGCGGTGTCCTCGCCCTGGGCGATCAGCCGCAGCACCTCGACCTCCCGCGCGGTCAGCCCGCCGGAGGTGAGCCCCTGCTTGGCCAGCAGGTCGCTCTGGAAATTGCGGGCCTCGTCGACCAGCCAGCGGGTCAGCTTCTCCGGCAGCACCGAGCCACCCGCCTTGGTGGCCACCAGGGCGCGGATGACCAGGCGCGCGCTGATGTCACGCCGGGGCAGGATGCTGACCACGCCGACACCGAAGATCCGGCTCAGGTGCCGCTCCCGCAGCGGCCCGGCCACCAGCACCACCCGCTGCGCGGCGTTCTCGGCCCGTTCGGCCATGGCGGCCAGATCGTCGATCAGCTCGTCGGTGACGGCGTTGCCGAGCACCAGCACCACATCCGCTGGAGCGCTCTCACCAACAGCGAGCAGATGCAGGTCCGGCGACAGCGCCAGCTGCGGAACGAGTTCCGCGGCCAGCAACTGGTCATCCACCCGAACCGCGACGGCAATGCGGTCCCGCGGTTCCGCGGCCCGCGAACCGGCCACCGGAACAACGGATTTCAGCGCGGTGCTCTCGACCTGGTTCGACAAGCTCAAGCTCATGGTCATGGTGGCGGCCCCTTTTCCTCGTCCCCTCGGCGACAAGCAAACCGGAGGGCTGTCAACGAGGCGTCAACGAGCTGTCAATGGTCCCGGCGGACACACTTTCACGCCCCGGAACTCCCTGGTCAGTCACAGGGCGTTGGCACACGCGAGGGGGTAGCCGCGGGCGCGGGCCGGCGGATTGTCGAGGAGGGGTCCACCGGGCAGGCGCGCGCACGGGGTCAGCGCGTGGCGCACCAGCCAGGGATCCCGCGCCCACGGCTTCCCATGGTTGGCCTCCGCCAGCCGGCGACACGACGGGAGTTCGCCCCGAGGGGGTGGGACGAGCGCTCCGGCGGGTGGGGGTTCCCGCGGCCGTGCACCGACTGAACCGACGACTCCATTCCCCAGCAAGCGTCACCGGCCAACCGGGGGCAGCATCACTGCTTCGCGGCAGGGTTCGCCAGCGGTCCGGTTGTGCAGTGCGGTGTTGTTGCAGGTCAGCGGGTTGTTTGAACTTCCCGGTCCGGCAGCGTGGTCGGCTCTGGGGGGCGGCTGGCGGGGTTGCGGGCTGGTCAAGATCCCCGCGGCGAGCCCCGATTTCCGGGTGGGCGGTGCGGTGCGCTAGGCTTCATCACGTTCGAGAGAACGAAGCAAGACCGGGACGTGGCGCAGCTTGGTAGCGCACTTGACTGGGGGTCAAGGGGTCGCAGGTTCAAATCCTGTCGTCCCGACGGTCTAGAACAAGCTGAGGGCCTGACCATCACTTAGGTGGTCAGGCCCTCGGTGTTTCTCAGCGGTTGTCCGTTGGAGGTCAGCTCAACATTGCGGACTGGCCCGCCATTCGTGCTAGCGGCTCGAGCCACGACCGCGTCGACCCCTCACCGACCACGACGGGACGCACCAGAATCCCCGGTTCGTCGGCACGATCCCACAGCTTGACTGCCTCAGCCGGGTCACCACGGCGTGCCGCGATGTTGCCCAGACCGGTGAGCGCACGAGTCCGCTCGTAGGGACTGCCCGCCTCCTCCGCAGTGCGGGCGGCTTCCTGGTAGTGGCGTTCAGCGTCGTCGAGGTTGCCTGCCTGAAAGCAAACCCAGGCCAGGCAGTTGACGCCCATGACTGTGTCGACTGGGAGCTGTGCCAGCTCCGTGGCCTCACCCGCGTAGTCCATCGCCTCGTCGTGACGGTCAAGCTCGCTGCAGGCGAGGGCAAGCCCGCGCATCGCGATGACGGCGTTGCGGACTCGTCCCGAGCGCTGATACCTGTCCAACGCGGCGGTCAGGCCATGCACTGCGTCTTCTGGGGAGCCCTGGTACAGGCGGACCCAGGCCATGCTGGACAGGGCGTCCAGTTCGCCGCGATAGTCGCCAGCCCGGGTGAACTCGATTCGTGCCTCGGCGTGGCGGTCCAGTGCCGCCGCGAGGTCACCCTGCTCGACGTGGGCCATACCCAGGTTGTTCAGGATCATCGCGCTCGAGAGGTGGTCACCCCTGGTGACTGCGGTATTCAGGGCGGCGTGGTGAGTGGTGAACCACGGCTCGAAGAGCCTGTCTCGGAAGAAGAATGCCCGCAGGACCAGGGCCAGCTGGCAGCATCTCGGGTCCCCCTCGGCCAACCGGGTGATCTCGGTCAGGAAGCTCCAGCGTGCTCGCAGCCAGCGGTGTGCCTGTTCCACATCGTTGAACGGGCATCGGTCCGAAGCGGGAGCGTCAACGTGTGGCCGGAACCGATGTGGCTCTAGGAGTTCGTCAGCGGCGACAGCCAGGGACAGCGCGTAGTCGATCAACCGGGAGGTCGCCACCTCGCGTTCACGTCCATCGAGTTCCGGTGGCGCGCAGTGCGCCGCGAAGGTCCGCACCAGGTCGTGCATCCATACGTCGCCGTCCATGTCCCTCGTTATGAGATGGGCGTCGTGCAGACGATCGAGCACTTCGTCCAAGACGCCGTGCGCGGTGCCCACAAGAACCTCTGCGGCCTCGGTCGTGATGGCGCCAGCCGGGTGGATGGCCAACAGCTGCAGAACCCGCCGTTGCTCGGCGGGAAGATCCCGCAAGGACACGCGGAATGCGGCCGCCACATCGCGTTCGCCGTCGTTGAGAGCGGGCAGGAGCGTCGACTCGTCGCTGAGCCGTTTCAGGAACCTCTCGGTGGTCCAGTTGCCGGTGGCGAACCTGGCTGCCGCGATCCGGATCGCCAGTGGCAGCGTGCCGCAGCGGCGGACGATATCGGCGACCGCGCCGACATCATCAGACCTCATATCCCTGGCCACGCTTCGGAAGATCGCGACCGCGTCCTGCAGAGGCAGCGTCTCCAAGGGCAGGTGGTAGGCCTCGTCGAGAGCGGCCAACCGGTTTCGGCTGGTCACGATCAGCTTGCAGCCTGAACTGGTGACGAGCAGCGGCCGTACCTGATCTGCGGCTACGACGTTGTCCAGCACCACCAGTACCCGGCGGTCGGACAACATCGCACGCACCAGGCTCACCCTGTCGTCGGGCCCGACCGGTACCCGCGCCGGGTCGACCTCGAGTTGGCTCAACAGCCGGTACGCGGCCTCCCCGATGGACACCGGTCGCACGCCAGGAGTGTGTCCGCGCATATCCACGTAGAGCAGCCACCTGGGGAAACTCGACCCTGCGGCCTGGGCCGCGACGAGAGCGAGCGCGGTTTTGCCAACTCCGGCCAGCCCGCTGATCACGCACAGGCGAGTGGAATCCAGGGGATTCAGGACTGAGGCCAGCACGGCACGCTCATCGGTACGGCCCACAAACAGTTGAGGCGGGCCTGGCATGCCGGAGGTGTGCCGCACCCGAGGAGATCCTGGTGTTGGTCGGCATGGCGCCAACACGGCCAGGGCGCCCTCGGCCCCCAGCGCGTCATCGCAGGCCTGGATCACCTGTGTGGTGGCCGCGGACCGGCCGTTTTCGATCTTGCTGAGGTAGCTCGTCGAGATACGTACGGCATCGGCCAACGCGGCCTGGGACAGACCGCACTCCTGGCGCCTCCGCCGCAGTTCAGAACCGAAATAGGTCATGGTTCTCGCTGGTTCCTCTTGTCCGGATGTGGGTGCGCCCGGCCCGCGGAATGTCCGGGGGCCGGGCTGATCGCTAGGTGAACAGGGTGAAGATCAGGTCCAACGTGGTGACGAAGTGGTGGGTGTGCATGGTTCTTCCTTTCGGCGGAGCCTTGGGAAAGGCGGCGAATCGGCTGTGTGTCGAGCGGGCCCGCCGGACGAACCGATGCTGTACCGAAAATCCTGAAGCAGGAAGGGGTTTCTTGTCGACAGAATTTGGTGGGCACAGGAAACCTGCTGTGAACTGCGATGTTTCCTGAAACTGGAAACTTGGTGCCTGATCTTGAGACTTCTGGGTGACCTCCTTTCCAGGGGTACAATCTCGTGCCGAAGTGCGGAATCGGGACAAGGGGTGGAGTGTTGGTGACTCGAACGGGTGATGGCACCGCAGTTCTTCAGGGGGAGCTGAAGAACCTGCGAAAGGGTCGTGGGATCAATGGATCAGGGTGGGGTCGCCAGGTCGGAGCCGGCATCAGACGCGTCTCCGCAGTGGTGGACGGTGATTCCGACGCAGTCGCGAAAGGGAAGATCGTCACGACTCTCGACCGACTGATGCGGCGCCTCTCCCCCACCAATATGGCGGTGGCCCGAGCCGCACTGGGCTTCGACAGCGAACCGGATGAGCGCTACCTCAAGCGGCTGGTACGGCTTGAGCCGGAACTCAAACTGGGAAGCCGCAGTCTCCAGCGCTACAGCGACGAGGCGCTGGCGCTGCTCGCCGAGATCATCGAGGGGGAAGGCAGGCGGGCGCTGAACTCGGCGCACGAGCCGCCATGGCGGACCGAGGTGTTGCGCACCACCCTGCTGCTCGACGGTTCCGGAGCCGAGGTCACGGAGGCCAGGAGGATTCGGAGCAGCCAGAATGGGCTGCACGGGATCGAGCACTCGCTCACGGTGCGGCCCGCTCACATGACGGGGCCGCTCAACCTGGCCGACGTGAACCTTCGCGCCGTTTTCGGCGCCGATGTGAGCTCGCCCCGCCTCGTCACGTCCTGCCGGATCGTCTTCGACGTGCACCTCCCCGAGGTCCTCGACGACGGTAATACGCATGAGTTCGAGTTCCGAGCCTTGGCGCCGAACATATCGCCGTTCTACCTGTGCACCCCGATCTACCCGTGTGAGGAGTTCGAGCTCAAAGTGAGGTTCGACCGGGCCAATCCGCCCCGGCTGATCCGAGTGGTTGATGGCGCCCTCGCACACGAGGCGAACGACCCGGCCGCCGCGACGGGAACGATCGCTCTCGAACCTGGCGGCCAGGTGCGACGCGAGTTCCGTGATCTGCGTCCTGGCCGTTCCTACGGCCTGTCCTGGGAACCCCTCGCCAACTGACCCCGTACCGTGACGGATCCGTCGTTCACGGGTCGTGCAGGGGCCGTCGTTGCTCCGCTCACACCGTGCCGCTGAGGTTCTCTCGGCGGCACGGTGTGGCCCGGTTCGACAGTCCGTCGCGACGCGTACATCGAGGTTAGGGTCGTCAGTCGGTCAACGGAGGAATGACGTCGGTGAGCTTCGGCCAGGTCGCCTCCGCCTCGGCCACCCTCGCCGCGTCTCGCAGCTGGCCGAGTATCGCGTGGTCCCCTCCCACGCAGTCCAGCAGTACATTGTCCTCGGCGGCGAGGATCGCCGCGATGTGGTCCAGTCCCGCCTTCGTCAGCTCGACGAACACCTTGCGGTCGAGTTCGGCGTCGAGGTTTCGAGCAAGGGGAACGTGACCCGGGACGATACCCAGCTCCTGCCTGACCGGGAGGGTTTCCGGCAGGTCACCGAGGTCAACTGCCGGATGGACGTGACTCGCGATGTCGATCACGGCGCTGATCACGTCTGCCGCTCGCCGCATCGCGTATAGGACCGGTCCTGGATCGCTGGCGCCGTTGTTCGGGCGGGAGGTCGTCAGTACGGCGCGCTCGATCATGTTCAGTGAGCAGCCCCGCACCCACAGCAGGCTGGCGAGCGCCCGACGCGCGTTCGCCGGGCCTCGGACTTCGGGTTCGACCTTGCCAGGCAGGAGATCAACCAGTTGGGGTGACACCCGACTCTCACGGAGCCACTTCTGCAGGCCGCGCAGTACGACTCCCCGGTCGTTGGCCTTCCACACAAAACGGTTGTCGTGCAGCTCTTCTGTGAGCTGCGCGGCACACAACATGGTGCGCTCCGTCATGTCGGTGGGAGGCAGCGATGAGAGTACGTCCGCGACCGTCCGCACCGAGGAGACCCTCAGGTTGTGCCGCACGACGATTTCGCCGAGCCTCGTCGGAGCCAGCCCTGGCGCGGCGTCGGAATAGGCCAGGAAGCCCTGCCGCACCAGGTGGTCGAGGACAGTGGCGACCTGGTGGTTCGGGAACGGCTCTGGTGTCCCTTGGAAGCGCGCCTGCCGAGCGGCGAGGGTGTGGTTGAGGAAATCCTGGACGTCGGTGGCGCCGCAGTTGTCCTGGCCGGCCGCGACCGCTGACACGACGTTGAGGAGCAGCGTTCCCAGGTCCTGGGCAGGTGCCAGCAACGCCGACGTCCTGGCATCGGGCTTGGCGGTCACGTAGTTGCCCCACTTCGACACCGAGTCGTTGCCCCCGGCCGTCAGGATGAACGAGGTGCCGTCGAGTCCCCGCCGATCCGTCCGGCCTGCCCGGCCCACCATGTTCTTGTACTCCGACACCGAGTAAGGAATACCGCTAGGGTGCTGGAGTTCGCTGATCACAACGGAGTCGGCGGGAAGGTTGACTCCTTGGGCCAGGGTTGTGGTGGCCACAAGGACCCTGAGTTGGCTGTCTTCCTGTCTGAATGTCCTTTCGACAACCTGGCGTTCCTGGTCGGAGAGATCTGCGATGTGGAAAGCGACTCCGCGCACGAGGCACTTGCGCAGCTGGTCGTGCATGGCGCCAATGTCACCGCCCCGCAGTTCGGCCATCGCCGATTCGGCGGCGGGCAGGTCAAGCGCGCCCCCGAGTCGCTCGGCAGTCTTTTTGGCGTCAGCGCGCGTCGCGCGGAAGACGATGACGTTCCTCTGTTCCGCCAACAGCTTGGCCACCAGGGCGATTAGGAGATCGTCTTTGAGTCCACTGTGGACCTCCTCGGTGAGCCGCGTGCCTTCCGGGAACTCCTTGGGTGGGAGAGCGTTGTCGCTGCGGTGGCTGTGGTACTGGCCGTCCGGCCCGATGACGCCTTCCACAAGCGGTACGGGACGTTCCTCGCTGAGCACCAAGTCCATACCCAGCCACTGCTGGAGCCCCTTCGGATCGCCCAGTACGGCCGAGAGCCAGATGAGCTGTGGGACGGTGCTCGTTGTCCGGATTCGCCGAAGCCGCGTGAACAACGCTTCCAGGGCCGGACCACGTGTCACGTCGAACAGCGACTGGACTTCGTCGACCACCAGAACACCGACCTGGCGGAGAAGATCGGGACGGCCGTTCAACAGCCCGGCGAACTTCTCGTACGTCAGCACGGCAAAGTCGTAGTTGCCCCGGAAGAGGTCGGGTAGGTGATCACGTAGGTCCCCGGTGGCACGAATGGTCTTGATCCCGAGTGGCCCGTACAAGGCGTGGAACCGCTCATGCTGTTCGTGCACCAGTGCTCGGCTGGGCAGAAGGAAGACAGTCCGCCTACCATCCTGCTTCGCCTTGATCGCCGCGAGTTCACCGATCATCGTCTTCCCGCTTGCGGTCGGGGCGCTCACCAGCACCGGTTCGCCTCGCAACACACCGGCTTCGTTGATCGCCTTGAGCTGCACCGTGTTCAGTCGTTTGATCGACTGCCGCCACGTCTCGATGAAGGCGGTATGGATGCCGTGGTTCTCGAGTGACGACAGGGCGTGTGTCGCCGGCGACGGGGGCGTGCCCTCGATCTTGGCGTACCGAGCGCCGGGGCGCAGCACCGGGAGCCGGACGCTGGACAGCGTGCCACGCAACATCGGGTTCTGGCTCTGTTGTGCAATCCCATTCTTGTGCCAGCCGACGTTTGTCAGAACATAGTCCGCAAGCCCGAGCATCGAGATCTCGCCATCGTCCAAGGTACCGCCATAACCGAGCAATGCCTGGAGCACGTAGTGGGTGAGCACGCCGTGTCTGAACGCGGGGCTCTCGTAGGCCCGCTCATCCGGCGCGGACGCGGCCAGCACGATGTGCCCGGAGCCCTGAACCTGACGGAAAAGGGCGCTGACCTCGGGGTCTGACGAGCGACTGGTGTACCTCTCCTCCGGTTCGGGCAGCACCCTGACCTGATGCTCGACGGACGTCGTCCCACGAAGTCCCTCCGGTGTCAGAGCGGCTCCCGAGAAGCAGCAGTCGAGTACTACGATGACCAGCTTGGCCTTGATACGGGCGATCTGGTCGAGGAACTCCGCGAGCGGCACCGCGGTCTCAGCCAGCCGGTCAACGCGGGCGTCCGGTGTGGCGAGTTCGCCAGTCCGAGTGCCGTGACCGGAGAAAGTGATGACGACGATGTCCGAGGCAGTGCTCGTGGCAACTATTTGACGAACTTCTGTCAGGATTCTGTCCTTGGTGGCGTCCTCGTCGAGAAGTAGAACAGGATCCAAGTCGAATGTGTCGGCGAACAGCGCGTGCAGGACCTCCGCGTCTCTTCTGGCGAATCTCAAGCCGGTGAACCCAGGGTCCCGATACTTGTCCACGCCGATGAAGAGCCCGTGGAACCCTCGCTCGTCTGACATGTTTTCTTCTCCTCGCCAATTTTTCGACAAAGGTGCGGACCTGGTAGCGGATTGCTGGTCCGGGACGATAGCGTGCTGACTCGGTATTGAAAATTGGGCACTGCCCGGGCTTCCAGGGGGAAGGACATTGACCGAATGGTCGAGACCAAGTGTGTTGTCCGGGGACAAGTCGCTGGTCCGTATTCGCCCAGGTCATGCTCGCGACCTCAGCCACCGCTGCCCCGAGCGGATCGCCGTTGAGGTCCATCCGGGGCTTTCACGAACCGGCACCGGAGGGAAGGCGAGGCGGAACAGCGAGTCGTCCCTCAACCGGGGGGTGCACATCGTGCTGGACGCCGTCGAGTTCGACCGGCTGGCCCCGGCCGTCGCGATCGCCCGTTGGCGGGATCGGGAAACACCGCACCCCGGTGTCGAACGCTGGGTGACCCACGCGGTGACGAACGTGTTGGCGGCCGAGGCGAGAATCGAGGGCCTGCCCACAGGTCTCGCTCCGGTATCCCGGTGGTGGGCCCGTCAGCGTCCCGCCACCACTGGTGAGCCGGGCAGGTATGAGGAGACGGTGCACGGACGCCGCTACGAGAACGAGGACGGCGTCCGGGAGATCCGCCTCCTCCGGCACGGCTCGGTGAAGAACCGGCCCATTGACGACCGCGAAGTCGCGTTCGCAGCCGGAGTCGTCGCCGAAGCCCGCCCCGTGCTCAGCAACCCATGGGCCGCCAACGAGTTCCGGCTCGGCCGGTTCGAGGCACCGACCTGGGTCCGGGTGGTGGAGGTGGGATGCGCTGACGCCTCCACCCAGGTCCTGTTCTCGGGGACCCCGCAGGAGGCATTGGGCCGCTACGCCAGCGATGTCGCCGATTCCGTGGGCGAGGCCATCTCTGCACGAGGTTATCGCCCCGGGGAGGACTGCGGTCGTTGTGTGCTGGTTGACGTCTGCCCCGCCGTGCCGTCGCTGCCGGGGCTCCTCGGCGTCGATGAAGGCAGCTTCCCGAGGCGGACATGGTCGGTGACCACTGGACGGACATATCGGGACTGTCCCGCGCGAGCCCACTTCGGCAGGCTCTTCCTGCCTGGTGACCGCGCGGTGGAGGGTTCGGACGCCGTTCGTCGCGGACGGGCTGTGCACCACTGGATCGAACAGCGACACCGGGCTGTCCCGCACACCCCGTGCCGTGCTTCGGACGTCCCCGAGCCCACTGAGTCATGGTACTCCGGCGGGTGGAAAGCCATGGGAGTGCAGGCCAGGCTCGGGTCGCAGATGATCGGTGATCACGCCCTGGTGTGCCCGATTCGGGGGCTGCCCGCCGATGCGCAGGTACTGCCGGAGCATTCGATCGTCGTGTTCGACCCGGCGGTCAACGTGGTGGTGCGGATCAAAGCCGACCTGTTGTACCAGGATGACGAGGGCTGGGTCCTGCGGGAGGTCAAGACCCAGCGTGTTCCCAGCCATGGAGAACTGTTCCAGGACTACCCGCAGCTGGCACTCGCGGTAGTGCTGTCCGCCTCGGGCGTGTTGGCCGAGGGAAAGGCACGGCTCCGGGTAGAGCTGGAGCGGCTCACCAGCCGCGGGCCGATCCTCACCAGGGTGAATGCCGGTAATCCGGCCGTGCTCAGCCGTTCCCGCACGGTGCTCACCGGGCTCGTCGAGGACTGGCTGACCGACACGGTTTACCCGACCAGACCCGGCAGGGCATGTCGCGACTGCCCGTACGCCCGTTGGTGCCCGGACGCGTCGAAGGGCCAGCCATGACCGACTCCCCGGTAGGCCCGCTTCCGCCATGGCAGCGGGTCCTCGCCGCTGCACTTCGGGCCGCCTATGCCTGGTCGGTGCGGCATGAGCAGAGCATGGCCATGCACGAGGTGGCAAGGATGACCGGCGTGGTGATGGCCGCCCATGGGCCAGGCGTCGGGCCGGTGACACCAAGAGAGTTCGCCACCGCCCTGCACGGCAGACTCGGGCTGTTGCCCGCGATCGCCGACTGCGACGACGAAGCGATCAGTCATGCGGTCCTGCTCTCCGAGGGACGCCTAACCGATGTCGCCTACGACCTCGCCTGCGAATACGCGGCCCCGCTGGGAGAGGCCATCGACAAGGCGGCGTGGCTTCCCACGTGGACGGTGATGCGAGCCGAGCAGATCCAACTGGCCGCCTATCAGGCCATGAGCGAGACCGGTAGGCAGGAGGACTACGTGGCTTCCAGGAAGTTCCTCATCGAGCATCCCGCTGCCGCGTCCCAAGCAGAGCTGAGCGAAACAATTAGTGAACGCGGAGTCCAGCTCGCCCCCGGGGGGTACCAGCCGATCCCGACCGACCAGGTCCACCGGGTGGGGGCCGGGCCGGGCTGGTGGTGGCCATGCCCTACCTGCCGGTGGCCGATGGCCGTCACCGGCAGCCGGGTCCGGTGTCGTTACCGGCCACATGCCACTTCATACCGGATCACCCCGGACTCGCGATCCTCGGCCCGGCCGAGGCTGACCCGTGTCGACTCGGGCCCGCGCGTGGCCATGCCGGTGGCGCGGCCCACGGCCGACGCCGTCTGCGTGGAGACCGGTATTTGGCGCTATGTCGTCGTACCTGGCGCCAGCGAGCTGCGTCTGTACGAGGCTCTCGCCAAACTCGGTGCCTCGGTTCAGCTTTGGCCAGAGCACGACGACTATGACCTCCTGGTCACGGTGGGGACCGCCAAGCACAGGGTGGACCTCAAGGAGTACCAGTCCGTAAGGCGCCTCCTCGCCAAGTTGCGTGGCGCACCACCTGGCGTCGAGATAGTCCTGCCCGACACGCATGAACATCAGCTCGTGGTTCTCAAGGATGCCCTGCCGAGGGTCGTGCGGGTCACGACCGAGCGGCGGTTCGTCGCCAGGATCCGCAAGCAGCTCAAGGAGAACTCGTGACCGAGCGCACGAACCACACCAACGGCGGCAGGGTCCTGCCCAGGGTGATGGCCGCCGCGACCGGATTGGCCGCGGACCTCTTCCCGATCGATGGGGACGGGATCAGCTGGACCACCACCCGGGAACACGTGCTGTTCATGCTCGACGGGCACATCTCCGAGTGGTCGGGGTGGTCGGACACCGGTATCGCGGCGGGACGCCGCCGGTTGCGTTGCGCACTTCTACTCAAGCGTCGCCTCAACGACCTCGCCAACGCCGAGACTGCGGGAACCACACTCGACCGCTTGCTGCTGGACGGCAAGATAAGTGGATGTCGGGCCGGAGATGACTACAAGGCTGGTGCGAGCGGCAAAATCGTGGTGGACGCGGGCATGTCACTCGCGGATTTCATCGACACCGCTCTCGACGACCTGGACACCCTCCACGCCAACAGAAAACAGGCTCTCCCTCCGGCGATGCCGGGCACCCACACCACGTCCATCCGGGTGCCAGGACCCGAGGGGACGGCTGATCGCTACGTCGACTTCCGCTTCGACATCCAGCCGCACCACCGTGATCCCGCACAGCCACCGCCCACTGTCATCGACTCACCCCCTTTGGACGACCTGTGGGTGCCCTTCAAGGAACTCGCGCAGATCGCCGAACTGCTGGACGGGTGCCCGGATATCCCGGGGGACCACCGCACGGGGGCGGTGCGCAAGTTCGAGAAGTGTGTGCGGTCAAGGGAGGCCGACCAGGTCAAGGGGCTTGACCTCACCGCTGGCAGGCTCAACGCACTCCTCGCCTACACGGGCTTTGGCAAGTCGGTCGTCCTCGTCGAGGTGCTCGCGTGCTGGGCGGTCAGGCAGCAACACGTGATCGCGTTCGTGCTGCCCACGAACGCCGATGTCGTGAAGGTCACTCACCAGATCGAACGGGCGGTCGAAGCGGTAGGGCTCACCGGCGAGATCGTCGCGCTCACCTCGCCGCGTTCGCGCATCCACGTCGCCACGGAGGCAAGCTCCCGGGTCTCCGGAACGGGTCCGGACATCGACTGGATCTGGGACCGTTTTGGCTACGGGTGTGCCCTGTCCGCTGTGGCTACCAGCGATGGCGCGGTCGACGGATGGATCCCCGGGCGAGAGCCGTGCGCGACCCTGCGCTCACATGTGCCGAAGGCAAAGGCGCGCGCCGTGGCCTGTCCGTGGCGCACCACCTGTGGTCGTTTCCAGGCTTCGAGAGCGGCCTGCACAGCTGACGTCATCGTTACCACCCACGGGAACCTTTTGCTGGGTGTCCTGCAGACTCCGGTGTACGACGGCTATGTCGTGAACGACCGGCTCAGCGTTGAGGAACTGGTGTTGCGCCGGTGCCAGGTAGTGGTCATCGACGAGGTCGATTCGTTCCAGCGGACAGCGATCGACCAGGCAGGCCGCGGCCTGGTCCTGGACCAGGCCGGGCACACGAGGACACCGCTGCGTGCACTCGACGAGGACTTCGGCGCGGCTTTCGGCAAACTGCTCGACGAGGTCGACGCGAACGTGCGCGACGCCTACTTCAACCTCCGCTACCTGTCGGAGAACTACGTCAGCCACCTGTCGTATGAACGTCTCGGGCCGGCCAGACGGAGCAAGAAGCCCCGCAAACCCGGACCAGGACGGGCCTGGATCGTCCCGCGCCACCGGGACAACTGGCTTGCCGCGCGGCTCTTCAACGTCAATCCCGATGATCAGGTCAGCGAAGACCAGATGAGGGCATTCCTGTCGCTCTTTTCTGGCAGCGCGTCGTCGGCGCCGAACGAACCCGACGGATACCCCGAAGCCAGGCGGCAGATCGAGCTAGCGGTGCGGACTGGAGCCGCGGGCACCGCGATCCCACAGGCTCGGCATGTTCTTGGCCATCTGGTTCCATCCCTGTCCGAGACGGAACGGCGCGAGTTCGTCGACGAGGTGCTCCGCCGCGCCATCCTCGAACACATCAGGGGATCACTGCACCGGTTGATGGCGAACAACTCCCAACTGGTGGACATCGGTGTGGAGTCGGCGCAGGCGGTCGCGGACGCCCTTGGCACCTACGGCCGGTGGCGAGCCACCCCGACCGGCCCACTCGGCAGACTCGTCTTCGCCTTCACCGAGTACTACGACGGAGCCGGCACCGAGCCGGCCCGTCTGACGACCACGGCCTTCGGCGGCGACCCGCACACCCACATCGTGAGTTTGGGGGACGTCACAGCCCTGGCCCATGCCCGGACCCGGCGCATCGTCCTCGGATTGTCCGCCACCTCGTATTTCCCACTCGCCCCACATCACCACGTGCACACTCAGCCTCGGTGGTGGGTGCGTGATGACTCGAGTGGGACGGTGACCATCGCCCCCGCGGTCATCGTCGATCACGAAGGGAACCCCAGCCGGATCTCAGGCGTGCAGGGCACGGCCAGGGCCGAGGCCACCCGCCGGATCGCCGGTCTGCTGTGGACGCGCCATCTCGCCCAGGAGTTCAGACGCTTGGCGTCGGAGGATGAGGAACGACAGCGGGTCCTGCTGGCCACCACCTCCTATGTGGCCGGACGGCACGTCGCGGAGGGCCTGGTCGCAGCCGGAGTCGAGGGCAGGAGGATTTGCCTTGCTGTACCGCCGGGGGCGAAGCCATCAGACCAACAGCTGTGGCGTGAGCTGGCCGCGGACCAACTCGAGCTGTTCTCCTCGTTGTCCGGTACCGACATCCTGATCGCACCGCTCGCCCGCGTGCAACGCGGAGTGAACATCATCGGGAAGAACTCGAAGTCCGCTCTCGGCTCGGTCTGGCTCATCGTGCGGCCGATCCCGGTCATCGACGAGCCGGCGGAACTGGTGGCGCACATCCAGGCGAGGGCGCTGGCCGAGCACCCCGGCCCGGTCCTCGACCCGCGCGCACTGCTCAAGGAGCGCCGCAAGGAAGCGGGCAGGTTCCTCGAAGAGATCGTCCGCTGCCCACCCTACTTCCAGAGCCAGCCCAAACCGGTGAAGCTGGGAGTCGCGGCAGAGATCATCATTGGCGCCATCCAGCTCATCGGGCGGGCGAGGCGCGGTGGTACGTCCGCGACGCTGCATCTGGTTGACGGAGCCTTCCACGACGGTGATCGCGGCACGGATCTCTCCACCCTGATCGCCAAGCTGGTGAAGGAATGGCGGCCGGAGCAACTGCGCGACATGCGCGAGTACTACGGCTCCACTCTCGATGCTTTCCTCGACTACGCCGCCAAAGCCGAAGACGGAGCAGCAAGGTGCTGATCACACTCGCCTACCGAGTTCCCCGCGAGCACCTGGCCGAACTCCTCGGCACGGTCACCGCCTACCCGCTGACTGCCCGGTTCCAGGACGCCTGGGCAACCCTTCCCCAACCTCCCCGGTACGGCGTCCTGGCCACCGGCTTGGTCGCCGCCACCGGGAAGCCGGTACAGCTCTTCCGGGAGCGTGATCTGGCGGACCGGGAACGTGAGTCCGGGGGGAAGGCACTTCTGCTCACGACGGACTCCGCTCTCGACCACCGCCTGCGGATCGCGGTGCGTGAATGGGAACGGCACAGCCGCGGTTCCGGGCCGCTCCTCCTGCCCGACTGCCTGCCCGAACCGGAACCGGCACGCCAGTTCGCCGGCTTCATCGAGTTCCGGCCAGGTGAGGTACCCCGCGCCCCCAACTCGGTGTTCCGAGTGGCAGCGTGGCAGATCGCCAAAGCCCTTGCCTACCACCCTCTCGTCATAGACGGGCGTGCCCCGGTGCGGCTGCGCATGGACACCTCGGGCCGGCTCGTCTCCTGGGAGGACGATGATCTGATCGCCACCAGCAGTGGCAGGGCGTTCGCCATGACCAACGTGACGGTGAACCTGACGACGCGTCCTGGAGTGCAAGACCTGGTACTGACTTTCGATGGTCACCTGTCACGGCTCGATCGACGCGGCACGTGGTACAGGCGGATCTGGATCGATCGCAAACCGGAAACCCCTGTGCTCGACCTACCTGTCCGGATCCGCAAAGTGGAGGGCGAGTGGCAGCGCTACCTCGATCCGGCCATCGCATCGATCCTGAAGGCGTGTCAGGTGGAATCGCTGTCGCTCCCGGAGAAGTTCCCGGACCGTCCCGCGACCCACCGGCCGAGATTGAGTTCGGGGGGAACCCAGTCGCTGGGCAGTGGACCTGGACCGAGGTTCATGCTAAGGCTGCATGAGTACATCACAGAGTACCTCCCCCAGCTCGTACCGTTGACCTACGAGCTGGACAAGGAGATCAACCTTCCCGAGCGGATCAAGAAATTCCCGAAGCACGGGGTGCTCCCGGAGTCGATCGCACCGACCGGATACAAGAAGATGACCATCGCGTGTCTCTATCGGACAGCCGAGGCTCGGGACCGCATGCTGGAGCAGCTCCTCGAGCTGACCAAGTGCCGTCCCGCCGCCGATGGGTCTCTCACGCCAGTGCACGAACGACTCAACCTGGTCGCACGCCATTGCCCGCGGCTTCTTGAACACGGCACACCAAACCGCGCCATGTTCCTCGACCACCTGGACTTGCCCAGGGAAGAGGACCACTTGGTCGTCGCATGGGTGGAGACGGAGTTCCACCCGGACATGGAACGCCCCGAGTTCGATGCCAAGCCGCACCTGAGAAGGCTGTTCGGGCACCTGGGCATCCCCACCCAATTCCTCGCCACCGAGCCGGTCGTCCTCCCGGAGGGGGCGACACGGGCCAGCCCGGAGACCCAGCGGCACGCGGCTCGATCGGCGCTCCGGGACCTGCTGCGATCGGCAGGAGTCCTCGATGAGCGTATGCGCGACGCGGTTACCAAGGACAGGCTGCGGAACAAGCTGGACCGTCGCACCCTGCTGCTCGGTATCAACGCACGTGCACAGAACGCCGCGAACGGAGAACGCCCGTTCGTCCTGACCATGACCGCGGTGCTCGCCGATCCTGCTGATCTCGAGCAGTGGCGGGTGTTGATGTACAGCGAGAGCAAGGCGCGCTGGGTCAGAGCCGCCGAGGGACTGACGGACTTCCACGCGGGTGCTATCGGCGTGACCCACCTTGGTCGCGCTGAAGGGAAGGCGGAGACCACCCGCGTGGAAGTCGAGCATCGGCTTGCCGAGCTGGTGTCGGCGGATCTGCGGAACGTACCGGTCGCGGTGTTTGTCGATGCCCAGGCAGCCAGAGCGATCTGGTCCGGCTTGCAGAACGTCCGGTTCGGGACTGGACCACTGCCTGGTGACTCCCTGCGAGCACAGGGACTGGACGTCGCGGTCATCCGCATGCACGCCGACATGGCTGACCTCGGCAGACCGGTGACCCGTGTCGACGAGGGCAACAAGGCAGTGGACAGGCTGCAGCCCGCCGCTCCGGGGAAGGGAGTTTACCGGTTGGTGGAGAGCAGCGTGCCGTCCTGGCTCTTCGCTGGCAAGTCGGCGTCCCTTGAGGCAAAACACGGCCGGACCGGCGCGTTGTTCACGCGTTGGACGCTTCCAGCCGAGCTCAGCAAGGAGCTGCGCACACCCTGGCATTCCTATACCGCGCGAGAGATCGTCATCGCCCGGTCGGGACTGTGGGATCCGGTGGAACTGGCGGCTCTCGCGGCCCGGCTGTGCGAACAACCCATTGCCTGGGACGGCCGGACGATCACTCCCGGACCTGTGCACCTGGGGATCGCGGTGGACAAGGACCACCCCGAGTATCGGATGACTGAAGCGGGCGACGAATGACATCCAGGAAACGGTGAGGCTTTCCGGGTGCTGGCACCGCCGAGTCTGACTGGCGGCGCCAGCACCCACCTTTGTCGATGCTGCTCTAGTCAAACCTCCAGCTACGGAGTTCGGTGGTGAAGATCGCGTTCAACAAGGTGCTCATGCCTTCCGGGGTGAAGTCGTCCACCTCGTAGTAGTCCTCGCACTCCGGGCCGAGTAGCAGCGGGATGCCGAGCTTGGACTGACCGGGCAGGATGACTGGGAGCACATACGGAGCCCATTCGGCATGGCGGTGGTACAGCGTCTCCAGTACCTTCCACTCCGCGCGTAGCCCAGGGTGCCGATTTTCATCCAGCGTGCCGTCGCCGACCCGCCGGAGCATCGGTGAGGCGAGCACCAGGGTGAAGTCTCGCTCCATGAAGTGACGGCGTGACCAAACGCCCCAGTGCATTCTCGGGCCTTCATCGAACTGATCCATATGTACGTCCAACCCCACGGTCAGCAAGACTTGCGCCAATCTCAGGGCATCCGACTTGAACTTGGGGGACTCGTGGGCGTAGCAGATGAACACGGATCGGGGGTTATCGACCGGATAGGTTCGCAAGCTTGCCGTTTGCGAAGGGCTGACCGTTGAGCCGCGATGGGGATCGTCCAGGGAAATCGTGAAGCTGGCCGGTTCCTGCGTGGGCAGGTACGGGGTGTTCTCGTCGACCGGCAGCGCGTATCGCACGGTGAGTCGGCAGTCTAGCTTCTTGATTCCATCAGGGGTCAGTAGGATCATCCACGCTGCTCTTGAGCCTGGTCGAGTTCCCGCGCGAGCCTGTGTCGAATACCGCCAACGCACCGATGAGCTGCCAATCCCGTACAGGTCGACTCGCTCATCAATGACGGGAAGATACGCAAGGGCGTCCTCGCTCAACTCGGTTGCCACGAGTTGCGTGTGACGGTTGATGGTGTAGGAGCACGCGGGTCGTGGATCGAGTGCCCCGTGAGGTACCGCGTCCAAAACGGTAGCCGCGGCATCACCGTCGCAATGGATCCCGATCTCGAACCACGACAGCGCCGGGCAGTCTGGCTCCAGGTCCAACTGGTAGTTCACCTTCACCAGGAAAGCCGAGGAATCGTCAAAAGTACCAGGCTCCAACTTGACTGGATGGATCTGCCACCTGTTCAGGTGAACCATTCCGATACCAACACCTTCTGGCGAGGACTCCAGCCACCTTCCGCCCTCATCAACGAGCGTCAGCGGAATCGAGACCACAACCTCATTCGGCACGTCTGAACCTTTCCGTCAGTGGCAAGTTGGAGACAGACTAGAGGTAGACAAACCGCTTATCAGTAAAAAGTGGAGATTTTCCACTATCTGTCACATTTTTGTCTAGTCGAGCCAATGCCTCCACCTCAGCAAAGGTCCTGTTTGTGATCTTGGCGAGTTCTTCGAGACCCAGAACTCCAGTCGTAGATCGTGACCTTGGCCCGAAGCGCGGCGCGGCGTAGTCAGTCCGCTCGTAGGCCCCCTACAGCGAGATCGAGGCCATGTCCCAGTGGCATCGGGACACACCGATCCCGAACGTCGAGATCGCCTGCGCGCCAACGGATCCGACGATGTGGTCCAGCTCGGGTACGATCGCGTCCAATGCCCGGCCTCCAATCATCATTCACCATGGCCGGGTCGATGCCGGAGACTTCCTCGACCGCCCACTCGCGTGCCCAGTAGGTCACCCGGTCCAGCGGTGTCGGTGAGGCCAACCAGTTCGCGACCAGTGTTTCGGTCACCTGTCCATGCGTCAGATGCGCGAGATCATGCTTCGGACAGGCCTGGTCGATGATTTCGGCACAGGTCCAGACGGCGGCAGTAGTCGGCCACCGCCGGCAACGCGCCCAATGCCTTCTCTACGCTCGCCGCGACATATCGGGCATGCCGCTGTTCACGCTGATCCAGGATTGAACACCCTGGCAGAACCTTTGGTCGGGCAGGCTGTCGGACTACCCGGCCAAGTCAACCGCTCCCATGTGCGGAAGACGGGCCTAGCCACACTCGGCCTGCGTCGGCCACGTGCTAGTCGGTCTTACCGCCGGTCCAGCAGTTCGGCTTCTTCCGCCGCGGTCAAACCGGCCTCCCATTCGCGTTCGATCCCGAGCGCACGTTCGTGATTGAGGGCCGCCACGGCGGTCTCGGCGACCGGGCGGCAGCGCAACCCGGCGTCCCAGGCCGGACCCGTGTCGCGGTCAACCACGCCCAAGTGGCTCTCTGGCAACCACAGTGGCAGGGAACGTGGCCCCTGCCAGGGCAGCACCCTAGCCGCGATGAGCTCCTCCGGGCACACCGGGACCCGCTGCAAGTCAGAGGCCCCGACCGCGGCTGCGACCTCGTCGAGCACGGTGCCCAGGGTCGTGGGCGGGCCGGAGGCGTCGAAGGTGCCCGTGATCCCGCGCTCGCCGCAGGCCACAACCCATTCGGCGAGGTCGCGGACGTCGATGATCTGGCACGGCTGGTCGGGCGCGTCGGGGACCACTGCGCGCCCGCCGCGGGCGAACCGGACCGGCCAGTACCCGAACCGGTCGGACACGTCGCCGGGTCCACAGATCAGGCCGGGCCGCACCACAAGCGCGCGGTCGCGGACCGTCTCGGTGACCGCCTGCTCGGAGGCCACCTTGATCGACCCGTACGCGCCAAAATCCTCGGGGCCCACCGGGTCCGTGTAGCGCGGTTCCAGCACCGGGTCGTCCACGCCACCCTGGCGGCGGGACAGGTCGGCATAGACGTTCATGGTCGAGACGAAAGTCCAGTGCCCGGCCGCCTCGCCCAGCTCGGCCAAGGCTTCGCGCACCCACCGGTAGGAGATGATGGCGACGTCGACCACCGCGTCGAACCGCTCGCACGCAGCGGGGCCAGCCCGTCGTCGACGTCACGGTCGACTCTTACCAATCGGGCGCCATCGGGAACCGTCCCGGACTCCCCCCGCGCCGCGCAGACCACCTCGTGTCCATGCGCCACTGCGGTGGCTGCCACCGCGCGGGAGAGGAACCGAGTGCCACCCAGTACCAGCCAACGACCCACAGCGGGCCTCCTAACCACGTCGGATGAGGGCGCGGACACTGATGGCCAGTCCCAGCAGGCACCAGACGAGTAGCACCACCAGATCCTGAGCACTCGCGCCGAACCGGTCTGAGAGCAGACCAGCGCGAAGCAGGTCGGCGGCAGGCCGGAACGGGAGCACGTCGTGGACCGCCTGGAACCACCCAGGCAACTGACCACTCGGGAAGGTGATCGGTGAGAAGAGCATCACGAAGAACACCAGCACCTGGCTGACCAGTTGGGACAGCACCGGGGACAGCAGCACCGCGAACGCGTAGCCCACCGAGACGGCCATGACCGTCGACAGCACCGCCGCGCCCACCAGCAACGGCCAGTCGATGGAGTAGTCGAGCCCGTAGCGCAGGCGAGCCACCAGCACCGTGACGGGGATACCGGGTAGCGCGATCACCAGCCAGACGACCAGGTCGGCCGCCAGCAGCAGTGGGCGTGGCACGGGCAGTGCGCGCTGGTAGGTGAAGGTGCCGCTCGTGCGGGCCCCAGCCACGCCCCACGGGCACAGGACCAGACCGATAACCATGATCAGGACGGTGGGGGCACCGGTAGAAAGCAGCTCCGCGGTGCGCGTGTTGATGTCGGGGATGAGGAACCCGAATCCGATGATGACGGCCGCCGCGATCGCCGCCTGGACGACGACGAACAGCGGCAGCATCGACCCGGTCTGGGCCATCGTCCAGCGCAGCAGGGTCCAGGTCGTCGTCGCCAGGCCGGCGCGCGGCGGGATCCCGACGGGTACCCGCGCCTCGGGGTGCGTGACGGTGGTCGCCTCAGGCATGAGCGGGCTCCTCGTCAGCGAGCGCGGCGCCGGAGCCGGCCGTTGCCGCGAGGTAGGCGTCCTCGAGAGTGACGGGCGAGAGCGTGTACCCCTCGATGCGGTCGGCCGCGCGAAGGGTGGTTGCCCACGCGACCGCAGCCTCGGCATCGGCCGCGCGGAGGGTCAGCAGCACCCGGCGGCCGGCGCGGATCCGGCGGCTGAACGGGGCGGGCAGCTCCGGTGACTCGGACGGCTCCTCGCCGTCCGGCGGCAGGGAGAGCTCGAGGCGCAGGTCCTCGTCGGTCCCCCGAAGCTGACTCGGCGATCCGGTGGCGACGACCCGGCCGCGGTCGAGCACCACGAGCTCGTCCACCACGTGTTCGGCCTCAGCGACGTTGTGGGTGACCAGCAGGACGCCGGCGCCCTGGTCGCCGAGTCGGCGGATGATCGTCCACAGCCGCCGCCGGCGGGCCGCGTCGACGTCGTTGGTCGGTTCGTCGAGGATGATCAGCGGCACCGGTGCCACCGCGGCCATCGCGAAGGCGGTCAGGCGACGAACCCCGCCGGAGATCCCACCGCCGTCCGGTCTCGCCCGCCTGCCGATCCACTCCCGGATGTCCAGGTCGTCGGCCAGGGATTCGGCGTTCGCCCGCGCGGCGGCCCGGGACATGCCACGCAGCCGCCCGGCGATCTCGATCGCCTCCCCCGGGGTCAGTCCGTCGAGGGGAGCCTGGGCCTGGGCTTGCAGCGCAACGCACTGTCGCGCCGTCGCCGGGTCCGCGACCGCGTCCACCCCGGCCACCCGGATGGACCCACTGGTGGGGCGCAGTAGCCCCACGACCTGCGAGACAAGCGTGGTTTTGCCAGCGCCGTTGTGGCCCAGCAGTCCGACCACCTCGCCGGGCCGGATTCGCAGGTTCACCTCGTCGTTAACGACAACCGTGCCGAACCGTCTTGTCAGACCCTCGATCTCCAGCACTGCGTCAATCATCGTGATCTCCGTAGTCAGCACGGCACCTCACACCACGGGCTTCGAATACCAGCGGTATATTGATACCGACGGTACGAAGATACCGACGGTGCGTCAAGAAGCTAGGATGCGGCCATGGATCAGCCCGGGGTGATGCCCGCGCCACGGACGCGACGCACCAGAGCCGAACAGAAGCGCGAGACCCGCGATGCCCTGATCGAGGCAGGTCTCGTGGTCTTCAGCCGCGACGGCTACCACGGCGCGGCGCTCGACGGGATCGCCAACGAGGCCGGATTCTCCAAGGGCGCGGTCTACTCGAACTTCGGCAGCAAGGCCGAACTGTTCCTCGCCGTGCTCGACTACAACCTGGGCGCACTGCGCGGCGAGGGCTGGGATCCCCTCGCCTCCGCGGCGACGGCGGCCGAATGCGCTCCCGGGCCGACCGGTGGCCAGGAGCGCGAGGCTGAGCGGCTGGTGCGCGGGTTCGGACTCGCGACGCTCGAGTTCATCACCACCGCCGCACGGGATGAGATGCTCATACCCGCGCTGCGCGCCCGGGTCCAGATGTTGCTCAATGCCTACGGGCGGGTCGCCGCCACCCATCGCACGGCCGAGGAGGAGCTCGCGGTCGACGAGGTCGCCCAGCTCATGGCCGCGCTCGACCAGGGCGCGTCGGTGCTCGCGCTCAGCGGCGTCGCCACGGTCGACGGGTCCCTGATGCGCTCGGGCCTGCGGCGGCTGCTGGGAATCCCGGCCGATGCCGCCGATGAGCGCTCCGCGGACCGAGCCGGCCGCGCCTCGCTGCTGCCGATCGTCGAGCAGGTGCAGCGGCTGATCCGCGACGAATCCGGCGACCGGGACAGGTAGGGACGGGCTCGCGGGCAGCCCGTCCCCGGGCTGATCCCACGCGTGCGTCCGGCCCACCCGGGGCAGCCTGTTCCAGCCCCACCGGAAGCAGCCGGACCCGTTGCGGCGCAAGGGTCTCGCTGGTTCGCGGTGGGGCCAGACCTGGCTGGTGCGGGCGGGGCCGTCGTCGTTGCGGTGCCCCGCGACTGACTACACGCGCTCGGCGTCGACCGTCGTCGCGGGTGCGGCGCCGGGCTGCTGGCGGTTCTCGAGCTTGATGCCGCACTTGCCGACCAGGGCGACGCCGGCGCCGATCGTCATCGCCACCGGAGCGGCCAGCGCCGCGACCAGGCCGATGGCCACCGGCACCTCCAGAACCACGTCGTCCTTGCTGTCACGCACGACCACGCGACGGTTGATGCCTTCGCTGACCAGCCCGCGAACGGCGTCGACCACGGAGTCGGCGGCGGAACGGGTGGACTCGGAGTTGGGCTCGCTCATGATTCTCCTCGTGCTGCGGAACTGCCTTGACACGACCATGGTGCCCTCGGCCCGGCGCCCTGCCATCAGGGTTTGTCCCTGACCCACCCCGGTCCTGTGCCAAGGTGGGCGCCATGACCTGGGATGGCGAGGACTACCAGCGCCGCTTCGACCGCCTGGCCGACACCGGCGCCGATGTGCACGGTGAGGCCGACTTCGTCCGTGACTACCGGCCGGGCTCGGTCCTCGACGCGGGCTGCGGCACCGGCAGGGTCGCCATCGAGCTGGCCCGGCACGACATCGACGTCGTCGGGGTCGACGTGGACGCCTCCATGCTCGAGGTCGCCAGGAAACGCGCGCCGCACGTCACCTGGCACCGCCGCGATCTCACGAGCCTGGCCCTCGACCGCCGCTTCGACGTCGTCGTCATGGCGGGCAACGTCCCCCTGTTCACCCCGGAGGGCACCCAGCAGGCCCTCGTCTCCGGCGTGGCCGCCCACGTCGCGCCCGGCGGCGTGCTCATCGCGGGCTTCTCCCTCGACCGCGGCTACTCCGCCGAGGACTACGACGCCCACTGCGCGGCCGCGGGGCTCACCCTCGTCGAGCGCTACGCCACCTGGGACCGGAAGCCGTTCACCGGCGGTGACTACGCCGTCTCGGTCCACCGCGCACCCGGGCACTGAGCCTCATCGGCGTTGACCGGTGAGGCGAATCCGGGTTGTGCACCGCTGCCGCTCCGTCCGGGCCGGCCGGAACTCGTTGAGCCACTCGTGAAAAGCCTCTGCCAGCCGGGGCAGTTCGCGGAGCTCGCCGAGGTGGAAGCCGCGCGCCATGTTCGCCCAGACCACGCCGAACTCGGCTGGGTCGGCTTGGTGGTGGGGGTGCGGGAGGTGGCGGGCGGCGTAGCGGGCGGCGGTCCGTTGCTCCTGGTCCCAGGAGAATCTCGTGCCGGTCACCGCATGGCGCCCAGGTAGGTGGGCACGTGCAGTTCGGCTTCGGTGGCGGACTGGACGTCGGGGATGGTGACGCCGGGGGCGAGCTCGCGCAGGGCCGGGCCGTGGGGGGTGATGTCGATGACCGCCAGGTCGGTGATCACCCGGTGCACGACGCGGCTACCGGTGGTGGGCAGGGTGCAGGTGCGCACCAGCTTCGCGGCGCCGTCCTTGGCGGTGTGTTCCATCAGGACGATGACCTTCTTCGCGCCGTGCACCAGGTCCATGGCGCCGCCCATGCCTTTGACCATGGCGCCGGGGATCATCCAGTTCGCCAGGTCGCCAGTGGCCGAGACCTGCATGGCGCCGAGCACGGCGACGTCGATGTGGCCGCCGCGGATCATCGCGAAGGACAGCGCGGAGTCGAAGTAGGAGGCGCCTGCCTGGACGGTGACGGTCTCCTTGCCCGCGTTGATCAGGTCCGGGTCCTCGGCGCCGTCGACGGGGTACGGGCCGACGCCGAGGATGCCGTTCTCGGACTGCAGCACGACGTGTTTGCCAGGGGGGAGGTGGTCGGCGATGAGGGTGGGCAGGCCGATGCCGAGGTTGACGTAGCCGTCGTCGGGCAGCTCGCGGGCGGCGCGGGCGGCCATCTGCGCGCGGGTGAGGCTCATCGGGCGGGCACCTCCGCCAGGTCGCGGGAACGGGTTTCGGTGGCCATCAGCACGCCCGCGGTGGAGATGATCGCGGCGATGATGACGTAGAGGGCCACCGGGGCGGGGCCGCCGTAGCTGGTGAGCAGGGCGGTGGCGATCAGCGGCGCCAGGGAGCCGGCGATGATGGAGGTGACCTGGTAGCCGATGGAGGTGCCGGAGTAGCGGACGCTGGTGTCGAACTGTTCGGCGAAGAACGCCGCCTGCGGCCCGTACATCGCCGCGTGCGCGATCAGCCCGCCCGCGATGGCCAGGGTGATCAGCCAGGCGTTGCGGGTGTCCAGCAGTTGGAAGAACACCAGCGCCCACAGGCCCATGCCGATCGTGCCCGCCAGGTAGACCGGTTTGCGGCCGAGGCGGTCCGACAGCGCCCCGAAGGCGGGGATGGCGACCAGGTGCACGACGTTGGCCACCAGCAACGCGTTGAGCACCAGGCTCTTGTCGAGCTTGAGGTGGCTGGTGACGTAGGTGAGCACGAACGCGGTGAGCACGTAGTAGGAGATGTTCTCCACCAGCCGCGCCGAGATGCAGACGCCGATCTCCTTGGGGTAGCGCCGCAACGCCTCCAGCGCGGGCGCCCGCTTCGGCTCGCCCGCGGCCTCGGCCTTCGCGCGGGCCTCGGTGAACACGGGCGCGTCCTCGATGGAGGAGCGGATCCAGTAGCCGAGGATGATCAGCACCGCGGACAACAGGAACGGGATCCGCCAGCCCCAGCTCTCGAACGCCGCGTCGTCCATGGTCGCGGCCAGGATGGCGAGCACGCCGGTGGCCAGCAGGTTGCCCACCGGGACACCGGCCTGGGGCCAGCTGGCCCAGAACCCGCGGTGCCGGGCCGAGCCGTGCTCGCTGACCAGCAGCACCGCCCCGCCCCACTCACCGCCGATGGCGAAACCCTGCACCAGCCGCAGCGCGGTGAGCAGGACCGCGGCCCAGATCCCGATGCTGGCGTAGGTGGGCAGCAGGCCGATCGCCGCGGTGGCCACGCCCATCATGACCAGGCTGACCATCAGCAGCTTCTTGCGGCCGAGGCGGTCGCCGTAGTGGCCGAAGACGAGCCCGCCCAGTGGCCGGGCGACAAAACCGAGGGCGTAGGTGAGGAAGGCCAGCATGGTGCCGACCAAGGGATCGCTCTCCGGGAAGAACAGCTTGTTGAACACCAGCGCGGCGGCGGAGCCGTAGAGGAAGAAGTCGTACCACTCCACGGCGGTGCCGACGAGGCTGGCGGCCAGCACGCGGCCGATCCGGGTCTGTGCTCGCGCTGGCGAGGCGGCGGCTGTGCTCATGCCGCGGAACGCTAGGTCCGCTCCCCTCGCGAACCAATGTGCGCCGACACATAATGGCCTGCTCAGGCATGTGTTCGCCGGACATTGCCGCGGTGGTCGCCGGGTCAGCAGTGTTGTCGTCCACATGACCTTGGGCGAAGGGGACAGCATGGACAAGCTGGTCGACACCGCGGCCGCCGCCGTGGCCGACATCCCCGCAGGCGCGAGCCTGGCGGTGGGCGGTTTTGGGCTGTGCGGCATCCCGGTGGAGCTGATCACGGCTCTGCACGCCGCCGGTGTCGGCGAGCTGCGGGTGGTGTCGAACAACTGCGGGGTGGCCGACTTCGGGCTGGGCGTGCTGCTCGCCGACCACCGCATCGCGCGCATGACCAGCTCCTACGTCGGGGAGAACAAGGAGTTCGCCCGGCAGTTCAGCGCCGGGGAGCTGGAGGTCGAGCTGGTGCCGCAGGGCACCCTCGCGGAGCGGTTGCGCGCCGGCGGTGCGGGCATTCCCGCCTTCTACACCGCGACGGGCCTGGGCACGCAGGTCGCCGAGGGTGGCGTTCCGCTGCGCTACGGCCCGGACGGCGCGGTTCTCATCGCCTCACCGGCCAAGGAGGTCCGGGCCTTCGCCGTCGGCGGCCGGCGCGAGCGGTTCGTGCTCGAACACGCCATCACCTGCGACTACGCCCTGGTGCACGCCGCGGCCGGGGACCGGCACGGCAACCTGGTGTTCTCCCGGTCGGCCCGCAACTTCAACCCGCTGTGCGCGATGGCCGGCCGCGTCACCATCGCCGAGGTCGAGGACCTCGTCGAGCCCGGTGAGCTGGACCCCGACGAGGTCCACCTGCCCGGTGTGTTCGTGCAGCGGGTGGTGCACGTGGGCCGGGATGTGGACAAGCGGATCGAGCGGCGGACGGTCCGCGCCAGGGAGTGAGGAGGCGGGCTGGGTGGAGGACTTCGCTTTCCGGTTGCTGGAGTTGCTCGCGGGTGGGGCGGACAGCGCCGAGCTGGCGCGCTTCGCGGTGGCCGAGCCGCGGTCCGCGACCGCGGTCGAGCTGGCGCTGCGGATCAACGCCACGGTGCACGGCCATCGGCGGCGGGAGGCCGAGCTGTCGGCGCTGGTGGACACCGCGGGCGACCTGGCGCGGCTGCGTGACCCGGATGAGGTGCTGCGCTCCATCGTGCGCCGCGCGCGCAGGCTGCTCGGCGTCGACCTGTCCTACCTGACGCTCAACGACGCCGAGGCGGGCATCACCTACATGCGGGTGACCGACGGCTCGGTGTCCACGCTGTTCCCCGAGGTGCGGATGAAGATGGGCGTGGGGCTGGGTGGGCTGGTGGCGCAGACGGCGCTGCCCTACGCCACCCCCGACTACCTCTCCGATGAGCACTTCCTGCACTCCGGGCCGGTGGACGAGGCGGTGCGCGACGAAGGGCTGACCGCGCTGCTGGCGGTGCCGCTCGCGGTGGGCGAGACCGTCATCGGCGTGCTGTACGCGGCCGATCGCGCCGCCCGGGAGTTCACCCCGGAGGAGATCGCGCTGCTGTCCTCGCTGGCCGACCACGCGGCGGTCGCGCTGGACAACGCGCGGCTGCTGGCCGAGGTCAGCGCGCACAGCCAGGACGTCGAGCGCGCCGAGCAGGCGCACGACCGGCTGATGGACCTGGTGCTGCGCGGCGGCGAACTGCCCGCGGTGGCCGCCGCGGTCGCCGATGTGCTGGGTGGCGGCATCGGCGTCTACACCGCGGGCGGCGCGGAGCTCGCGCACGCCGGGCTGCCCACCGCGGCCCCGGCCCCGGAGACGGTCACCGCCTCCTACAACTCCGGCCGGGCCACCGCCACCGAGCACGGCTGGGTGTGCGCGGTGCAGGCCGGGCCGGAGCTGCTGGGCAGCATCGTGCTGCGCACCGGCGCCGCGCTCAGCGATGCCGACCGGCGCCTGTTCGAGCGCGCCGCCGTGGTCACCGCGCTGCTGCAACTGTTGCGCCGGTCGGTGGCCAAGGCCGAGGACGAGGTCCGCGGCGAGCTGCTCACCGACCTGCTCACCGCGCCCGAGCGCAAACCCGGCACGCTGGTCGACCGCGGCAAGCGGCTCGGCGTGGACCTGACCGCCGGGCATGCGGTGCTCGTGGTGCACGCCGACGGCGTGTCCCGGCGGCGGCTGGCCGCGGCCGCCGCCGGGTTCGCCGTGTTGTGCGGGATCCACGCCGAGCAGGTCGTGCTGCTGGCCCGGACCGACGCGCCGGGCGCGCTGGCCGCCCAGGTC
>NZ_JBSFUA010000039.1:0-85910 GCF_053591555.1 Crossiella sp. NPDC003009 | reverse complement strand
GTTGGGTTGGGCGGGCCGGGGCGCGGCGGGGGGCCGGCCGCGGTGCGCCGTCCTGCTCAGTCCACCGGCTCCAGCCGGGCGGCCAGGCTGGCCAGGGACTCGGTGCCGAGCAGCTCGTCGGCCAGCAGCCCGGTGTACCCGCGCCGGGCCAGCTCGGCCAGCACCAGTGGCGCGGCCAGCATCGGCGCGCCCAGCTCGGCCAGGCTGCGGCCCAGGTCCGGGTTGATCTCCGGCAGCACCGCGGTCAGCGCCCCGGCCAGCGCCAGCTCCGCCGGGTCCGCCGGTGGCCGGGGCGGCTGGTCCTGCCCGTCGCCCTCGGCCAGCACCGGGCCGCCCGCTTCGGCGCGCAGGGTGAACCAGTGCGGGGCGAGCAGGCCGGGCAGCTCGCTGAGCTGGTCCAGCACGAACCGGCGCAGCGTGGCCGGGGTGTGCCCGGCCGCGGCGACCACCTCGGCGTGCACCTTGTCGTCCACAATGGACAGTTCAACCGACTCGACCCCCGGGCAGGAGGCCAGCACCTCGGTGGTCAGGCCCAGGTCTGCCCAGGCCTCCGGCAGGGCGACCCAGCCTTCCTTGGGCACCCCGGTCCGCTCGGCCGGCACCGCGAGGTCCTCGCCCGCGGCGGCCGCGCGCAGCAGCTCGCGCATGCGCCGCAACAGGTTTCGCGCGTCCTCCAGGGTGAGCAGGTGGTCGCCCGCGTTGAGGTCCACCCGCAGCATGCCATCATCGGGCTCGATGTCCAGGAACACCGAGCCGCAGGCGCCGGGTGTGGTGTGGCCGCTGAGCTCGTCCTCGCCGGTGGCCACCTCGGTGTCCGGGAAGTAGGACAGGTAGTTGAAGTCCAGCAGCGAGAACGGCTGCACGCCGGTGCGCGCCGCGTGCCGCTGCACGGCCATGTGCAGCGCGCCGGGGTCGTAGCGGCTGAACCGGTAGCCGCGCAGGGTCTCCTCGGAGACCTGGCGGACCAGCTCGTCGAAGGTCAGCCCGGCCTCGGCGCGCACCGGCACCATCACCGGGGCCGAGTACGGGCCGATGCTGGTGCGGGTGCGCGCGGTGGTCCGGTTGGAGACGATCACGTCCAGGCAGAACCGGGTCGCCCCGGTGCGTTCGGCGATCAGGAAGGCCCAGGCGGCCAGCACCACCACCGGCAGGCTCACCCCGTGCCGGGTGGCCATCACCTGGCAGTCGGCGAGCAGTCCGGCCGAGCGCAGCCGCGCCGCGTGCCTGGCCTCGCCGCCCTGCTCGGCGCAGAAGGCGGGCAGCAGGTGCTGCGGGTGCGCGCGCACCACCTCCAGCCAGTGCTCGTGCGAGCGCTGCGCCTCGGCCAGCGCACGCGGCGTGGCCTCCGCGGCGACCTGGTCCAGCGGGTGGTGCCGGGCCGGCGGCAGCTCCTTGCCGCGCAACAGGTCCACCAGCTCCTCCAGCAGCACCGCCATGGCCCAGCCGTCGGCGGCGAGGTGGCTCATGAACAGCGCCAGCACCACCGGCGCCCCGTCCCGCAGCAGCACCATGGCCCGCCACGGCCACTCGGTGGTGACCTCGAACCCGGTGCCGATGAACTCGGTGAGCGCCTGGTGCACCGCGGTCTCCCCGGGCGTGCCGGTGAAGGCGGGGACCTCCTCGCCGGGCACCGTGCAGCGCACCAGCTGCACCACCCGGTGCAGGGCGGCCTCGCCGAGTCCGTCGGCGGAGACCTCGGTCAGCTCGATCGGGTGCTCATCCGGATCGCCGACGAACTGCTCCGGCCGGTCCAGGGAGACGGTGGTCCGCAACGCCTCGTGCCTGCGCACCAGCGTGCGCAGCGCGGTCCGGACCTCCGCCGTGGACACCCCGGCCGGCAGGCGGCAGGAGTCCAGCAGCGGCAGCGAGAAGGAGTGGCGCTCGTGCGGCAGGTGCCGTTCCAGCCAGTGCCACTGCTGTCCGTGGCTCAACGGCCCGGACCTGCCTGCGGGGGTGCTCTCGTTCACGTGTCTCCGTTCCGGATCCCGGCTGCCTGCCGCGGTGCGGGCCGTCGTGCCGGACTTCCACGATCCAAATGTTGCCGTAGCGGATGGCTGTGGCCGAACCGGCCCGGCGAATTATCCTTCACCTGCCCGTGCGGCAAGTGTACAAAAACATCTGGTTTGACCAAGGACGGGGCCGATGGTACGAATGACGTAGGGGGTGTCGTTACCGGAACGACCCGCGCGGCTGAGCCGTCTGGGTGGCGAGTTAACCGCCAGGTGCGCGAATTCCGGCAACACCCGACAAGTGCTGGCGACCACTCGCCGATCCTGCCATCTTCCCAGCTAGTCGCACTGCGGAGGGGACTGTCTTGTCGACCGTCGACACGTTGGACAGCTATCGCCAGGAACTTCTCGACACCGTCGCGGAGATCCTGGGCGAGAAAGTACAGCCGGATGACCACTTTCTTGATGTGCGTGGGGATTCACTCACCGCGGCCATCATCAACGACCGGCTGATCGCCACTCGTGGTCGCGGTGTGGAGCTGTCGCTGTTTTTTGAATCGGAAACTCTCGGTGAACTCGCCGACCACTGGGCGTCATTGCTCACCGAGGCTCAAGCAGTGGAAAGCGAAGCTGTCAATCATGGCTGAGCAACCGGCAGGCTTGCCAAAACTTCTTCTTGACATCGCGGCCGCCTTCCCGGACCGGACCCTGCTGGTGCAGCCGGGCTGGCCGGACGTCTCGGCGCGGGCGCTACTGGCCGCGGTCCAGCGAGCCGCGCTGCGGCTGCGCGAGCACGGCATCGGCCGCGACGACCGGGTGACCATCGAGACCAAGGAGCTGGGCTGGGCGGAGTTCCTGCACGCCTACCTGGCCGTGGTCTGGCTGGGCGCGGTGCCGGTGCTGGCCCCGGAGCCGGAGTTCGCCCCGGCCGCCGAGCTGGGCGCCCGGCACGTGCTCGCGCCGCAGGCCCGCGCCGGTGTGCTGGGCGTGGCCGAGCTGCTGGCCGGGGCGAACGGGCCCGCGGTGGACCTGGCGCCGGTGCCCGCGGCCAACGGCGAGCTGGACGTGGTGTTCACCTCCGGCACCACCGGGGCCTGGAAGCCGGTGGCCTCCACCCACCAGCAGTGGCTGGAGACGCTGCCGATGAGCACCTCCCGCGAGGTGCGCCAGACCAAGGTGGTCGCGCACGGCGGGGTGCCCGCCGCCGCCTCCGCCGGGGTGCACGGGGTGGCCCTGCACCACCTGGCCCGCGGGGTCACCAGCGTGTGGGCGGCCAGCCCGCCCGAGCTGATCGAGGCCTGCGCGCGCACCGGCGCGGTGGAGCTGCACATGACCCCGCACTCGCTGCGCGCGCTGCTGCTGCACGCCGAGCTGATCGGCCCGGAGTGGGCGGCCCAGGTCCGGGTGATCAAGACCGTCGGCGGGGTGGTGCCCAAGCAGGTCGGCTGCCTGGCCATGGAGACCTTCCCCAAGGCCAGGGTGGTGTGCCTGTACGGGCTCACCGAGGCCGGTTCCGCGCTGGGGCTCAAGGTGTTCGACCCGGAGCGCCCGGACTCCATCGGCCGCCCGCTGCCCGGCACCGAGATCCGCGTGGTGGACAACGGGAAGTCGCTGCCGGCCGGTGAGGTCGGTGAGATCGCGGTGCGCCGCCAGGGTGTGCCGCCGCTGCGCTACCTGCGCGAGGGCGAGGGCCTGGACGACATTCACCCGGACGGCTGGGTGTTCACCGGCGACCTCGGCTACCTCGCCCCGGACGGGGAGATCCACCTGGTCGGCCGGTTGAAGGAGCTGTTGTTCCTGGAGACCGGGCGCACCGCGCCGCACGTGATCGAGGACGAGCTGGCCCCGCTGCTGCCGAGGGAGACCGACTTCGCCGTGGTCGGGGTGCCCAGCGCCGGTTCCTGGGACGAGATCGTGGTCTTCGTAGCCGGGACCGACGACGAACGCACACTGTCCATTGTGGACAAGTTGCGGGCGGTGGACGGCAGGTTCGCGCCCGCGCACGTGGAGGTGCTGCCCGAGATCCCGCGCACGGCCACCGGAAAGGCCAAGCGGGGCAAGCTGACCGCGCTGTTCCAGCAGAGCAGGCAGGCGGGGCAGCCGGTATGACCGTCGACCTGGCGCACGAGCGGGACGTGCAGCGGGTGACCTTCCTCGGCCCGGCGCGGGACCGGGTGTTCACCATCCTGCACCTGCCGCGCGAGGGCAGGCCGCGCGGCGGGGTGGTGCTGTGCCCGCCACTGCTCACCGACGCGCTGGCCATCGCCCGCACCGAGCTGGCGCTGGCCCGCGAGCTGGCCGCGCGCGGCATCGTGACCGCCCGTTTCCACTACCGCGGCACCGGGCACAGCGACGGGGCCGACGGCGAGCTGGACCTGGCCACGATGATCGCCGACACCGAACGGGTGGCCGCGGCGGTGTCCGTGCACACCGGCTCCACGCCCGTCGCCCTCGCCGGCAGCCGCCTCGGCTGCTACCCGGCGGCCGCGGTGGCCGCGCGCACCGGCGCGGCGGTGCTGGGCCTGGCGCCCTTCGCCGAACCGGACCACTACTTCAAGCAGGCCTTCCGCACCCGGTTCATGCGGGAGCTGGTGCTCAAGGACCGGGATCGCCGCAGCAGCAAGGAACTCTTCGCCGCACTGGCCGGCGGTGAGACGGTGGACGTGCTCGGCTACCCGGTCACCGCCCGCTGCCACGCCAGCCTGCGCGAGCGACGACTCGGGCAAGAACTCGCCGGTGTCCGCGCGCTGCTGGTCACCGTCGGCGGCGCGGCCGGGCAGAACGCCCCGGTGCACGCGCTGGCCGCCGACAACGTCGAGATCGACGACCTGCCTGCCCCGGTGGACTGGTGGCTGGTCGGCGAGCAGAGCGAGCCCAGTCCCGCGCTGGTGGCGCGCTGCGCCGACTGGCTGAGCGAGAGGTGCGCCGATGCCTGAGGCGAGCACCGACCACGAAATCCCGCTGTTCCTGGCGGCGGGCCAGGACCGGCTCTTCGCCGTGCTCACCGAACCGGTGGCCGAGCCTGACGGCACCGGGGTGGTCTTCGTGCAGGGCGCGGGAATCGCCGCCTTCGGCAACGCCAGGGTGAGCACCGCGCTGGCCCGCGAGCTGGCCGCCTCCGGGCACCACGCGTTGCGGATCGACCAGCAGGGCACCGGGGAGAGCACCGTCTCGGCCGCTTTCGACTTCGACTCCCCGCAGGCCCTGGCGGCCGAGACCGCCGCGGCCTGCCTGCGCGAGCGGGGCGCGTCCCGGATCGTGCTGGTGGCCGAGTGCTTCGGCGCTCGCGGCGCACTGGCCGCGGTCAACCGAGGGCTCCAGGTCGACGGGCTGGTGCTGTTATTCCCGCCGCTGACCGCGGCCACGGAGGCCGAGACCGACCGCGAGGCAAGGGAAACCGCCGCGTTCCTGGCCGAGCTGGCCCCGGCGGTCGAGGCCGGCGTGCCGATGTTCGTGGTCTACGGCGAGCAGGACCTGGACTGGCCCCGCTTCGACACCGCCATGACCGGCCGCTTCGGGCCCGGTTACCGCAGCGAGCTGCCCGCGCTGTCGGTGCGGGTGGAGCCGGGCAAGTTGCACGGCATCGCCAGCGCCGCCGCCCGCGCCGCGGTGCGCGAGCAGGTGCTGGCCGCCATCACCGAGTTCCGGAAGGGGTGAGCGGCGTGGACTTCGCGCCCACCGCGGACCAGCGGGAGTACTGCGCGGTGATCAGCGACCTGGCCGCCGCCCTGCCGCCGCCGCGCGCCGGGGCGGACGGCGCGGTCCGGTTCGACCAGGAGGCCTGGCGGCGCTGCGCCGAGGCGGGCCTGCTTGGCCTGACCGTGCCCGCCGAGCACGGCGGCGGCGGGGCGGACGCGCTCACCGCCGCACTGGCCATGGAGGCCCTCGGCCAGGGCTGCCGGGACAGCGGGCTGATGTTCTCGCTGAACGCCCAGATGTGGGCCGCCCAGCACCCGATCGCCCGCTTCGGCTCCGCTGAGCAGAAGCAGCGCTACCTGCCCGCGCTGTGCGGGGGCGAGCTGATCGCCGCGCACGGCATGACCGAGCCCGGCTCCGGCTCCGACGCCTTCGCCCTGCGCACCAGCGCGGTCCGGGACGGCGACAAGTGGCGGCTGACCGGCTCGAAGCTGTTCGTCACCAACGCGCCGGTGGCCGGGCTGTTCGTGGTCTTCGCCAGCACCGACCGCAACCGCGGCTTTGCCGGGCTCACCGCGTTCCTGGTGCCACGGGACACCCCGGGGCTCAGCGTCGGCCCCGACGAGCGCAAGCTCGGACTGCACGGTTCGCCGATGGCCCAGGTGTTCCTGGACGACTGCGTGCTGGAGGCGGACGCGCTGCTGGGCAAGCCCGGTGGCGGCGCGGCGGTGTTCCTGTCCTCGATGGACTGGGAGCGCACCCTGATCCTGGCCTGCGTGGTCGGCGCGATGGCCCGGCAGCTGGAGGAGACGGTGGCCTTCGCCAAGGAACGCGAGCAGTTCGGCCACCCGATCGGGGAGTTCCAGGCGGTCTCGCACAAGGTGGCCACCATGCGGCTGCGGCTGGAGTCCGCGCGGCTGCTGGTGCGCAGGGCCGCCTGGGCGCTGGACCACCGGGACGACCCCCGGCTGCACGGCGCGCTGGCCAAGCTCGCGGTCAGCGAGTCCTACGTGGCCTCCAGCCTGGACGCGCTGCAGATCCGGGGCGGCTCCGGCTTCCTGGCCGAGTCCGGCCTGGGCCAGGAGCTGCTGGACGCGGTGGGCAGCCGGTTGTACTCGGGCACCTCGGAGACGCTGATGAACCTGGTAGCCAAGAAGGTGGGACTGTGACCGCGCAGACGGTGATCGAGACCTCGGTCCGGGAGTTCGTGCTGAAGAGCCGCCGCTGGCCCGGCCCGGACGTGCCGCTGACCGAGAGCTATCCCTTGCTGGACAACGGGGTGCTGGACTCCATGACGCTGATGGAGCTGGTCGCGCACCTGGAGCGCCAGTTCGCCATCGTGGTGGAGGACGAGGACATCCTGCCGGAGAACTTCGAGGACCTGGCCGCGATCGTCCGCTACGTCCGGGAGAAGGAGGGCAGCTGAGGTGGACTACCTGCTGCACCACTACCTGGACGCCTCGGTCGCGGCCACCCCGCACGCGGTCGCGGTGGTCGACGGCGGTGGCGAGCACAGCTACGCGGCGCTGAGCGAGCGCGCCGACCGGATCAGGGGCGCGCTGCACGCCGCCGGGGTGCGGCCGGGTGACCGGGTGGGCGTCCACGCGGAGAAGTCCGTGGACACCGTCGCCGCGATCTACGCGGTGCTGCGGGCCGGCGCGACCTACGTCTGCCTCGACCCGCAGGCGCCCCCGGCCCGGCTGGCCACCGTGGTCGCCGACGGCGGGCTCACCGCGGTGCTGGCCGACGAGCCCCGGCTCGGCACGATTCCCGGGGCCAGGGTGCTCCCGCTGGCCGAGGCGGTCACCGCCGAGCCGCACACCGGACCCGCGCCCGCCACCGAGGGCGACCTGGCCTACCTGATCTACACCTCCGGCTCCACCGGCGCGCCCAAGGGCGTGATGCTCAGCCACCGCAACGCGATGGCCTTCGTGGACTGGGCGGTGGCGGAGTTCGCCATCACCGCGGCCGACCGGCTCTCCAGCCACGCCCCGTTCCACTTCGACCTGTCCATCCTGGACCTCTTCGCCGCGGCCAAGGCCGGGGCCGCGGTGGTGCTGGTGCCGCCCCGGCTGTCGATGTTCCCGGTGCGGCTCGCCCAGTTCATCGCCGAGCAGCGCATCTCGGTCTGGTACTCGGTGCCCGCCGTGCTCAGCGCACTGGCCACCCGCGCCGGGCTCTCCCCCGGCGCGCTGCCCGCGCTGCGCCTGGTGCTCTTCGCCGGTGAGGTGTTCCCGGTGGACCGGTTGCGCGCGCTGATGGAACTGTTGCCCGGCAAGCGTTTCGCCAACCTGTACGGGCCGACCGAGACCAACGTGTGCACCTGGCACGAGCTGGACGGCCCGCCGCCGCCGGGGGCCACCGAGATCCCGATCGGCCGCGCCATCGCCAACACCCGCGCCTGGGCCGCCGGACCCGACGGGCAACCGGTGCCGCCCGGCGAGGTCGGCGAACTCTACGTGCGCGGGGCCACCGTGATGCGCGGCTACTGGGGCGATCCGGCCCGCAGCGCGGAGAAGCTGGTGCCCAACCCGCTCACCGGCGCCGACGGCGACCTGGTCTTCCGCACCGGCGACCTGGTCCGCGCCGATGACACCGGCAGCTTCACCTTCATCGGCCGCCGCGACGGCCAGATCAAGAAGAACGGCTACCGGGTCGAGCTCGGCGAGATCGAGTCAGTCCTCAATGGACAGTCCTTCGTGGACGAGTGCGCGGTGGTCGCGGTGCCGGACGCGGCGGGCAGCACCCGGATCGAGGCGTTCCTGGTGCTGCTGGGCGAGGCGGGCGTGGAACAGGTCTACGCCGCCTGCCGGGAACGGCTGCCCGGCTACCTGGTGCCCGACGCGGTGCACCTGGTCCCGGCCATCCCGCGCACCTCCACCGGCAAGGTGGACCGGCAGCGGCTGGCGCACAGTGGTGGCAGGCTGACCGGATGATCCGCAGCACCACACCGGCCGTGCTGGTCGAGGGCCTGGTCAAACGCTATCCCCGGCGGGAGGTCCCGGCGGTGGCCGGGCTGAGCTTCCGCATCGCCGAGGGCGAGGTGTTCGGGCTGCTCGGCCCCAACGGCGCGGGCAAGAGCACCACGATCGGCGCGATCACCACCAGGGTGGTGCCCACCGAGGGCGAGATCCGCATCGCCGGGGTGGATGTGCGCGCCCGCCCGGTGCAGGCGCGGCGGGTGCTGGGCGTGGTGCCGCAGCACAACAACCTGGACCGGGCCATCTCCATCGAGCAGAACCTGCTCTTCCACGCCCGCTACCACCGGCTGCCCGCCGCCCGCCGCGGCGAGCTGGCCCGTCAGCTGCTCACCGAGTTCGGCCTGGCCGGGCACGCCGGGGAACGGCCGCAGCGGCTCTCCGGCGGCCAGGCGCAGCGGGTGAAGATCGCCCGCGCGCTGATGCACGATCCGGCGGTGCTGGTGCTGGACGAGCCGAGCACCGGCCTGGACCCGGCGGCCCGGCAGTTCATCTGGCAGCGCGTGCGCGAGCTGCGCGCCCGAGGGGTCACCGTGCTGCTCACCACGCACGACATGGTGGAGGCGGCCGAGCTGGCCGACCGGGTCGGCATCATCGACCACGGCAGGCTGATCGCCATGGACACCCCGGCCGCACTGACCCGCACGGTCACCGACGACACGGTGCTGGAGGTGGCCGGCACGCCGGGCCCCGGCTTCGGCCAGGCCGAGCTCGCCGAGCTGCGGCAGGCCGCCGCCGGGCTCGGCGGGGTGCGCGAGGTCGAACAGGCCGAGCTGCGCCCGGAACACCAGCGGCTGCGGCTGCGCCTGATCGCCGACACCGGCACGCCAGGACTTCTGTCCACAGTGGACACACTGCTGGCCGCGCGCGGGGTGGCGCTGGCCGATGTGCACGTGGGCAAGCCCACCCTGGAGGACGTGTTCCTGCGCCTGACCGGGCGGTCCCTGCGATGAGCCGGGCCCTGGACTACACCCGCACCTTCGGCGCGGTGCTGCTGCGTGACCTCTACGTCACCGGCCGTGACCTGTGGAGCTTCCTGGCTCAGGTGCTGCTGCAACCGCTGTTCATGCTGCTGGTCTTCGGCCACGTCATCACCGCGGTCGGGTTCGCCTCGCCCGGCTACGCCAACCTGCTCTTCCCCGGCATGGTCGCCTTCACCGCGGTGCTCACCGGCGTGCAGGGCACCGGGCTGCCGCTGGCCATCGACTTCGCCGCGTTCAAGGAGATCGAGGACCGGCTGCTGGCCCCGTTCCCGCTCGGCCTGGTGGCACTGGAGAAGGTGGTCTTCGGCATGCTGCGCGGGGTGCTGGCCGCCGCGGCGGTGTACCCGGTGGGCTGGCTGGTGCTGGACTCGGTGCCGGTGCGGCCGGCGGGTTTGCCGCTGCTGGTGCTGGTGATCGCGCTGGGCGCGCTGACCGGGTCCGCGCTCGGCCTGGTGCTGGGCACCTGGGTGCCGCCGGAGAAGATCAACCTGCTGTTCGCGGTGCTGCTGCCGCCGCTGCTGTTCACCGGGGCCAGCCAGTACCCGTGGCCCGCCCTGGCCGCGTTGCCCTGGCTGCAGACGGTCTCGCTGTTCAACCCGCTCACCTATGTCAGCGAGGCCGCGCGGGCCGCCTCACTGGCGGACGTCGAGCACCTGCCGGTGTGGCTGTGCCTGACCGTGCTGACGCTCTTTCTCTGTGTGCTGGCCCCGGTCGGGCTGGCCGGTTTCCGCCGCCGGGTGCTGGACTGACCACGAAGGACACCGATGACACCGACACTCGCCGCCGCACTGCACCCCGAGGGCGTGCTGCGCTCGCCCGGCCGGGACGCACTGTCCACAATGGAGCTGATCGGGCTGGCCGACCGGCTGGCCACCGCGGTCCGGATCCCCGGTTCGGCCGCCCCGCAACGGATCTGGCTGGCCACCGACGACCCGGCCCTGCTGCTGCCCGCCGCGCTCACCCTGGCCCACGGGCACTCCTGCCTGCTGGTCAGCGCCGCGCTCAAGCCGCCGGAGTACGACCGCCTGGCCGAGACCACCTGGCCCGACCTGGTGCTCACCGACCCGGGCGCGGCCGGCCTGTGGCAGTGGGCGAAACAGCGGCAGGCCCCGTGCGCGGAGATCGGCGCGCTGCTCGCGGGCGAGACGGTCACCGTCGAACCCGGCGCGGGCGAACCGGGTGCGCCGGGCATCGGCTTCTTCACCTCCGGCACCACCGGCCGCCCCAAGCACATCGGCTTCACCCCGGCCCAGATCGTCACCGCCGCCGGTGGCGTGGCCGACCGGCTCCGCCTCTCCCCCGCCGACACCGGCCTGGCGCTGAGCCCGCTCAACCACACCCTGGGTTTTGTCACCACGGTGCTCGCCCCGCTGCTGCGCGGCGGCCGGGTCACCGTCGGCGGGGTCCGGGACGTGGCCGCGCTGGCCGAGGTCACCGAACGGGACCGCCCGACCTGGTGCGCCAGCGTGCCCGCGGTGCTCAGCCAGCTGCAGCGGCTGAGCGAGTCGGGCCGGATAAGCCTGCCCGCCCTGCGCCTGCTGCGGGGCAGTGCGGCCGCCCTCGGCGCGCGGCGGCAGGTCGCGCTGGCCGAGCACTTCGGCGTGCCGGTGGTCAGCGCCTACGTGATGACCGAGGCGCCCGGCGAGCTGGCCTCCCAGGGCCTGCCGCCGGAGGTCGCCACCCCCGGCACGGTTGGCCACCCCACGCTGTGCGAGATCGAGGTCCGCGACGAGCAGGGCCGGGTGGTCACCGGCGAGCCCGGCGAGATCTGGGCCAGGGGCGCGATCATCTCCGCCGGGGCGCGCACGGCCGGGGGCTGGCTGCCCACCGCCGACCTGGGCGTACGAGCCGCCGACGGCGAGCTCACCGTGCTGGGCCGGCTGGACGACGTGATCAACTGCGGCGGGGAGAACGTGCTCGCCTACGAGGTGGAGAGCGCCGCCCAGTCCTGCCCGGGGGTGACCGAGGCGGTCGCCTACCCGGTGCCGGACGAGCTGCTCGGCGCCACCGTCGGCCTGGTGCTCACGGCCAGCCCCGGGGTCACCAGGTCCCAGCTGCGCAAACACCTGATGGGCCTGCTGTCCACCCAGAAGCTGCCCAGGACCTTCCTCACCGTCGAGGACATCCCGCGCACCCCCCGCGGCAAGATCAGCCGCCGCCAACTGCACACCCAACTGGCCGCGCTCGCCTCGGTCACCGAACTACCCTGACCGGAAAGGAGACCGCGGTGAGCACTCCCGTGCGCGAGATCGTGGCCCGCGCCCGCCGCATCCCCGAACACCACCGCAGCTTCACCGAGACCCCGGAGACCGCCACCAAGGTCCACCAGATCCCGCCGGACCTGCTGGCCGAGCTGACCGCCGAGGGACTCCCCCGCGCCGACACCCCGGACGGCCCGCGCTACGACAACCACGACCTGGCCAGCATCGCGGTCACCCTGCGCCTGCCCTCACCGCGGTTCATGGGCATGCGCGGCTGGGTCGCGGCCCTGCGGCACGGCACCGCGGGCGTCCCGGTCGACTACGCGGTCCGCCTCATCCCCACCTGCACCGGCGGCTGCCTCGACCCCGGCGCGCCCTACCGGATCCACCCCGGCCTGGCCCCGCTGATCACCGAGCACCCCGCCGACCCGGCCAGGCCGGTGTTCACCATCCGGCACCGCGCCCAAGGCGAAAGCATCGACCTCACCGGAGCGCCACGGGAGCTGATCGAGCTGCTCAGCGAGGTCGAGCACTACCTGGTCCCCTCCCTGGACCTGCGCGAGGACCTGGACTTCGTCCGCCGCACCCGCCTCGCCGACTGCGACCTGGCCGCCCGCTACCTCGCCGCCGAGGCCGTCCGCCTGGGCGTCGAAGCCCGCACCTCCTTCGGCCTCCTGCTGGCCAAGCCCTACTCCACCGGCCACAGCTGGCTGGACATCAAGGTCGGTGACACCTGGCACCCGTTCGACCCGCTGATCGGCAAGATGCTGGCCAACGCGGGCCTCACCCCGCCCGGCGAATGGCCCGCCCACCGCTCCCTTGGCGCCTCGTTCCTGCGCTTCGCCGACGAGCCGGTGGAGCTCCTCGAGCACTGCGGCGCCCCGGTCCGCCTCGGCTTCCCCACCAAGCGGACCCCGGTACCGGATAGTCCGTGACCTGCGCGTAACCCGCCGCGCCGGGGAAGTACGGGAGTTGTTTGTACGGCAGCCGCCCCGACACCAGACAACTCCAGCGGAGGTAGACCTGAGCCGCCCAGGTCCATCCGGGAGACCAGGGTGTGAGGGGTTGAATGTGAACACGACAAGGGTCAGCACGATCGCGACACCGGCGGGACGAGCCTGCCGGGCATGGGACACGGCGGCCGTCATCGGCGGCGGCGCCCCGGCCAACGGACACCGGATGCGGGCGGACACGCAGCAGGTGCTGGCGCACTCCACCGGCGAGCTGTCGCCCCGCGGCCGGTGGTGATCGGCTAGTCGCACTCCGGGCTGGGCGGGCGGCAAGAGGAAGCCGGGTCAGCCGCCCAGCCCGGAGCGCGCGGCCCCCGGGTGGGTCACCGTGCCTGCCGCCAGGCGAGCGGAAGTGCGATCAGCACCACCGCCTGGATCCCGAGCAACGCCGCGACGATGCCCCAACGGTCTGCCAGCAGGCCGGCGCCCAGGGCGACGAGCGCGTAGAGCACACTGCCGAGCAGCGAGGCCAGCGAACCCATCGTCGCGCGTTCCTGGTCAGTGAACTCGCGTTGCAGCAACGTCTGCTGGGCGGTTGCCGACATGCCGTAGGCCGGTGACCCGAGCAGCACGGGTGAGAACACCGTCGGCTTGATCAGCGCCACGAAGTTCGCCACGTTGTCGAACAGCTCCCCGAACAGCAGGGTGCGGGCCGCACCCACCCGGCCGATCACCCAGCCACTGACCCGGAAGCCGAGGAAGGCCACACCGTGGCCGAAGGTGCGCCACAGGCCCAGCGCCCAGAGCGGCCACAGCCCCGCCACAAAAGCAGGCGACAACTGGGCCGCGCTTTCGCCGCTGTGCCGAAGCGCCGACACCAGGGTCATCCGGCGGAGCACCGGATTGCGGCGGATGCCGCGCAGGGCCGATCCGAGGTGCGCCAGCGCGTTGGATGCCCGCGGGCCGTGCACCCGCGGTTCCCGGACCCGCAGGGCGAGGAGCAGGCACAGCACCTGCGGCACGACCGAGAGCACGACCACCGCACGCAGCGACCACGCGCCGGCGACCACGCCACCGATGGGTGCCGCCAGTGCGAGCGCGATCTGGAACATCGAGTTCACCCGGCCCGAGTGCCGGGGGAACTCCTCCGCCCGGCCGGCTTCGAGCAAGGTGTCGTAGAGCAGGGCCTCGTTGTTGCCGCTCCACAGTGCGGTGGCCAGTCCCTCCAGCACCACAGCTGCCAGCAGGAGGCCGTAGCCCGAAGCGCCGGCGTACCCGAGGTGGGCGGCCACCATGACAACCGCACCGGCGATCATGGTGCCGCGCCGGCCGAGGCGGTCGGAGAGCACCCCGGCCGGGACTTCGAACGCCGCCGAAGACAGCATCTTCACCGCCAGCAGGCTGGCGGCGGCGGTGTACGAGCCGGTGACCTGCGCGAAGTAGATGACCATGATCGGCCCGTACAGGCGGAAGTCGCCGAAGAAGTTGAACCAGCTCAGCAGGCGGACATTCCGGTTGACAATGTGATCAGCGGGCACAGCAGAACTCCCGGGAAGGCGAACGGAGACGCCAGGCAGCGCCAAGGGCCGGTGACACGTGTCACCTCGCCCCGGCGACCGGGATGTGCGCTGATTGTGCTGCTACCAGCCCGCGACCGCGGTCACCAAGGGGCGAACGGAAGCTCCGGTCATCGTGATGGCCATCAGCGCTCCTGGAGTTCCCCGGGCGGACGGGATTCCGCAACAGCGTCAAGCTAGCGACCGAGGACCTGTCCGTCCACTGAATCTCGGTCGTGACGGCGGGTGTGGGAGCGCAGGCCACCACCGCTAGGTTCGCGCTCGTGCCGAACTCCGACCGGGCCATGTGGCCGTTGTACGCCGCCGGGTTCACCACCGCCTTCGGCGCGCACGGCATCGCGGCCAACCTGGGCGGCTCCGCCGAGGACGCGGTCACCTCCCTGCTGGTGCTGGGCGGCCTGCTCGCCCTCTACGACGGCGCGGAGGTGGTGCTCAAGCCGGTGTTCGGCTCGCTGGCCGACCGGGTGGGCGGCAAGCCGGTGCTGCTCGGCGGCCTGATCGCCTTCGCCGTGGCCTCCGGCCTGTACGCCGTCGCGGACAGCCCCGGCTGGTTGTGGGCCGCCCGCCTCGGGCAGGGCGCGGCGGCCTCGGCCTTCTCCCCCTCGGCCTCGGCGATGGTCGCCCGGCTGAACCCGGCGGCCAGGCGCGGGCGCGCCTTCGGCAGCTACGGCTTCTACAAGTCCATCGGCTACACCCTCGGTCCCCTGCTCGGCGGGGTGCTGGCCTGGGCAGGGGGCCTGTGGCTGCTGTTCACGGTGATGGCGGCCTGCGCCGCGGCCGTCGCGGTCTGGGCCGCCGTCGCGGTGCCCGCCGTGCCCCCACTGCCCCGCCGACGCCAGACCGTGGCCGACCTCGCCCGCCGCCTGACCGACCGCTCCTTCCTCGCCCCGGTCACCGCCCTGGCCGCCGCCACCGCCGCGCTCTCCGTGGGCGTCGGCTTCCTGCCGGTCTCCGGCGCGGCGGCCGGTCTCGGCGCCATCGCCACCGGCGCCGCGGTCTCCGTGCTGGCCGCCACCGCCGCGATCGTCCAGCCCACCGCGGGCCGTGCCCTGGACGCCGGACGCCTGACCACCCGCACCGGCCTGCGCGCCGGCCTGCTCCTCACCGCGGCTGGCTTGGCCGCCGCGATCCTGCCCGGACTGCTCGGCGTGCTGCTGGCCGCCGCGCTGATCGGCGCCGGCACCGGCCTGATCACCCCGCTCGGCTTCGCCGCCCTGGCCGCGGCCACGCCCGAGGAACGCATGGGGCAGACGATGGGCGCGGCGGAGGTGGGGCGGGAGCTGGGCGATGCCGGCGGTCCGCTGCTGGTGGCGGGGGTGGCGACGGTCTCCACGCTGGCTTCCGGGTACGCGGCGCTGGCGGTCCTGGTGGCGGTGGTCCCGCGCAGAGGAGCGCCACGCTCTACAAAGGAAGGGTGACCCACACCGTTCTGCAGCTGCTCCGCGACCGCAAGCGCCAAGGCAGCACCCCCGGCCACCGCGAGGACAACGCGCGCCTGGTGCTCCTGATCGAGGGCGGCAGCTCGCGCGGCGCCTACTCCAGCGGCATGACCGTGCCCATCGAACAACTGGGCCTGCTGCCGATGTTCGACGCCGTCTACGGCAGCTCGGCCGGTGCGCTCAACGCGGCCTGGCTGCTGTGCGGCCGCGCGGAAAGCACCATGCACGCCTGGTGGGACCCGGTGGTCATGGGCACCACCATCAGCCTCCGGCGGGCGCTGCGCCTGCGGCCCGTGGTGGACACCCGGTTCCTGGTGCACACCGTGTACACCCAGATCATGCCGATGGGATTCCAGGAGATCCTGGACAGCCCGGTGGAGTTCCACCCGATCGCCACCGACGCGCGCACCGGCCAGGCCGTCGACCTGCACCCGCGGCTCCGCGACCAGGCCAGCATCCAGGCCGCGCTGCGCGCCTCCACCGCGATGCCCATCCTCGCGGGTGAGCCGGTCGAGTTCGACGGGCGGTCGCTGGTCGACGCCGGGCTGAGCGAGGCCATCCCGGTGCGCACCGCGCTCGCGCAGGGGGCCACGCACATCCTCGCGCTGCGCACCCGGCGCGCGGATGAGACCTCCGCGCCGCCTTCCCTCGGTGAGCGTCTGGTGGCCTCGCGCTGGTTCGCCCGGCGCGCCCCGGGAGCCCTCGATCCCTGGCTGCGCGGCGATCTCATCCGGGCGGAGGAGGAGCGCCTGCTTTCCTCGCATCCGGCGACCCTGCAGATCCGGCCGCCGCTGGGCAGCGCGCGCATCGGCCGCACCGAGCGCCGTCCGCACCTGCTGCGCGCGGCGGTTGACGCGGGCCGCCAGGCGGCCATGGCCGAGCTGGCAGGCTGTGTCGAAGAACCCCTGTCCGACACCCCGCGATGACGTCGACACCCGAGGAGGTCGCCATGGCCGATCCCGCTCTTGGCGCGAGCAAGACCGTCAGCCTGCCCAGCGGACGGGTGGCCTACACCGAGCGCGGCGACGGCAGGCCCGTGGTGTTCGTGCACGGCCTGCTGGTCAACGCCAACCTGTGGCGCAAGGTCGTGCCCGCCGTCGCGGAGGCCGGTTTCCGTTGCCTCGCACCGGATCTGCCGCTGGGCGCGCACCGGGTGCCGATGCCGGCGGCGGCCGACCTGACGCCGCCCGGCGTGGCCAGGCTGATCGCGGAGTTCCTGGACGCGCTCGACCTGACCGAGGTCACCATCGTGGCCAACGACACCGGTGGCGCGCTCAGCCAGATCCTGATGGCCAACCACCCCGAGCGGATCGGCCGGGTGGTGCTCACCCCGTGCGACGCGTTCGAGGTCTTCCTGCCCCAGCCCTTCACCCGGCTGCCCACCCTGGCCCGGCTGCCCGGCGCGATCTGGGTGGCCAGCCGATGCCTCCAGCTGCCGTTCGTGCGGCGGCGGCCGTCCGCGTTCGGCTGGCTGGCCAAGCGCGGCATCCCGGCCGAGGTCTTCGACTCCTACCTGCGGCCGATCCGCGACAGCGCCGCGATCCGCCGTGACGCCAAGCGTTTCATCACCGGCATCCACCACCGGCACACCATCGCAGCGGCCAAGGCGCTGCCCCGGTTCGACAAGCCGGTGCTGCTGGTCCGCGCGGCCGACGACCGGATCTTCCAGCCTCCGCTGTTCGACCGGCTCGCCGCGATCCTGCCGGACGCGCGGATCGTCACCGTCGCCGACTCCTGGACCTTCATCCCGGAGGACCAGCCCGAGGAGCTGGCCCGGTTGATCATCGAGTGGCAGCGGTGATCGGGGTCAGGTGGCAGGCGAGGTCAGCTCGGCCAGCAGCGCGGTGACCCGGCGGTCGATCTCGTCACGGATCGGCCGGACGTGCTCCACACCCTTGCCAGCCGGGTCGGCCAGCGCCCAGTCCAGGTAGCGCTTGCCGGGGAAGACCGGGCAGGCGTCGCCGCAGCCCATGGTGATCACCACGTCGGCGGCGCGGACGGCCTGCTCGGTCAGCGGCTTGGGGAACTCGCCGGAGAGGTCCAGGCCGAGCTCGGCCATCGCCTCGACCACCGCCGGGTTGATCGAGTCGGCCGGGGCCGAGCCCGCGGAGCGGACCGTGACGCGGCCCTGGGCGTGGTGGTGCAGCAGGGCGGCCGCCATCTGGGAGCGGCCGGCGTTGTGCACGCAGACGAAGAGCACCTCGGGCAGGTCGGACACGGTGGCTCCTAGTTCTTGACGGTGGTGCGCGGGTCTTCGGCGGTGAAGCGGCGGCGGGCGCGCAGGGCGGCGTAGACCAGCGCGACCAGCACCGGCACCTCGATCAGCGGACCGACCACCCCGGCCAGGGCCTGGCCGCTGGTGATGCCGAAGGTGGCGATCGCCACCGCGATGGCGAGCTCGAAGTTGTTGCCCGCCGCGGTGAACGCCAGTGTCGTGGTGCGCTCGTAGGACAGTCCGGCCGCCTTGCCGATGGCGAACGAGCCGAACCACATGAGCAGGAAGTAGGCCAGCAGCGGCAGCGCGATCCGGGCCACGTCCCACGGTTGGCTGGTGATCTGCCCGCCCTGCAAGGCGAAGAGCACCACGATGGTGAACAGCAGCCCGTAGAGCGCGAGCGGGCCCAGCCGCGGCAGGAACCGGTTCTCGTACCAGTCCCGGCCCTTGGCGCGCTCGCCGAAGCGGCGGGTCAGGTACCCGGCCAGCAGCGGGATGCCGAGGAAGATCAGCACCGACCTGGCGATGGCCCAGCCGGAGACCGCCAGATCCGCCTGGGGCAGGCCGAGCCAGCCGGGCAGCACGGTCAGGTAGAACCAGCCGAGCACACCGAAGGCGATGACCTGGAACACCGAGTTCAGCGCGACCAGCACCGCGGCGGCCTCGCGGTCCCCGCAGGCCAGGTCGTTCCAGATGATGACCATCGCGATGCACCTGGCCAGGCCGACGATGATCAGCCCGGTGCGGTAGGCGGGCAGGTCCGGCAGCATCAGCCAGGCCAGCGTGAACATCAGCGCCGGACCGAGGATCCAGTTGAGCAGCAAGGAAAGCAGCAGCAGCCGCCGGTCGCCGGTGACGGTGTCCAGCCGGTCATAGCGGACCTTGGCCAGCACCGGGTACATCATCACCAGCAGCCCGAGCGCGATGGGCAGCGAGATGCCGTCGACCTGCACGGCGTCGATCGCCGCGCCCAGTCCGGGCAGAGCACGCCCCGCGCCGAGGCCGAGCAGCATCGCGGCCAGGATCCAGACCGGCAGGAATCGGTCCACAGTGGACAGTTTGCCCGGCACGCCGGGTTCGGCGACGGCGCTCACGCGGTCGTGGCCTGGGCCGAGGTCATCAGGACCGCGGACAGGGTCTGCAACATGCTCGGCAGCACCCGGTAGTAGATCCAGGTCCCGCGCCGCTCACCGTCGATGATCCCGGCCTCCCGCAACACCTTCAGGTGGTGGGAGATGGTCGGCCCGGTCAGCTCGAAGGCGTCGGTCAGGTCGCAGACGCACGCCTCGCCGCCGGCGTGCGAGGCGATCAGCGAGAGCAGCCGCAGCCGCACCGGGTCGCCGAGGGCCTTGAACACCCTGGCCAGCTCCGCCGACTGGGTCTCGGTCAGCGGCTCGCGCATCAGCGGCGAGCAGCACAGCGTCTCCTGTGCGACCACCGGCAGCTGTTTCGACATATCTCTATCTTGACAGACCTCTATCCAGAGGGCAATGTGGGCCCTGCTTGATTAGATGAACATCTATCCAAGGAGACGTCATGTCCCGTGTCCAGCTGGCCCTGCGAGTGTCCGACCTGGACGCCTCGATCGCCTTCTACACCAAGCTCTTCGGCGTCGAACCGGCCAAGCTCCGCCCCGGCTACGCCAACTTCGCCATCGCCGAGCCGCCGCTGAAGCTGGTGCTGCTGGCGGGCGAGCCGGACCAGGAGACCGCGCTGGACCACCTCGGCGTGGAGGTCGAGACCAGCGAGCAGGTCGGCCAGGCCACCGAACGGCTGGCCGCACTGGGGCTGTTCACCGCGGTGGAGAACGACACCACCTGTTGCTACGCGGTGCAGGACAAGGTGTGGGTGCACGGGCCGGGCCGCGAGCCGTGGGAGGTCTACGTGGTCAAGAGCGACTCGGCCGCCTTCGGCGAGGACGCCCCGCCTGCGGTCCAGGCCGCGGCCTGCTGCAAGTGATCCGACGCCGCCGGTGCCGGCTGGACTGAGCTCAGCTGGCCTCCGGCAGCGCGGACAGCGCGCGGGTCACCTCCGCCGCCTCCGGCGACCCCAGCTCGGTGAGCAGGGCCACCGCCTGGCGGAGGTGCTCCGCGCCGCGCTCGGGGTCGCCGAGGTGGACCAGGCAGCGGCCCATGCCGGTCAGGGCGGCCGCGATCGCGGCGCGGGCGCCGAGGCGGCGGCCGAGGCCGAGGGCCTGGCGGAACTCGCGCAGGGCCTCGGTGTGCCGTCCGGTGGTCAGGTGCAGGGTGGCCAGGCGGTGCCGGGCGGTGGCCTGGCTCAGTGGCTCGTCGACCCCGGCGAAGGAGGTCAGCGCCTGGTCGAGGTGACGTTGTGCGGCAACGGGATCACCCGCCTGGCGGTGGCAGTCGCCGAGGTGGCTCAGCGTCGTGGCCTGGCCGAGCTGGTCGCCGAGCGCGCGGTAGCCGGCCAGCGCCTCGGTCAGCGCGGCGAGCGCCACCGGGAACTCACCGGCCTCGGTGCCCAGGTGACCGATCGCGGCCAGCACGTGCGCCTGGCCGAGCGGGTTGGCCAGCAGGCGGTAGCGGTGCCGGGCATTGCACAGGTGGGCGGCGGCGCCGGGCAGGTCGCCGAGCTGGTGGCGCAGGATGCCCAGGTGCAGCTGGATGTGCGCCTGGCCGAGCGGGTTGCCCAGCAGGCGGTAGCGGCGCTGGGCGTCGCGCAGGTGGTTGGTCGCGGCGTCGGGCGCGCCGGTGGCGGTGTCCAGCACGCCGAGCTCGGTGAGCACGCCGGCCTCGCCACGCAGGTGGCCGAGCGCGCGGTAGCGGACCAGCGCGTCGCCGAGGTCCCGGCGCGCGCCGGGGTGGTCGCCGGTCAGGCGCCGCAGCGTGCCGAGGTTGTGCAGGACGGCGGCACGGGCGGGTTCGTCGCCGATGTCCTCGGCCAGGGCCAGCGCCGCCTGGTGCAGGCTGATCGACCGGTGCCAGTGGCCGCGGCTGCGCAGGTACGGGTGCAGAGCGGTGGTGAGCGAGACGACCAGTGCGGGGTGCGCACTGGCCGAGGGACAGGTGAGGCAGGCGACCAGGTTGTCGCCTTCCCGGTCCAGCCAGGCCAGCGCGCCGGACTCGGTGTCCACCGCGGGGTCGTCCGCGAACCGGCAGGCCAGCGCGGGCACCGCCATCGGCGCGTCCGCGAGCACCCTGGTGCTGATCAGCGCGGTGGTGTCCAGGTAGTACTCCAGCAGCCTGCCCGACGCGGCCGCCCTCGGCGCCGGGTCGTCCTGTTCGGCCAGGGTGAGCGCGTACTCCTTGACCAGGTCGTGCAACAGGTACCGGCCGGGCTCGGACTCGGTGAGCAGGTGGTCGTCGTAGAGCTGTTCGAGCTCCTGGCGGGTCTCCGGCAGCTCCAGTCCGGCCAGTGCGGCAGTGGCGTGCACCTCGATCTCGGTGCCCGGCAACAGGGCCAGCGACCGGAACAGCCGCTGCTGCCCCTCGGTGAGGTTGCGGTAGGACAGCTCGAACGCCGCGGTCAGCGTGACGTTCTCCGCGTGCAGCTCCCCCAGCGTCATCCGCGAGGAGGCCAGCAGGTCCACCAGGTACCGCAGTGTCCACCGTGGACGGTGCCGCAACCGCCCGGCCAGCAATGTGATCGCCAGCGGCAGCCGCCCGCACAGCGCGGTGAGCTCGGCCAGCGCCGCCGGGTCGGGCTCCTGCCGCCCGGCCAGGCGCAGGAACAGGGCTCTGGCCTGTTCGGCGGGCAGCGGGTCCAGCTCCAGGGTGCGCAGGCATTCCAGCGCGGTGAGCCTGCGGCGGCTGGTGATCAGCACCAGGCAGCGGCCAGGACCGGGCAGCAGCGGGCGGAGCTGTTCGTGGCCGGTGGCGTCGTCGAGCACCAGCAGCATCCGCTTCTCCCGCAGGCTGGCCTGCCACCGCGCGGCGCGGGCCGGTAGCCCGTCGGGGATCTCCGCGCCGGGCACGCCCACCGCGCGCAGCAGGTCGGCCAGCGCGTCCTCGGGGGCCACCGGCGGCCGGTCCGCGCTGAAGGCGCCCAGCCGCAGGTAGATCTGGCCGTCCGGGAAGTGCTCGGCCACCGCGCGGGCGGCGTGCACGGCCAGCGCGGTCTTGCCCACCCCCGGCATCCCGTCGATGGCGACGATCTCGCTGTCCTGCCGGTCCGGGTCGGCCGCGCCGGAGGCGGCCACGATGAGCTGCCGCAGCTCGGCGTCCCGGCCGGTGAAGGCACGCACCGCGGCCGGCAGCTGCGCGGGCGCCACCGGGGCGGCGGGTGGCGGGGCGGGCGCGACCCTGATCGTGGTGGGCGCGGGCGGCGGTTCCGGGTCCTCGGCCAGGATCCGCTGGTACAGCTCGCGCAACCCGGTCCCGGGGTCGATGCCGAGCCGGTCGGCCAGCGTGGTCCGCGCGTCCTGGTAGGCCGAGAGCGCCTCGGCCCGCCTGCCCGAGCGGCACAGCGCGAGCATCAGCAGCTCGCGCGGGCGTTCGCGCAGCGGGTGAGCGCTTACCAGCGCGGTCAGCTCGGCCACCACCGCCGCGTGCTCACCGCGCGCCAGCAGCAGTTCGGCCCACAGCTCCTGCGCGGTCAGCCTGCACTCGGCCAGCCGCAGCCGCCTGGTGTGCAGGTACGAGCCCTCCAGGCCGCTGCACGGGTCCCCGCGCCAGCGACGCAGGGCCGACTCCACCGAGGTGGTCGCGGCGGCCAGGTTCCCGGCCCGCCGGTGCTCCCTGGCCGCGGCCAGCTCCTGCTCGAAGGCCAGCGCGTCCACCTGGGACGCCTCGGCGCGCAGCAGGTAGCCGGCGTCGGTGCGCACCACCAGGTCGTCCCGGTCGGCCGAGGGGTCCGCGCGCAGCGCCCGGCGCAACCGGCTGATGTTGGTCTGCACGGTGTTGCGCACGCCCTGCGGCGGCGCCTCGCCCCACACCGCGTCGATCAGCGCGCACACCGGCACCGGCCGGTTCAGCTCCAGCAGCAGCACCGCCAGCACGGCCTGCTGCCGTGGCCAGCCCAGATCGATCTGGTGCGCGCCGCGCCAGGCGGCCACCGGTCCCAGAACCCCGAAGCTCAACTCGTGTTGCTGCGGCCCCACAGCCCACCCCCAAGACGGCACAGTCACTCCCCAGATCGTGACCGCGGTCGCGCCCACCGTAGCCGCAGGCACACGGATCGTGCAGCCCCCAGCGGAACAAGGGGTTTGAACTGGACGGCCAGCGCGGCGACAGCGCTCTGACAGCGCTGTGTACGCGGCCGTCAGCACCGTGTACGCGCCGCGACTTACGTTGGCCACGGCGATGCGAATCGCAGTCAATACGCACCGGCTGATTCCGGCCGGTGAATTCTCCGAAAGGAAAAGGCGAACATGGACGCATTCGATCTGGACGTCAGAATCACCACTCCGGCGGGTGCCGACGGCGCGGCCGGGCCGCTGTCGATCATCAGCAGGCTGACCTGCTCGCGCACCCCGGTCTGTTCCAAGACCACCTGCAAGTGCAGCCAGACCTGCACCCCGATCTGCACCGCGGGCTGCATGCGCTGAGCACGAGGGTGCTGCCGTGTGTGGAAGACACGGCAGCACCCACTCGGCAAAATACCGCATTCGCCACAAGAAAAAGGGGGCATTCGTGCGCCAGTTGTCCGAACACGCCTCGGCCGGCCCGAGCGCCCCGGCACTCGCCTGGCACGGCTCGCTGCCGGGTGCGCTGGCGCGCCGGGCCACCGCGACCGCGCTGGAGATCGCGCGCCGCAGCGCCGACCCCGAGTCGGTCATCGACCTGGTCATGGCCTCCGCCGAGCAGGCGGTCCACCCCTACGGCTGGTCCTATCCCGGCTTCGCGCACGGGCACGCCGGCCTCGCGCTGCTGCACGTGCTCGCCGCCGAGGCGGCGCCGGACGAACCGGGCCGCCGCGGCGCGCTGGACACCGCGTTCACCTACATCCGCGAGGCGGTCGCCGGGACCGCGGGCACCCCGCTGGCCGAGCCGGGGCTGCTCTCGGGCACCAGCGGCCTGGCGCTGGCCCTGGCCGCCTGCGTCCGCGCCGAGGAACGGTTCGGCCCGAGCCTGGACCGGCTGCACGAGAAGCTGGCCGCGCAGGTCATGGACCTGCCGCTGCCCACGGTCGAGCGCGGGGTCAGCGACTCCGACTACGACATGGTCAGCGGCGCCGCGGGCACCCTGTCCTACCTGTGCGGCATCGACTCGCCGTGCCCCGCCGTGCGCGCCGCGGCCGACCGGCTGGTCGACTACCTGGTGTGGCTCGGCGAACCGCCGCGCGACCTGTCGCTGACCCGCCGCTGGCTGATCAGCCCCGAGCAGTGCCGGGGCGAGCGCGACCACCCGTACGGCCACCTCAACGTGGGTCTGGCGCACGGCATCCCCGGCCCGCTGGCAGCGCTGGCCACCGCCTGGCTGGCGGGATACCGGCGGCCGGGCCAGGAGGCCGCGCTGCGCGGGGTGCTGGAGTGGGTGCTGGCGATCCGGCGCGCCGACGGCCACGGCCCGGTGTGGCCGAGCGAGGTGCCCATCGACGACACCGGCGCCGAGGTCCGGCCCAGCGAGCCGCTGGACCAGATCGCCTGGTGCTACGGCACCGCGGGGGTAGCCGTCGCGCTGCTCCCGGTGGCCGAGGCGCTGGGCGAGGAGTCGCTGCGCGCGCTGGCCGTGGCCTCCTTCGAGGCCGTGCTGCGCCGCCTGCCCGAGCGCGCGTCCTTCTCCCCCACCTTCTGCCACGGCCTGGCCGGGGTGCTGGTGCTGTGCCTGGAGTTCGCCGCGCACGGCAGCGAACTGGCCGCCGCCGAGACGCCCAGGGTGCTGGAGCTGCTGCTGGAGCTGGCCGATCCGGACCTGCCGGTGCTCTTCCGCGACGAGGAGGAACCCGGCGTCTTCGTGGACAGCCCCTCGCTGCTGTCCGGTTCGACCGGGATCGCGCTGGCCCTGCTCGCCGCGACCGCGCCGCGCCGTCCGTCCTGGTTCCGCGCCTTCCTCACGAGGTGAGTGCCCGATGACCGAGTCCCGTTACCGCGCGAGCGAGTTCTACCTGATCCGCACGCCCGCCCTGCCCGCGGAGACCTTCCGCGAGCTGCTGGCCGGCGAGGGCGGCGACGAGCAGCGCCGCGCCGAGGCCCTGGCCCGGCTGCGCGCGCTGGCCCAGACCCCGCTGGTGCGCCGCGCGCTGGCCGTGGCCAGCAACGACCTGGTGGACGCGCTGGACCGGCTGGACGCCGACGGCGGCGGCAAGAAGAGCAAGCGGGTGCACTCCCGGCTGCTGCGCTACCTGACCAGGATGTCCACCCGGCCCACCCCGTTCGGCGCCTTCTCCGGGATCGCGCTCGGTGAGTTCGCCGAGCGGACCACGCTGGAGCTCGGGACGCCCGCGGTGCACCGGGGCCGGGTGCGCGCCGACATGGGCTGGCTGCTGGCGCTGATCAAAGATCTCGAACAGGACCCGGCGCTGCGCCCGCACCTGCGGCTGGTCCGCAACGCGGGCGCGCACCTGCGCGGCGACCGGCTGGTGCTGCCCTACGCCGACATCTACGGCCGCGCGGACAACCGCAGCGTGCGGGTGCGCGCCACCGCCGCGGTCACCGCCGTGCTGCGCATGGCCGCCACCCCGACCCCGGCCGAACAGCTCGTCGACGAGCTGGCCCAGGAGTTCCCCGACGTGCCACGGGACCGGGTCGCCGGACTGGTGGAGCAGTTGCGGGAGCTCAACTTCCTCATCAGCGACCTGCGCCCGCCGCAGTCCAGTCCATTCCCGGAACAGCACGTGGCCAAGCGGCTCACCGGGATCGAGGCGGCCGCGCCGGCCACCGAGGCGCTGCGCGAGATCATCGAGCTGGTGCACCGGGCCGCCGCCGAGCCGGGCACCGAGCCGCTGCGCGAGCTGCGGGCCGCCCAGCAGGCGCTGGTGCCCGGCCACCAGAGCGACACCTTCCAGCTGGACTCCGCGCTGGACCTGCACGGCGCCGGGCTCAGCCACGCGGTCGGCGCGGCCGTGGCCGACGCGGTGGACTGCCTGATGCGCCTGGCCGCCGCGCTGCCCGGCCACAACCACCACCTGGTGCAGTACCGGGAGGCCTTCACCGAGCGCTACGGCGACCACGCCCTGGTCCCGGTGCTGGACGTGCTCAGCCCGGACACCGGCCTGGACGCGCCGTACAACTACCTGGAACCGCCGCGCTCGCACCCGGTGCCGAACAACACCCCCGAACCGTCCACAGCGGACTACGACCTGCTGCTGACCGAGTTCGCCAGCCAGGCCTGGTGCGCGGGCGAGACCTCGGTGGAACTGACCGACGCCTGGCTGGACCGGATCGCCCCGGCGGCCGGCAAGCCCGCGCTGGGCCTCTACCCGGCCCTGGACGCCTACGCCCAGCTCCAGCTCACCGATCCGGACGGCCGGATCGACGACGGGCAGTGGCGGCTGGTGCTGCGCGAGCTCAGCCTGGCCTACGGCGGGCGCACCAGCGGGCGCTTCTTCGACCTGCTCGGCGAGGACGCGCTGGGCCACCTGCGCGAGCACGCCCGGCGGGTGCGCGCCCTGCAACCCGAGGCGGTGCACGCCGAGCTGTGCTTCCTGCCCACCTCGGGGCGGGCGGCGAACGTGGCGTTCCGGCCGCTGCTGCACGAGTACGAGGTGCCGGTCAACGCCACCCCGTCGACGCGGCCAGAGCGCACCATCAGCCTAGCCGACCTGCACGTGGGCGTGGCCGGGAACCGGTTCTACCTGTGGTCGCGGACCCTGGGCCGCGAGGTCGTGGTCACCCAGGGGCACATGCTCGGCCCGCACCTGGCGCCCAACGCGGCCCGGTTCGTGCTGGAGGTCTCCCAGGACGGCTACGTCATGCCCACCGGATTCCGTTGGGGCCCCTTGGAGAACCTGTCCTTCCTGCCCAGGGTCACCAGGGGCAGCGTGGTGCTGCGGCCCGCGCAGTGGACCCTGCGCGCCGCGGACCTCACCGGTGACTTCGGCACCGCGCTGGCCGCCTGGCGGCAGCGGTGGCGGGTGCCGCGCTACGTCTACCTGGTGGACGAGGACAACCGGCTGCTGCTGGACCTGGAGCACCCACTCGGCCTTGACGAGCTGGCCGGGCAGGTCCGCGGCGGGCACGGCCCTGCGGTGCTGCACGAGATGCTGCCCGCCTTCGACGACCTGTGGCTGTCCGATGTGGACGGTGCGAGGTACCTGGAGGAGATCGTGGTGCCGCTGGTGGCGCACTCCGCCGAGGACACCGCGCGCAGCCCGGTGCCGCTCTCCGGCAGGCTGGAGTCCATCGCCGAGGTCGGCGCCAGCCGCAGCCTGCGCCGTCGGCACCTGCCCGGCGAGGAATGGGCCTACCTCAAGCTGTACTCCGCCTTCAGCAGGCACGACGAGATCATCGCCGGACCGCTGCGCGAGCACATCGCGGCGCTGCGCGAACAGGGCCTGATCGACCGCTGGTTCTACCTCCGCTACGCCGATCCCCAGCCACACCTGCGCATCCGCTGCCGCGCCGCCGATCCGGGCGCGGCCACCGAGGTGCTGCACCAGCTGATGGCCTGGGGGCGCGGGCTGGTCGAGGCGGACCTGGCCTTCGACACCGCGGTCGCGACCTACCTGCCGGAGATCGAGCGCTACGGCGGGCCGCGGACCTTCGAGCCGGTGGAGGACCTCTTCACGGTCAACAGCGACAGCACGGTCGAGCTGGTCGCGCTGCTGCAACAGGACGAACCCAAGCTGCGCCCGGAGTTCGTCGCGATCGCCACGGTGGACGCCCTGTACCGGCAGTGGGGCCTGGCCCCGCAGGAGCGCCCGGCGCTGATCCCGCCGGTGGCCGAGTCCGAGGCGGTGCGCAAGGAGTTCCAGGCCAACCGCGACTACCTCGGCGAACTGCTGCTGCCGTGGGACTTCCGGCCACACCGGGAAGGCCGCGCGCACCACGAGCTGATCAACGGCCTGCTCGCCCCGCAGGCCGGGGCGGTGGCTGGGGCGGCACAGGCGGTCCGCGCCGCGATCGCGGCGGAGACGTTGTGGGGCAACGAGTTCAGCGTGCTCGGCAGCCTGGCGCACATGCAGGTCAACCGGTTGATGCCGGTGGACCTGCCCAGGGAGTCGGAGTGCTACGCGCTGTGGCGGCACGTCCTGCGCGCCGTCGGCGGCCGCCCGGCACACCTGCGAGGGGATTCCTGAGATGGCGAAGAGGTTGCGCGACAACGACTGGCTGCGCATCGCCGCGATGCTGTGGCGGCTGAGCCCGGTACGGGTGGGTGCGCTGATCCTGGTCACCGTGGCGGTGTCGGTGGTGCCGGCGGTGCAGCTCCAGCTCACCGCGAGCGCGGTGCAGTCGGTGGCCGACGCGGTCACCACCGGCAGCACCGAGGGCCTCACCGGGCAGGTGTTGTTCGTGGGCCTGCTGATCGTGGCGGTCAGCGTGGCCGCGCACCTGTCCGGGGTGTGGCACCAGTACCTGGACGCGGTGCTGCGGCTGCACCTGGCCACCGCGGTCGGTGAGCAGGTCATGCGCAAGGGCACCCGGATGGACCTGCAGGACTACGAGAACGCCGACTCCTACGACAAGCTGCAGCGGGCCTTCCAGGAGAGCAGCGGCGCCAACATCCACCAACTGTTCGCCGACACGCTCTCCACCGCCCGCGAGCTGATCACCATCGTGTCGGTCTCGGCGGTGCTGTTCTCCTGGCACCCGTGGATCGCGCTGCTGATCCTGCTGGCGCCGGTGCCCTCCGCGCTGGCGCAGATGTGGTACGGCAAGAAGATGTACGAGATCGAGTACGAACGGGCCGCGGACCGGCGGCAGCTGTTGTACTTCCAGTACCTCACCACCACCGACCACTCCTTCAAGGAAGTCCGGCTGTTCCAGCTCGGTGACTTCTTCATCGGCCGGTACCGGGAGCTCGTGCACCGCTTCCTCAAGGTCGACCGCTCGATCAACCGCAGGCAGTCGGTCGCCTTCGGGCTGCTCGGCCTGATCAGCGTGCTGGCCTCCGGCGCGGCGCTGATCTACGCGATGCTCACCACCATGGGCTCCGGCCAGATCGGCCAGCTGGCAGGCTACCTCCAGGCCATCGGCGTGGTGCAGGCGTCAGGGCAGGCGCTGCTGGTCGGGCTGGCGATGCTGTTCCAGAACAAGCTGTTCGTCAGCAACCTGTTCGAGCTGTTCGACCTGCCGGAGCGGCAGATCGGCGGCGGGAACCGGCCCTTCCCCGCACAGCTGAGCCGGGGCATCGAGTTCCGCGAGGTCAGCTTCACCTACCCCGGCACCAGCGCACGCGTGCTGGACCGGGTCAGCTTCACCATGCCCGCGGGCGAGTGCGTGGCGCTGGTGGGGCAGAACGGCGCGGGCAAGACCACCCTGGTGAAGCTGCTGACCCGGCTCTACGAGCCCACCGGCGGGCAGATCCTCCTCGACGGGGTGCCGATCCAGGAGTACGACCTGGATGATCTGCGCCGCAACATGGGTGTCATCTTCCAGGACTACATCCGCTACGAGATGAGCGTGCGGCACAACATCGGTTTTGGCGCGGTGGAACACATCCAGGACACCGACCGGGTCCGCGCGGCCGCCACCGCCAGCGGCGCGGACACCGTGGTCGAGGGCCTCGGCGGTAGCTACGACGCCATGCTGGGCCGCCACTTCGCCGAGGGCAGCCAGCTCTCCGGCGGGCAGTGGCAGAAGGTCGCACTCGCCAGGGCGTTCATGCGGGGCGCGCCGGTGGTGGTGCTGGACGAGCCGACCGCGGCCATCGACGCCGAGGCCGAGGCGGAGATCTTCGGCCGCTTCCGCACCATCGCGCGCACCTCGACCAGTCTGCTGGTGGCGCACCGCTTCTCCACCGTCCGGATCGCCGACCGGATCATCGTGATCGAGGGCGGCAGGCTGATCGAGCAGGGCACACACGCGGAGCTGATGCGCCGGGACGGGCACTACGCCTACCTGTTCAACCTGCAGGCCGCCGGGTACCAGCCGGAGCCGGACACCGAGGCGGTCGGCCCGGCATGAAGGTCTCGCTGATGGTGCCGGTCATGCCGCACGAACCCGAGCACCTGCCGGCCTATGCCGAGCTGGTCAGGGACAGCGGGGCGCACCGGCTGTGGCAGGGCCAGTCGCTGGCGCTGGAGACCTTCCAGGGCTTCGCCTACCTGGCCGGGCGCGGACTGCGGGTGCCGGTGGGCACCAGCGTCACCCTCACCGCGCTGCGCCACCCCTACGAGGCGGCCCTGCAGGCCCGCTCGCTGGCCAGGCTCACCGGGCACGACCTGGTGCTGGGCCTGGGCACCGGCACCCCGGAGCTGGTGGCCTCGCTGCGCGGGCGGCCCTACGGCAGTCCGCTGACCGCCGCCCGCGACCAGCTCACCATCCTGCGTGCCCTGCTGGACGGCAAACCCGTGCAGCACGAGGGCCGCTACGACACCATGCTGGGCGCGCTGCCCGAGTTCGCGCATCCCCTGGTGTCCCTTGGCCTTGGTGTGCTGCGGCCCGGCATGGCCAGGGTGGCCGGGGAGCTGGCCGAGGTCGCGATCACCTGGCTCACCCCGCCGGCCTACCTGCGCGAGGTGCTGCTGCCGGCACTGCGCGCCGCGGCCGGGGCGGCGGGCAGGCCGGTGCCGAGGGTGGTGGCGGTGGTGCAGGTCGCGGTGGCCCGGCCCGGTCGCGATCCGCACCTGGTCGCGCTGAACGGCTCGCGCGAGCACCTGGCCGCGCCGCACTACACGGACATGCTGCGGCGGGCCGGGCTGCGCGTGCACCCGGCGCAGGTCGCGCTGAGCGCCCGCGCGCTGGTGCGCGCCGGCGTCTTCCTGACCGGCACGGTCGACAAGATCGCCGAGGGCTTGGCGGAGTACCGGGCGGCCGGGGTGGACGAGGTGGTGCTCAACACCGCCGGGGTGCACCTGACCGAGGGCCGCACCGCCGCACTGGACGACCTCGCCGAACTGCTGGCCGCCCGGCCCGGCTGAGCCGTCCGGCTACAGGTCCTTCGAGCTCAGTGGCTGGCTGGCCGCGTAGTCGGCCAGGCCGTCGGCCATCCGCTGCATGGTCTGGCTCATCACGCGCCGCATCATCCGCCGCATGCCCCACCTGGCGGTGTAGGTGCCGTGCCAGTTGATGATCGTGCCACCATCGGGGGCCGGGGCGAGGTCGATGACCGCGCGGTAGTCGCGCAGGACCCAGTTGAAGGCGTCCTGGTAGGTCAGCTGCTTCTCCTCGGTCAGCCCGGTGATGCGTTCGCCGGTCACCGTCCGCCCGGTGCGGAAGGCGCGGACCGCGCCGACCGGGTCCCGGCCGTTGCGGTCAAGACCGCTGGAGCGTTCCGGCACCAGACTGTCCACAGTGGACCAAGCCGGCCAGGTGCGGGCGTCCAGCAGCAGTCGCCAGACCACGGCCGGGGGCGCGGGGGTGGTGGCGGTCGCGTGGTATTTCTGCACGGCTCGAAACTAGGCCGGGCCGCGACCGTGGGACATGCGGTGGATTGCCCGGTATCGGTCAGATCTTGCGGTAGACCGAGGGCCGGACGCCGACCTGGCCGAGGAAAGCCGAGGACAGCGCGCCTGGGCTGGCGAAGCCGCAGCGTTCGGCGATCTGGTCGATGGTCAGGTTGGTGCCGGTGAGCAGTCGCCGGGCCTGCTCGATCCGCAGCCGGGTCAGGTGCCGGTGCGGGGTCTCGCCGGTCGCCTCCCGGAACACCCGGATGAAGTGGAAGACGCTCAGGTGCACCTGGGCGGCGATGTCGGCCACCCGCAGCGGCTCGGCCAGCCGGTCCCGCATGATCGCCGCGGCCGCGCGGACCGCGGTGTGCTCGGGGCCGGGCCGCCGCGGTTGTCTGCCCTGGGTGAGCAGGTGGGTGACCAGGAAGGCCGCGGCGGACTCGGCGTAGAGGTCGTTGGCGTCCTGGGCGGCGGGCAGGGCGCGGACGAGGTGTTCGACCAGCGGGTCGCCCGCGGTCAGCGCGGCCGAGAGCGCCTGGAAGTCCGGTTCCGCGCCGCCGAGCTGGGCCGCGGTCCGGCGCACGGTCGCGGACGGGATGTGCACCTGGACGGTGCGCATCGCCGACCTGGACCGGTAGCTGCGCACGCTGGCCAGGCCAGGCACCATCAGCTCCAGGCTGCCGGGCACCCAGCGGCGGCGGACCGGTCTGCCGTCGGCGCTCACCTGGATGTCCACGTCCCCGGCCACGCACAGCACCAGGTGCAGGTCGGCCACGCCGGGCAGCGGCAGGCACTCGGCCTCGGGGGCGTGCTCGAAGCTCTGCACGAGCATCGACCGCCAGCCGGACTCGCCCCAGCTGCAGTACTCCCGCCGCACGGACTTCGGCGAGCCGGGGTTCGCATACGGCGCCAGGTCGAAGTCGGCCGAGTCGAACACCCCGCCCAGTCTAGAGATCGCGACATCCGGCGGCCGGCCTTCCGGTTGTCCACTTCCTGCCGCCATCCTAGAATCGATTCACATTCGATTCAGCTCGGAGGAGTCGTGGCCGCTGCCACCCACCCGACCGTGCCCCGCCAGCTCGGCGCCGGCGCGGTCTTCGCCGTCTCGGTCGTGCTCGCCGCGGGCCTGGGCGCGCTGGCCAGCACGAGCACCTCGGCCGACTACCTGGCCCTGCGCCAGCCGTCCTGGGCCCCGCCGTCCTGGCTGTTCGGTCCGGTGTGGACGGTGCTCTACGCGATGATCGCCATCTCCGGCTGGCTGCTCTGGCGGCACACCAGCGGCCCGGCGGCCCGCTCCGCCCTCGCGGCTTACGGCGTGCAGCTGGCGCTCAATGCGGCCTGGACCCCGATCTTCTTCGGCGCGCGGCTGTACGGCCTGGCCTTCGCCGAGCTGGTGCTGATGTGGGTGGCCATCGGCGTGACGGTGTGGCGCTTCTTCCCGCTGCACCGGACCGCGGCGGTGCTGCTGCTGCCGTACTGGGCCTGGGTGAGCTTCGCCGGGGCGCTGAACTTCGCCATCTGGCGACTGAACTGAGCTGGTGACCAGCATGCGTTGTGTCGTCTTCGGCGCCACCGGCTACCTCGGCGGCAGGCTGGTGCCCGCGTTGCTGCGCGCCGGGCACCGGGTGCGGGCAGTGGCCCGCGACCCCGGCAAGCTGGCCGAGGTGCCCTGGCGGGCCTCGGCGGAGATCGTGCCGGGCGACGTCCTCGATCCGGACTCCGTCGCCGAGGCCGTGCGGGACCAGGAGGTCGTCTACTACCTGGTGCACTCGCTGAACCGCCGCGACTTCGTGGCCCTGGACCGCGAAGCCGCCCGCACGGTCGCGCGAGCCGCCGCCGAGGCGGGCGTGCGCCGGATCGTCTACCTGGGCGGGATCACCCCGACCGGGGAGCAGCTGTCGCCGCACCTGGCCTCGCGGGCGGAGGTCGGGGAGATCCTGCTCGCCTCCGGGGTGCCCACCGCGGTGCTGCGCGCGGCGATCATCCTCGGCTCCGGCTCGGCCAGCTTCGAGATGCTGCGCCACCTCACCGAACGGCTGCCCGCGATGGTCACCCCGCGCTGGGTGCGCAACCGGATCCAGCCGATCGCGGTCCGCGACGTGCTGCACTACCTGGTGCGCGCCGCCGAGCTGCCGCCGGAGGTGAGCCGGGGCTTCGACATCGCGGGCCCGGACGTGCTCACCTACCTGGCGATGATGCGCCGGTACGCGGTGGTGGCCCGGCTGCCGCGCCGGCTCGTGCTGCCGGTGCCGGTGCTCACCCCGTGGCTGTCCGCGCAGTGGGTGAACCTGGTGACCCCGGTGCCCAACAGCATCGCGGTGCCGCTGATCGAGTCGCTGGTGCACGAGGTCGTCCAGCAGGACAAGGACATCGCCGCGCACATCCCCGGCCCCGACGGCGGCCTGACCCCCTACGAGCGGGCCATCGAGCTGGCGCTGGCCCGGATCAGGGACGCCGACGTGCCGACCCGCTGGTCGGACGCGGGCGACCCGGCCGACCCGCTGCCCACCGACCCGGAGTGGTCCGGCGGCACCCGCTACCTGGACGTCCGCGAACGGCACACCCCCGCCGAGGCTGAGACCGTGTGGCGGGTGATCGAGGCCATCGGCGGCGAGCACGGCTGGTACTCCTTCCCGCTGGCCTGGTCGGTCCGCGGCTGGATCGACCGCCTGGCCGGTGGGGCCGGCCTGCGCAGGGGCCGCCGCGACCCGCGCCGCCTGCGCGCGGGCGAGGCCCTGGACTGGTGGCGGGTGGAACACCTGGACCGCCCGCGCCTGCTGCGGCTGCGCGCGGAGCTGCGGGTGCCCGGCCGCGCCTGGCTGGAACTGTCGGTGACCCCGGCGGACTCCGGCGGCTCGGTGTACCGACAGCGGGCGATCTTCGAACCGCACGGCCTTGCCGGGCACCTGTACTGGAAGTCGGTCGCGCCCTTCCACGCGGTGGTCTTCGGCGGCATGGCCCGCAACATCACCGGCACGGCCGAGCGCCGGCCTTCGAGTTGAATCGGTTGCGAATCGGTTCTACCGTAGGGGGCGGAACCCTCAGCCAGGAAGGAGCCGGTGATGCCCGAACTGAGCCGATTGCCCAAACCGGTCGCCGAGGAGTGGGACTGGCAGCTGCGCGCCGCCTGCCGGGGCCGCGACGCGGCGCTGTTCTTCCACCCGTTCAACGCCCGAGGCGTCAGCCGAACGGCCCGCGAGGAGGCGGCCAAGGCCGTCTGCGCCTCCTGCCCGGTGGTGCCGGAGTGCAGGCGGCACGCGCTGGAGACCGAGGAGGTGTTCGGGGTCTGGGGCGGCCTTGGAGAGAATGAGCTGCGCGAGCTGATCACCCAGCAGCGGCGAAGATGAGGGGAGCGTCCCGGCATGATCGGACCTGGGGAGAAGTCGGCCTCGGGTGAGTGGACGCCCAAAGCGGTGGCCCAGCGACTGGGCGTCTCCGCGATCACCCTGCGCACCTGGGAACGCCGCTACGGCCTCGGCCCCGGCGCGCACCAGCCGGGCAAGCACCGCCGCTACACCGAGGAGGACGTGCGCAGGCTCCGCCGCATGGTCGAGCTGACCGGCCAGGGCATGGCCGCGGCCGCGGCGGCGGCCACCGCGCTCGCCGAGCCGGACCCGGCGGCCGGGCCGGTGTTCCCCGCGACGCCCGAGCTGACCACCGAGTCGGCCGTGCGCGGACTGCACGCGGCCGCGCTGCGCATGGACGCGCCCGCGCTGCGCCACCTCACCCGCACCGCGATCGCCGAGTTCGGCGTGATCGCGGCCTGGGAACGGGTGTGCACGCCGGTGCTGGTCGAGCTCGGCCAGCGGGTGGCCGAGTCGGGCAGCGGCGTGGAGATCGAGCACGTGATCAGCGACAGCATCGAGCACGTGCTGCGCGAGCTCACCCACCTCCCCGAACAGGGCAGGCTGTGCGCACTGCTCGCCGCCGCCCCCGACGAACAGCACACCCTGCCCCTGGACGCCCTCGCCGCCGCACTGGCCGGCCTGCGCCGCAGCTCCCGCATGCTCGGCGCCAGGGTGCCCCCGGCCGCGCTGCTGGGCGCGGTGCACCGGTTGCGTCCGCTGGTGACGGTGGTGTGGTCGCACCAGCCGGAGACCGCGCTGGCCGCTCCGGCGCGGGAGCTGACCGAGGACCGGCGGACGGTGCTGGTGCTGGCCGGTCCGGGCTGGGCGGAGGTCGAGATCCCGGAGCACGCGCGGCGGATGCACGACCTGCGCGGGGCGGTGCGGTTCATCGACGAGGCAGCGAGCAGGCGCTGGGCGCTGTCATGACAGTCGCGACCCTACTGCTCTCGCAGGGAGTCAGTTAGCCGCCGCCCGCTGCGCCATTGGGCGATGACCGCCATCCGGTGGAAACCCCGGGACACCGCCTGGCGTGCCGGTGTCAGACCACCACCCCGTCGAGCTGGAAGGTCTGCACCGCCCCGGCGGCGAAGGCGGAGCGCAGGAGCTTGCCGTCCAGGCGGGCGTCCACCCGGTGGGTGTACTTGTCGCCGCCGCCGGAGGTCTGCGTGGACCAACGCGGAATCGTCCCCGTCGGGAGCGTGCGGAACCGGGACAGGTCGAAGGTGATCGTCTGGGCCGCGCCGGGGTTGACGGCCACCAGGACGAGGCGGCGGGCGGCGGGATCGTAGGCGGCCACGGCGTTGTCGGCGGCCGCGCCGATGATCCGCATCCCTGGCCGGATGTGCCGGGTGAACTGGGCCAGCACGTAGAGCTTGGTCTGCACCGCGCCGGGCTGCAGGGTGTTCGGGTCGTAGGCGATCAGCGCCCAGTCCGGGGTCGGGTCCATCACCTGCCAGTAGCACCAGGCGGTCGGGTGCAGGTGGCGGAAGTCCAGGCACAGGTTGCGCGCCATGGTCAGGCCGGTGCCGTCACGTTCACCGCTCTCGGAGTTCCACAGGACCTTCCCGGCGGCGCGCACCTCCCGGCCCAGCAGGTCGCGGCGGCCGCCCGCGCCCTGGTAGCCGTGCACGTTGACCTGGTCGACGATCGCCTTGGTGGCGGCGTCGAAGCTGTTCCAGGTGGTGCGGGCCAGGTCGTAGCTGGTCTCGTCGGAGGCGGAGATCCGGGTGGCGGACAGGCCGCGCCGGTCCAGCTCCGCGCGCAGGTGCCGCAGCACGCTGCGCTGGGTGGTGGCGTCGATGTGGCAGCCCTCCTGCTTGCCGTCCGCCCGCCACCAGTCCGAGGACGGTTCGTTGAACGGCTCGACGGTGGCGAAGCGCACGCCCCAGCTGTCCCTGGCGCGCCGGGCCACCTCGGCGAGGTGGGCGGCGTGCTGGCGGTGGTTCCAGGACTGGAGGTTGTTGCCGCCGCTGGCCGATCCGGACGGATTGTGGTTGGCGCACATCCACCACATCGGCGAGTTGGCGAACAGTTCGCTGATCGCGCCGCGCTGGGTCGCCATGACCAGCGCCGCGCGCTGCTTGGCATCCGCCGACCACTTCCAGGCCGAGGACGCCGGGTCCTCGTTGCGCCAGTCCTGCCAGAACCCCTCGATCTGCTTGAACCGGGGGATGTTGGGCGAGACCGCCATCTTCGCCCCGTCGACGGTGTTCCAGCCGCACGCGCCTAGGTTGTAGCGGGCGATGTTCATGCCAAGGCCGGGCAGCGCGAGGCCCCGGTAGCTGACGGACTTGGTGGTGAACCACAGGTCGGCGAAGTCCTCGCGGTCGCCGAAGACGTTGGCCCACCAGGCAAGTGAGGTGCCCCAGCCTTCCCAGCGCCCGTGGTCGGCGCCCGGGTCGACGGGCACGGTGGTGGCGGCGTGCGCCGTGCCCGCACGCAGGGCACTGCCCGCGGCGGCGGCCGCGGCGGTGAACAGCACTGTCCGACGGTTGATCATGGGACCTCCCGATGCCGGGGCGTTTCCAAGCTAGGAAAGCGTTTTCCACCTTGGCACGCAAGAGGAATCGTGGCAACACACCGCTGTCGCCGTAGTCGAACGCGTTCGACGACCATCGACGCCGTGCCCCCGGCCCCCCGGCCCCCCTGCCGGAACCGGTCAGCCGCCGCTATTGACTGTGCCGCGACGGCACGGTTTGGACTCTTCGGTGTCCGCAGGATCGACCCGAAAGAGGGGGAACAACATGCGCAGGCGATCGCTCGCCGCCGTGGTCGTCCCGGTGCTCGCGGGTGGGCTCATCGCCGGGATGTCCCCGGCGCTGGCCGACCCGGCCGAGGCGCTGAACACCACGCACATCCCGGCCCGCTACGCGAAACAGGCGCTGGACTGGCACCTGTGCACCGCCGAGGAGCTGCCCTCGCCGGTGCCGGAGCTGGAGTGCGCCACCTACCGCACGCCGAGGGACTGGGAGCGCCCGCACCAGCGGCCGGAGCTGACCATCGCGATCAGCCGGTTCACCGCCACCGGGAAGGCCACTGCCTCGGTGCTGACCAACCCCGGCGGCCCCGGCGGCCCCGGCCGGACGCTGCCCGCGGTCTTCCGCAACCAGAGCAAGCTGCGGGAGCACCAGGAGGTCATCGGCATCGACACCAGGGGCACCGGCAAGAGCACCAATGTCAGCTGCGGCGGCGCGATGAGCCCCGAGCTGATCCCGGACTCGCGCAACCGGGACCCGCGCAACCTGGACCTGGTCGTGGACACGGTGCGGCGGCAGGCGGCCGACTGCCGGAAGGCCTCCGGCGAGCTGGGCCCGTTCATCAACACCTTCCAGATGACCAAGGACCTGGACCTGCTGCGGGTGCTGCTGCGCCGGGACAAGATCAACTGGATCGGCTACTCCGCGGGCACCTGGCTGGGCGCGCACTACGCCCAGCGGTTCCCGAACCGGGTCGGCCGGTTCGTGCTGGACTCCGCGACCGAGTTCACCGCGAGCTGGCAGCAGTCCTTCGACTGGCAGCCGATGGCCTTCGAGCGGCGCTGGCGGCAGGACTTTCTGCCCTGGATCGCCCGCTACGACGGCAAGTACCACTTCGGTGCCACCGCCGAGGCGGCCCGGCAGACCTACGAACGGATCCGGCAGGCGCTCAGCCGCAAGCCGGTGGTCATCGACGGCGTGAAGATCGGCCCGAGCGAGCTGGACCTGCGCACCCTCGGCGAGCTCAAGTCCAAGGCCCGGTTCACCGCGCTGGCCGAGGACTTCGTCCGGCTGCGCACGCTGATTGAGCCGGGCACGCCGGAACAGGCCAAGATCGAGGCTCGGGACGGCCTCAAGGAGGGCGTGGCCAAGCAGCGGGCCGAGGCGCCGGACGCGCTGCTGGCCACGCTGTTCAACACGCTGTGCAACGACGGTCCGTGGACCGGTGACCGCGAGTCGCTCATCCGCCGCTCGCAGCAGTTCCTCGACCGCGGCCAGACCCTGCACAGCGGCTGGATGGGCTTCCAGGTGTGCGCGTTCTGGGACAACCAGCCGCGCCCGCTGCCCAAGCTGGACGGCAAGGGTGTGCCGCCGGTGCTGATCGTGCACGCCGAGCACGACGGGGCCACCGCGATCGAGGGCGCGCGCCGGGCGCGCGCGGGCTTCGCGAACTCCCGGCTGCTGACCGTGACCGGCGAGGGCGACCACGGCGTCTACGGCATGGGCAACCCGGCCGTGGACAAGATCGTCAACGCCTACCTGGTCGACGGCGTGGTCCCGGCGGACCAGAACGTGCCCGGCATGCCGCTGCCCGTCCCGGCAGGCTGAGCCGCGCTCAGGCCGCCGTGTAGCCGAGCAGCGCTTCGGCCCGGTGACCCTCGCACTGCGGATCGGCGGCCACGAAGTGGTCGCCGGTCCGCGGCACCAGGCAGCGGTAGAGCGCGGTCCGGCCCGGCGCGGGGGCGGTGTGCACCGAGCCGACCGGACCGAGCGGCGGCAGCCCCTCGCAGCGCGGATCGGTGGTGAGCAGGTTGTGCCCGCCCACCCCGCACTCGTAGAGCACCGCGGCCCGGGCCGCGGGCTCGCGCAGCAGCAACCAGGACTGCTGGGCGGTGAAGCCGGGCGGCAGCAGCCGGGAGGTGGCCCAGTGGCCGCGGGCCGGGTTGAACCCGCGCACCAGCCTGGTGTGCGGCAGCTGCTCGAACCCGCAGGACAGCCCGCCCCGGCCGAGGTCGGCGCGGTTGGCCAGCGCCCAGGTCGTCCACGCCGGTTTCGGCGCGCCGTTGTCCTGCCACAGACCCAGCGCGAGCCCGGCGCCGGTCTCATCGGGGTGGTCGCGCATCCGGTGGTACACGTGGCTGGTCACCCCAGGGGTGCCCAGCACCGCGCGGAAGGAGTCGCAGACCGCGGCGGCCTGCCGCTCCGGCGTGGACGGCGCGCTGGAGTTGATCCCGCTCTCGGTGAGCTGGATGTCGGTGGCCGCGACGCTGCCGGGGAACTCCGCGGCCAGCCACCCGGCCAGCACGCCCAGGTTGCCGTAGGTGACGTACGGGAAGTCGTCCGCGCTGATCTCCGGTCGCCGCAGGTCCCGTGGGTACGGGTGGAAGGCGACCCGCCACTGCCGCGCCCCGGCCCGCGCGGCCAGCGCGCGCAGCACGTTCTGCCCGGCCAGCACCGGTTCCCGCGCCGCGGGGCTGTCCAGCTCCGCGCCGAACCGGTTGTCCAGCGAGATCAGCACCTTGGCGTGCGGCTGCTCGGCGATGACCCGGTCGTAGGCGGCCACGTACAGCTCGCCGATCTCTTCGAGCCACCGCTGCCGGTCGCAGGGCACGCCCTGGCCGCAGCCGATGTCGAACCAGGTGTTGGTGTTCACCTCGTTCAGCACCACGAAGTCGGCCACCCGCCCGTGGCCGCGCAGCCCGCTGTACCGGCGGGCCAGCATGCCGGCGAACCGGGCGTAGTCGGCGGCCTGGTTCGGCGTGCAGTGCACCTCGAAGCCCGGCTCGGCCGGGGAGCACGGCTTGGCGTAGCGCGCCCACGCCGGGGTCCCGTAGGTGACGCCGGTGACCACCAGCCCGCGCGCGGACCAGTCCTTGATCGCGCTGTCCACCTCGGCCGGGACGCTGAAGCAGTGGTTGTCGAAGAACTCCTCGCCCTCGGCGCAGGGCGCCGGTTTCCGGCTCGGCTCCCACTCCGCCCAGACCAGGTTCAGCGCCACCCCGCCGGTGTTGTTGCCCGCGATGGTGTCCTTGTCGGCCCAGGAGTCCGGCTGGATGGACTTGATCCGGTAGCCGTCGCGTGCGGGGTAGGGCAGCGGATCCGTGGTGGCCGAGGCCAGCGCGGTGAGCAGTCCGCCGCAGAGCAGGACGATCAGCGCGACGACCAGCGACGGCGTGCGGCTGAGGTGGACCTTCACCAAGTGCTCCGTTCCGGCGCGTCGACAGTGGCTCGGCTGTTGGCCTACCCGCTGTTGATGCTGCCAGAAACGAGGGCCGAGGGGTCCCAGGTCAGGAAGCGGTAGTGCAGCCCGGTCTCGGACTCCTGCCAGGCCCCCGCGGAGTCCGGCGCGCGGCCCACCCCCGGCGCGTGCGTGTCCCCTTCGAAGGTCTCGCGGATCTCGGTGACCACGATCCGGTCGGCGAACGGCAGCGCCGCCCGGTACACCGCCGCGCCGCCGATCACCCACACGTCGCCTGCCGCGGCGGCCAGCGCCCGCGCCAGGTCGGGGAAGGTCTCCACGCCTTCCTGCGGGGTGCGCGAGAGCACCAGGTTGCGCCTGCCCGGCAGCGGCCGGAACCGCGGCGGCAGCGACTCCCAGGTGCGGCGGCCCATCAGCACGGTCGCGCCTGCGGTCAGCGCGCGGAAGTGCCTGAGGTCCTCCGGCAGGTGCCACGGCAGCGTGCCGTCGCGGCCGATGACGCCGTTGGCCGACTGCGCCCAGACCAGCCCGATCACACCGCCACCGGCGCCTTGATGCCGGGGTGCGGGTGGTAGCCGTCGACGGCGATGTGCTCGTAGGTGTAGTCGAACAGGCTGTCCGCGGGCTTGAGGCTCAAGCTCGGGAACGGCCGCGCCTGGCGGGCGAGCTGGGTGCGCACCTGCTCCTCGTGGTTGTCATAGATGTGGCAGTCCCCACCGGTCCAGATGAAGTCGCCGACGCCCAGGCCGACCTGCTCGGCGATCATGTGCGTGAGCAGCGCGTAGCTGGCGATGTTGAACGGCACGCCGAGGAAGAGGTCCGCGCTGCGCTGGTAGAGCTGGCAGGAGAGCTTGCCGTCGGCGACGTAGAACTGGAAGAACGCGTGGCAGGGCGGCAGCGCCATCCGGGGGATGTCGGCCACGTTCCAGGCGGAGACGATGATCCGCCGGGAGTCGGGGTTCTCCCGCAGCGTGCGCAGCACCTCACTGATCTGGTCGACGTGCCCGCCGTCGGGGGTCGGCCAGGACCGCCACTGCACCCCGTAGACCGGGCCGAGGTCGCCGTCCGGCGCGGCCCACTCGTCCCAGATGGTCACACCGTGTTCTTGCAGCCAGGTGACGTTGGCCTCGCCGCGCAGGAACCAGAGCAGCTCGTAGGCGATCGAGCGGAAGTGCACCTTCTTCGTGGTGATCAGCGGAAAACCGTCGGCGAGGCGGTAGCGCAGCTGGTGACCGAAGATCGACCGGGTGCCCGTGCCGGTGCGGTCCTGCTTGCGCGCGCCCGTGTCGAGTACCTGGCGGAGCAGGTCTTCGTACTGCGTGTCCAGCATGCCCGCGAGCCTAGACGAGGGGCCCGGCCCGCTCAGCGACCCAGGGCCAGTGCGGCGAGCTCGGTCCAGCGGAACTGGCACAGCTCGGTGTCCACCAGCACGTCCACCAGCCGCACGCTGTCCACGGTGAGCGTGGCGCGCAGGTCGGTGGCCTGGCGCAGCTGCCCGGCCAGCACCCCGGAGTCGCCGTCCCCGGTGGCGTAGGCGAGGGTGATGTGCGGCCGCCCGCCGGAGAAGCGCACGGCCTCCGCGCCGAAGACCGCAGCCGCGGCGGCCCGCACCCGCCGGGTCAGCTCGGCGAAGTCCCGGTCGGGCACCAGGTCCAGCGCGACGCTGCTGCGACCGGCGATCGCCGGACCGCAGGTCACGGTGAAGGCGGGCACCTCGCGCACGGCCGCGCGCAGCCGCTCGGTGAGCTCCGCCCGCTGAGCTGCTGGCACGTCCCTGGCCGCGACGCCGTCGACGACCATCAGGGTGGCGTGCAGCCATTCCTCGGGCTGGCGGGCCACGAAGTCCACCCCGGCGAGGACGTCCTGGTAGGCGGCCACCAGCGGGGCGATCTCGGCCGGGTCGGGCACGAAGTAGGCGTGCGGCTTCGTCCAGTCCACTGGCCAGCGCAGCTTGAGCTGCTCCATCAGGTACGTGTCCACGGCGGCGGGACTTTACCCTGCCCTGGCGATCCGCTGACGCGGACCTATACTCGCTTTCATGCCGAATCTGCGGATCAGTGAGGCGGCCGCGCTGCTGGGCGTCAGCGATGACTCCGTGCGCCGCTGGATCGACCAGGGCCGCCTGACCGCGATCACGCTGGACAACGGCCGCAAGGGCGTGGCCGGCACCGAGCTGGCCGCCTTCGCCCAGCAGCTGTCCGAGTCGGCCGAGCCCGGCGTCACGGTCGCCGCCTCCGCGCGCAACCGGATGAAGGGCATCGTCACCCGCGTGGTCAAGGACGGGGTGATGGCGCAGGTCGACATGCAGGCAGGCCCGTTCCGGATCGTGTCGCTGATGAGCCGGGAGTCCGCGGAGGAGCTCGGCCTCGAGGTCGGCAGCGTCGCGGTGGCCTCGATCAAGTCCACCCATGTCGTCGTCGAGATCCCGGAGGCCTGAGGTGCGGAAACTGCTCGTGGTGCTCGCGGTGCTGGCGCTGGCCGGCTGTGGCACCGCGCAGCCGGGCTCCTCCCCGGCCGGCGGCACGCTCACCGTGTTCGCCGCCGCCTCGCTGACCGAGTCCTTCACCAAGCTGGGCAAGGACTTCCAGGCCGCCAGCCCCGGCACCACGGTCAAGTTCAACTTCGCGGGCAGCTCGGCGCTGGCCCAGCAGCTCAACCAGGGCGCGCCCGCCGACGTGTTCGCCGCGGCCGCCCCGGCGAACATGAAGCAGGTGACCGACACCGGCACGGTCACCGCCGCGCCGGTGACCTTCGCCAGGAACACGCTGCAGATCGCGGTGCCCCAAGGGAATCCGGCCAAGGTCACCGGGCTGGCCGACTTCGGCAGGGCCGAGCTGAAGATCGCGTTGTGCGCCGGGCAGGTGCCCTGCGGCGCGGCCGCGAAGAAGGTGTTCGAGGCGGCCGGGATCACCGCGCGGCCGGACACCCTGGAACAGGACGTCAAAGCGGTGCTGACCAAGGTCTCCCTCGGCGAGGTCGACGCCGCGCTGGTCTACCGCACCGACGTCAAGGCCGCGGGCGGAAAGGTCGAGGGCAAGGACTTCGCCGAGGCCGCCCAAGCGGTCAACGACTACCCCATCGCGCCACTGGCCAAGGCCCCCAACACCGTGGCCGCCAAGGCTTTTGTCGACTACGTCCGCTCGGAGAAGGGCCGCGCGGTGCTCGCCGAAGCCGGCTTCGCGGCCCCATGACCAAGACGCGCAGGGCACGGGGACGGCGGCCGCTGATCCTGGTGCTGCCCGCGGTGATCGGGCTGGTGTTCCTGCTGGTGCCGCTGGCCGGGCTGCTGGTCACCGCGCCCTGGACCACCTTGCCCGGCAGGCTGTTCAGCCCCGAGGTCGGCCAGGCGCTGCGGCTGTCGGTGGTCTGCGCGAGCCTGGCCACGGTGCTGTGCCTGCTCTTCGGCATCCCGCTGGCCTGGCTGCTGGCCCGCGGCGAGGTGCCCGGCCGGGGGTTCCTGCGCGCGCTGGTCACGGTGCCGCTGGTGCTGCCGCCGGTGGTCGGCGGGGTGGCGCTGCTGCTGGTGCTGGGCAGGCGCGGGCTGCTCGGGCAGTACCTGGACCAGTGGTTCGGCATCTCGCTGCCGTTCACCACCGCGGGCGTGGTGCTGGCCGAGGCGTTCGTGGCGATGCCGTTCCTGGTGATCTCGGTGGAGGGCGCGTTGCGCGCGGCCGACCCCCGCTTCGAGGAGGCCGCCGCCACCCTGGGCGCCTCCCGCTGGCTCACCTTCCGCCGGGTCACCCTGCCCTCGATCATGCCCGGCGTGGTCGCGGGCACCGTGCTGTGCTGGGCGCGGGCCCTGGGCGAGTTCGGCGCCACCATCACCTTCGCCGGCAACTTCCCCGGTGAGACCACCACCATGCCGCTGGCCGTCTACCTCGCGCTGGAAAGCGATCCGGACGCCGCGATCGTGCTCAGCGTGGTGCTGTTGCTGGTGTCGGTCGGCGTGCTGGCCGGTCTGCGCGACCGCTGGATCAGTGGCGCCTCATGACCCTGCGCGCCTGCCTGCGAGTCACCCGCGAGAACTTCGCCCTCGACCTGGACCTGACCATCGAGCCCGGCGAGGTGGTCGCCCTGCTCGGCCCCAACGGCGCGGGCAAGACCACCGCGCTGCGCGCACTGGCCGGACTCTTGGCCTCCGACAGCACCATCCGGCTCGGTGAGTCCACTTGGGACGGTCTGCCCACCGAGCTGCGGCCGATCGGCGTGGTGTTCCAGGACCACCTGCTCTTCGCCACCATGACCGCACTGGACAACGTCGCCTTCGGCCTGCGCGCCCGCGGCCAGCGCAAGACCGAGGCCAACGCCAGGGCCGCGCACTGGCTGGCCAAGGTCGGCCTCGCCGACCACACCGCGGCCAAGCCCAGCACCCTCTCCGGCGGCCAGGCCCAGCGAGTCGCCCTGGCCCGCGCGCTGGCCACCGACCCCGCACTGCTGCTGCTCGACGAACCCCTGGCCGCCCTGGACGCGAGCACCCGGCTGCGGGTGCGCGCCGAGCTCGGCAGGCACCTGCGCGACTACCCCGGCCACACCCTGCTGGTCACCCACGACCCGCTGGACGCGATGGTGCTGGCCGACCGCCTGGTCATCCTCGAACACGGCCGCGTGGTGCAGCAGGGCAGCCCGCGCGCGGTGGTCCGCCAGCCGCGCACCGACTACGTCGCCCACCTGGTCGGCCTCAACTTCTACCGCGGCACCGCCCACGACACCGAGATCCACCTCGACGAGGGCGGCGCGCTCACCGTCGCCGAACCGGCCACCGGCCCGGTGCACGTGGTGTTCCCGCCCAGCGCGGTGAGCCTGTACCCGGAGAAACCCGTTGGCAGCCCGCGCAACACCTGGCGGGCCACCGTCGCCGGGATCGAACAGCACGCGCACACCACCAGGATCGAACTGGACGGCACCCCGGCCGTGCTGGCCGACATCACCACCGCCACCGTCGCCGACCTGCGCCTGCACCCCGGCGACACCCTGTGGGCCTCGGTGAAGGCAACCGAGATCCACACCTACCCCCGCTGACCGGCTCAGCGGTACCCCAGCAGCCCGTCCGCCAGCTCCTCCTGGTCCCCATCGCGCAGCCCGGACAACGCCTGCTGCAAGGCGAAAGTGCCGCCGATGGCCGTCGCCCGGTCAAGCAGTCCCTCGTCCGGAGGAAGGTGTGCCAGCACGGCACGCGCCATCTCCTCGCCGTAGCTGGCCCGGATCGCGGCCAGGTCCTCCGCCTGGTCCCCCAACGCGGCCTCGTCCCAGTCCACCACCCCGGACAGTCGCGGCAGGCCGTCCTGTTCGCACCACAGCACGTTCTCGCCGCCGAGGTCGCCGTGCACCAGCCCGGTGACCCGGTGCGGCAGAGCGGTGACCGCGGCCAGCTCCGCCTCGGCCCTGGCCCGGCCGGACTCGGACATCAGCGGGAACAACTCGGCCCGGACAGCCTCCGCGAACTCTGCCCAGCGGCCCGCCGACGGCAATCCGGCCTTCACCCCGGCCAACTCCCGCAGCAGCGCGCCGAAACCGGCGGCCACCGCCTCGAACACCGGCCGCGCGGCCAGCCGATCCGCCGCCAGCGGCGTGCCAGGAACCCGGCTGAGCACCAGGCAGGCAGGGTCACCGTCCACTTCGGACAGAGGGACGGGGGTGGCGAAGCTGAAGCCCGAGTCGGCGATTGAGCGCAGCCGGGACGCGCGCCCGGGTAGCCGGGACGCGGCCGAGGCGGTGCGGGCGAAGCACACCACCCGGTCCGCGCCGATGACCACCTCGTGGAACTGGCCCCGGTGCACCACCAGCTCATCGAGGTCCGCCCCGGGCAGCTCCCGGCGCAGCACCTCGCGGTGCGGATCAGAGATCGGCATCAGGCGGCTCGCCTGCGGACCACGCGCTCCAGGATGCCGAGGGTGGCCTTGAGCGCGGACTCGGGCACCACCGGGAAGACCAGGCGCTGCTTCCATTCCGGGGGGAGCTCCGACCAGTCGTAGTAGGAGGTGACCAGGGTGCCGTCCTCGGCGGGGGCCAGGCGGTAGCCGTAGATGTGCCGGAGGTGCGGGCGGACTCCGGCTTCCACGGTCCAGGCGATCTCCCGCTCCGGGACGAGCGTGGTGATGATCACCTCGACCTGGTACTTGCCGAGGGGACGGTCGCCGAGGGCTTCCCGGTCCATGTGCACCCGGAACCGGTCGCCCGCCTGGGTGACCGGTTCGCCTTCGGCGTCCATGAGCATGCCCGAGGCGTCGATGTCCACGTGCCCCAACGGATCGGTCAGGACCGCGAAGATCGCGCTCGCCGGCGCGGGGATGAGCCGGGACACCTCGATCCGTTCCGCGCTCCCGGCGGGTTGGGTGGCGGGGTCGTTGGTGGTCACGTTGTACCTCTCCGAGCGGGCGGCGGCCGGGGTCGACGATAGCGAGGAGCACGCGGTGAGCCTGGCCGTGGTGCGCGAAGCGCTGGTGCGGGTGGTCGGCGAGGGCCTCCGACCGCCGCCGGACTGTCCGAGGACTGATCACCCCTTCAAGAAGCGCAACAGTTCCTCGGTGACGAACCCTGGGTTTTCCTCGACAAGCCAGTGTCCGGCCTTGGGCACATCGACCGCGCGCACGATGTCGCTCAGCCGGGGAGCCACCGTCGCCTTGATCGCCTCCGCCTGTCCCTGCGCGGCCATCACCAGAGCCGGCACCCGCACCGGCGCGGTCGCCACGGTGTCGCGGACGTCCTTGTCCAGGGCGCGGTAGAGCTCGAAGCCGCCGGAGAGCGCCTCGGGCCGAGCATAGGTCCGCGCGTACTCGCTGATCTCGTCCTCGGTGAACGGCGACCGGTCCGAGGTGCCGCCGAAAGCCGTGCCGCCAAAGGAAACCTGTGGGTAGAACAGCTTCAGGTACTCGCGCACGTCGTTGCCGACCACGGCCTCGGGCACTCGCCGCTGGGAGTGGAAGGCGATGTGCCAGCTCAGCGAGCGGTAGGTGGGCCCGTCGATGCCGGGACCGGGCAGCGGCAGGTCGAGGTAGCCCAGCCGCGCGGTGTCGGCCGGGAACTGGGCGGCGTACTGGAAGGCCACCGCGGCGCCGAGGTCGTGCCCGACCACGCGGGCGTCCCGCAGGCCGAGCCGGTCGGCGATCAAGGTGTGCACGTAGCGGGCCAGGGTGGCCTTGTCGTAGCCGGTCGGGGTGCCGGTGCTGTCGCCGAGCCCTGGCAGGTCGACGGCGTAGACGGTGTGGTGCTCGGCCAGCGCGGGCATGATCGGCCACCAGCCGTACCAGGTCTGCGGCCAGCCGTGCAGCAGCACCACCGGCGTGCCGCGGCCCCCGGTCACGTAGTGCATGCGGACACCGTCGACCTCGGTGAACTCGTGCCGGAAGGTGCCCGCGAACTTCGGGTCGCCCTGTGTGACCGCGGCGTGCGCGGGCACCTCGGGGGCGGCGGCCGGTGCGGCACAGGCCGCGCCGGTGAGCAGGAGGGTCAGCGCAAGAGCCGTTGCCGCACGGGCGAACCTTGATGTGGAGATCATGTTCTCTGTCCTATGTAGACGGTGGATCAGCGCCCGGTGGCACCGTCGATGAGCTCGCGCAGGATGTCGGCGTGGCCCGCGTGGCGGCCGGTCTTCTCGATCAGGTGGGTCAGCGCCCAGCGAGCGCTGGCGCGGCCACCAGGGATCGTTGCGCCGAGGTCGGTGCAGCGGTCGAGCACCTCGTTCGCGCGCTCGACGGTCTCCCGGTAGCGGGCGAGCACCTCGGCGACGCTGTCCTGCGGTGCGGCGTGGAAGGTGGCCTGCCAGTCGGTGACCTTCGCGCCGAGGAAGGTGGCGCGCTCGACGAAGGTGAGGTGGTTGAGCAGGCCGAGCAGGTTGGTGCCCGAGGGCACCCCGGCGGTCCGCACCTGCGGTTCGGGCGCGCCCTGCACCTTCGCCGCGATCGAGTCGCGCAGGTAGTCCAGGAACCCGCGCAGGGTCTCGGCTTCGGTGCCGCCGGTGCGCGGCGGTGGCTGGTCGCGGCGGCGGGTCATGCGGCCCGCCGGAGCAGCAGGACGTGGTCGGTGACCTCGGCGGTGCGCCCACCCGGCCCGGTGGCGATCCTGCGCGGCGACTCGGCCCGCTGCACCGCCCACTCCCCCGGATCGAGGTCGAGCCCGGCCGCGACCTCCTGCGGCGAGGGGAAATGCGCGTCCGGGTCCTGGTTCCAGGACCACGGCGCGGTCGAGCCGTGGTCCACGACCAGCAGCCGCCCGCCCGGGCGCAACGCGTGCGCCGCGGTGCGTAGGACGCTCGCCCGGTCCAGATCGAACGGGGTGTGCAGGTAGTGCGCGGAGATGAGGTCGAACCTGCCGCTGGGGAAGGATTCGCGCAGGTCGTGGCTCTGGGCGTGGAGGTGTTCGCCGAGGCCGAGGGACTGGGCGCGGGCGGCGAGCCGCTGGGTCGCCACGGCCGAGATGTCGACCGCGGTGACCTGCCAGCCCCGGCGGGCCAGCCACAGCGAGTCGCCGCCGCTCCCGCAACCCAGGTCCAGCGCGAGGCCGGGCGGCAGGTCGGTGGTCAGGTCGACGAGCGTGCTGTTCGGCCTGGGGTCGTCGGCGGCCGGACGGGCGGCGTAGAGGTCGTCCCAGAAGGCGACCGGGTCGGTGCTGTTCATGCGGCCAAGTCTCGCCAGCGGCCGGATCGACTGGCACGGATTCTTGCCGTTCTGGCAACCTGATCCCGTGGACGACATGGATAACGTGCTTGAGGCGGTCGGACCGCGGCTGCGGGCGCTGCGCAACGCCCGCAGCATCACCCTTGCCGATCTAGCGGTGACCACCGGCATCTCGGAGAGCACCCTGTCCAGGCTGGAGAGCGGACAGCGCAAGGCGACCCTGGAACTGCTGCTACCGCTGGCGCGCACCTACGACGTGCCACTGGACGACCTGGTCGGCGCGCCCCGCACCGGCGACCCCCGCATCCACCTCAAGCCGATCCACCGGTTCGGCCTGACCTTCGTGCCGCTGTCCCGGCGGCCGGGCGGGGTGCAGTCGTTCAAGATGCTCATCCCGGCCCGGCGGGAACCGGTCGAACCAACCCCGCAGACCCATCCCGGCTTCGAGTGGCTGTACGTGCTCAACGGCCAGCTGCGGCTGCTGGTCGGCGACCGCGACCTGGTCCTGCCGCCCGGTCAGGCCGCCGAGTTCGACACCTCCGTGCCGCACTGGCTGGGCAGCGCCGACGGGGAGGCGGTGGAGCTGCTGGTGCTGTTCGACCCGCAGGGGGTGCGCGCGCACGTGCGGCCCAGCGCGGAGCGGTAGCGGGAGCGGCTCAGTGTTCCGCGCGGTCGCGGAGCCAGGCGGCGGCCCTGGTCGGCGAGGCGCGGGACAGCCAGGCGTCCTGCACGACCTCGGTCAGCTCCCGCAGGGTGAGCTCGCCGATCCGGCTGGCCCGCACCAGCACCGACGGGTGACCGTTGAAGTGCGGCGTGGTGAAGAACGGCGACCCTTGATCTTGGACCAGAGCCTGCTTGTCGTGTTCGGAGGGCACCCAGAACACGATCACGTCCGGGTAGCGGGCACCGGTTTCCGGATCGACGGCATCGGGGCGGGGGTTGCGGAAGAACACGAACGACTTCCGGCCGACCTGGTAGACCGGGTTGTCAGCGGTGCCCAGCACCACCGTGACGTGGGGCATCCCCAACGCCAGCTCGTGCACGTCCTGCACCCGCGCCCGGCGCGATCCTGCCGACATGACCACAGCGTACGTCCGCGTGCCTACTCCACGGCGCGGGCGTAGCGGCGGCCCAGGGTGCGGAGGTGCTCGACCAGCTCGGGTGGTTCGGTGACGTGGAAGTCCAGGCCCAGCATGCCGATGTAGACCGCGATCATCTCCAGGCTGTCCGCGCCGGTGACCAGCACCGAGGTGGACTCGTCCACGGCCTCGACCACGCCGACGGCCGGGTTGATCCGGGCCAGCACGTCTTCGGCGGGGGCGCGCACGGTGATCCGGGCGTGCACCTGCCACCCGGCGGTGGCCACATCGCGCAGCACGAAGCTCGCGTAGTCGCCGCCGGGGAACTCGACCGGGGTGAAGCGGCGGCCGGTGGCCATCCGCAGGGTGATCCAGTCGGCCCGGTAGGTGTGCCAGGCGCCGGTCTCGGGTCCGCGCGCCACCAGGTACCAGTGCCGTTGCCAGCTCACCAGGCGGTAGGGCTCGACCAGCACCGGCCAGTCGCCGAAGGGCGCCGAGGCGTCGTTGCGGCGCGGGGTGTCGTCCTCGCGGACCGGGGCGGTGTAGTCGAAGCGGAGCAGTTCGGAGTCACGGACCGCGGCCGCGACGGTGGCCAGCACGGCCGCGTCCACGACCGGGTCTGCCACGTTGCTGCCGGTGTTGTCCGGGCCTTCGGAGACCGCCTGGTGCAGCGCGGTCACCTGCCTGCGCAGGCGGTGCGGCAGCACCTGTTCGAGTTTGCTCAAGGCGCGGGCGGCGCTCTCCTCGATGCCGGTGACGCCCCGGCCGGCCCGCAGGCCGATCGCGACCGCCACCGCCTCCTCGTCGTCGAGCAGCAGCGGCGGCAGCTTCGCCCCGGCGCCCAGCCGGTAGAACCCGGCGGGCCCGCGCTCGGCCTCGACCGGGTAGCCCAGCGTGCGCAGTCGCTCGATGTCGTTGCGGATCGTGCGGCCGCTGACCGCCAGCCGTTCGGCCAGCTGGGCGCCCGTCCACTCCGGCCGGGACTGCATCAGCGCGAGCAGGGCGAGCAGCCTCGACGAGGTGTCCAACATGAACTTCAGCTTATAGGAACCGAACGTGCCTAATAGGTACCTAGAGTCTGCGTCATGACGAACTCCACGAACGCCACCGAGATCCGCCCCTTCCGCATCGACATCGCCCAGGCCGAGCTGGACGACCTCAACGAGCGCCTGGCCCGCACCCGGCTGCCGCAGCCCGCGCCCACCGACGACTGGGAGTACGGCACCCCGAACAGCTACCTGCGGGAGACCGTCGAGCACTGGCGGACCAAGTTCGACTGGCGCGCGCAGGAAGCCCGGATGAACGAGCTCCCGCACCACCTCACCGAGATCGACGGCCAGACCGTGCACTTCATCCACGTGCCGTCCAAGGAAGCCGGCGCGACCCCGCTGTTGCTGCTGCACACCTACCCCGGCTCCTTCGCCGACTTCCTCGACCTGATCGGACCGCTCACCGACCCGGTCGCGCACGGCGGCGAGGCGGCGGACGCCTTCTCGGTCGTGGTGCCCTCGATCCCCGGCACCGGTTTCAGCATGCCGCTGACCGGCCGCGGCTGGACCATGCGCAAGGTCGCGGAGACCTTCGACGCGCTGATGCGGCGCCTGGGCTACGACTCCTACGGCGTGCACGGCAGCGACAGCGGCGCGATGATCTCCCGCGAGCTCGGCCTGCTGCAGCCGGAAGGCTTCCTCGGCCTGCACGTGCAGCAGCTGTTCTCCTTCCCCTCTGGCGACCCGGCGGAGTTCGAGAAGCTGGAGCCCAAGGACTACGCGGCGCTGGAGCACCTGCAGTGGTTCCAGTCCGTCGGCGGCTACAACCAGATGAACGCCACCCGCCCGCAGACCATCGGGGCGGCCATCGCCGACTCGCCGGTCGGGCAGCTGGCCTACAGCGAGCTGTTCAACAACTTCGGCAACGGCACCAGCCTGGTCAGCACCGAGCAGATCCTGACCCAGGTGTCGCTGTACTGGTTCACCAACACCCAGGCGACCGCGGGCCGCTACTACTTCGAGGAGGCCAAAGCGGCGCGGGAGCCGGAGGTCAACCCCTCCCGCACCGGGGTCGCGGTCTTCGCCGACGACTTCACCACGATCCGGACCTTCGCCGAGCGGGACAACTCCAACATCGTGCACTGGTCGGAGTTTCCCGAGGGCGGGCACTTCGCGGCGATGGAGCGCCCCGAGCTCCTGGCCGGCGATCTGCGGGTGTTCTTCCGCTCCTGAGCTCCACGCCCATCGGCCGCCTGCCGGATGACGGCGGGTGGCCGATGGGGTGTCACCCGATCCGGCGGCGCGCCCGCAGCGCCACACCGGCCGCGAGGACCAGGCCGACGGCGAGGACCAGCATGCCGCGCAGCCACACCCCGGCCTCGACCTGGGCGGCCAGCAGCACACAGGACACCGCGCCCAGCACCGGGAACACCGAGGCGATGCGGAAGTGGTCGTGCTCGACCTCGTCGCGCCGGAGCACCAGCACGGCGATGTTCACCGCGAAGAACACCACCAGCAGCAACAGCACCAGCGTCGAGGCCAGCGAGGCCACGTCACCGGTGAGCGCGAGTCCCAGCGACGTCACCGTGGTCGCCACGATGGCCACCCACGGCGTCCGCCGCCGCGGCAGCACCCGGGCCAGCACCGCGGGCAGCAGGCCGTCCCTGGCCATGCCGTAAGCCAGCCGCGAGGACATGATCCCGGTCAGCAGCGCCCCGTTGGCCACCGCCGCCAGGGCGATGAGCCCGAACAGCCACGTCGGCACGCCACCGGCCAGGCGGACCACCTCCAGCAGCGGGCCGCTGGAGGTGCTCAGCACCTCGGGCGGCACCACCGCGGCCGCGATCGAGCCGACCGCCACGTACACCACGCCGGCGAAGGCGAGCGCCCCGAACAGGGCGCGCGGGTAGGCCCGGCGCGGGTCCTTGGTCTCCTCCGCGACGTTGACCGAGGTCTCGAAGCCGACGAAGGAGTAGTAGGCGAGCACGGCTCCGGCCAGCACCGCTGACAGCGGCCCGTGCTCGGCCGTGCCGAACTGGACCAGCCGCCCCGGGTCCGCCTCTCCCCTGGCGATCACCACGATCCCGAGCACGATGACGAGCAGCAGCCCGCCGACCTCCACCACGGTGGCGGCCATGTTGGCGCGCAAGGAGTCCTTGATGCCACGGGCGTTGAGCAGGCCCAGCGCGGCCAGGAAGACCCCGGCCACCAGCACGGTGGGCAAGGTGACGAACTGGCTCAGGTACTCCCCGGCGAACCCGAGCGCGAGCGCCGCCACCGACACCACCCCGGCGGCGAGCATGCAGAAGCCGACCATGAACGCGGCGAACGGCCCGAACGCGCGCTGTGCGTAGTGCGCCGCGCCACCGGCGCGCGGGTACTTCGTGGCCAGTTCCACATAGGACCCCGCGGTCAGCATCGCCAGGCACCACGCGAGCAACAGCGGCGCCCACACGGCACCACCGGACTGCCCGGCCACCTTGCCCACCAGCACGTAGACCCCGGCTCCGAGGATGTCCCCCAGGATGAACAGGAACAGCAGCGGAGTCGTCACCGACCGCTTCAGCGAGAGCGCCATACCGCGCAGAGTTCTCCCCCGTCATCCCAGCTAAACAACGACCTGCTGGTCCGCTGCGGGAAAGCGCGCGGCCCACTGCTCGAGTTCGACGCCCGCGACGTTGATGACGGTGGAGATGGTGCGGTACCAGCCCGCGGTGATCACGAGCTCGAGGATCTGGTCAGGCGTGAAATGCGCGGTCAGCTCGGTGAACAGCTCGTCGGACAGCCCGCTGGTGGCATGCAGTTCGTCGGCCAGGCGGAAGACCAGCGCCTCGGGCTGCGACCACACGGGATCATCGGCGTTGCCGTGCACGGTCGAGAAGAGTTGCGCGTCGGTCATGCCAAGGGGCTTGCCGAAGACGACGGCGTGGACTCCCCATTCGTACTCGGCCCCGCAGAGCGCGCAGGTCCGATGGATCACCACCTCACGCAGCCGGGGCTCGACCCGGCCGTGGCCGAGGATGCCCGCGCCCAGCGGCAGCATCCGGGAGAACAGCTCGTCGTGCACGCCGAACGTGCGGAACAGCGCCAGCGGTTCGATCGCGGTGTTCGGCGGCATCCACTTGTCGAGCATCGCCTTGATGTGCGGCTGGTAGGGAGGTTCGAGGGGTGGGATGCGGGGAGTGGTCGAGATGGTGGCCATGGGCTACCCTCCTGCTTCGGTAATCGAAGCGCAGCGTAGTGCTTCGGAAACAGAAGCACAAGGAGGAACCGGTGTCCGACATCCCTCGCCCGGGACGGCCGGTCCGCGGTTCCGAAACGGGCAAGCCGATCATGGCCCTGCTCGATCTGCTCGGCCGCCGCTGGGCGCTGCGCGTCATCTGGGAGCTGCGGGAGGACCCGCTGAGCTTCCGCGACCTGCAAGCGCGCTGCGACGGGATGTCCTCCTCCGTCCTCAACCAGCGCCTCGCCGAGTTGCGGGCCGCCTGGATCGTCGAGCAGGACGGCAACGGATACCGGCTCACCGCGGAAGGCAGGGAACTACTCGTCGCTTATCCCGCCTTCCAAGCCTGGGCTGACCGCTGGGCCGAGCGGGAAGGAACGACCACGATCAGCCGTCGGCCCGGATGACGGGACCCGTTCGGGTCAGCCGAGCAGGCGCGCCGCCGGGTGGTCAGCCAGCCCGTGCAGGGTGAGCGCGAGGCGCACGGCACGGCGGACCAGACCCGGTACCGCCTCCGCAGGCCCGCCGGCGAGGAAGAGCGGGCGGCTGAAGTCCGTCAGGTCGGGCCGCTCGTCCAGCACCGGCTCGGGAGCGGGCATCAGCTCCACATCGACCCGGGTCAATGACGTGCCCACCAGACCACCGCCCGACCAGAGCAGGGCGGCCACCCGGTCACCGACGCCGTCCGGGTCCTCGGGCAGCACCCGCACCAGCTCCGGCCCGGCGGTGTCGTCCCGACGGATGCGGTCCATCAGCCTGGTGACGATGTTGTTGCCGAGCAACGCGGGATTAGGAATGCCCCTGGGCCACCGCCAGGTAGAGCCCCTTGGCCACCGCGAGGACCGGCACGAGCGCCGGTCCGACCCGGAGGTCCTGCCCGCCCACGGTGAAGTCGGCCTCGCCGAGGAAGCAGTCCGACCCGAGCACCCATTCGTCCGCCGTGGCGAGGTTGACGTGCCGCTGGTACGACTCGTACGACTCCTCGAGCCGGTAGTCCAGCAGCAGCACGTCAACCTCGCAGCAAGTCAGCGGCCGGTGGTCGAGAGTGTAGGCAGGCCGTAGACCTTGAGCTCGGTCAGACCGGTGTGGAAGCCGCCCGCGTGGGTCAGCCGCACCCGCAGGCGGTCGGTGCTGACCGGGGTGAACCGCACCCGGTTGTAGTTGGCCCTCGGCGTCTCCGGTGTCCTCGCCTGCCCGGACACATCGGCCCAGGCTTGGCCGTTCCAGTACTGCACGGTGTACGAGGCGGGTGCCCGGTACCGGTTGCCCGCCCGGTCGTCCCGGAAGTACAGCCGCGCCTCCTGGACCGTCTGGGAGCGGCCGAAGTCGAGCTGGTACCAGTCCGTGCCGTTGGGTGAGCCGGAGCTGCCCCAGATCGGCGCGTTGATCGGGAATCCGTCCACCGCGGCGCCTGCCGAGGTGTCCGCGGCGGTGTGCGAGGCCGAGGCCGTGGCGCCCTGGGCCAGGTTGGGCCGCGCGGAGGTCAGGTCGACGCCTGCCTTGGCGAACACGTCGACCATGCGCGCGCTGTTCTGCACCACCTCCTGTGCGGCCTGCACACCGGCCACGGCCGTGCTGTGCGTGAGGTTTCCGCCCGCGGGCAGCGTCACCGAGCCGGTCGCCGGGTCGTACACCGCGCGGGTGAGCCGGTCCACGGTGAAGGCGCGGGTTCCGTTGAGGTAGACCGAGTATCCCTGCGGCACCCCGGGGTAGCGGGTGATGCCGTCGGCCGGGTCGTCCCAGACGATGCTCAGGTCCATGTTGCGGTACCGCAGGTTGTTCACCGCGAAGTGCGACCAGCCGATGCCGATCGGCCACAGCTCGACCTTGGCGTCGGTGCGCGGGCGCAGGCCGGCCACCTCCTCCACCACGGTCCAGTTGCTGCTGCCGAGGATGTTGTGGTGGATCCAGGAGCGGTAGTCGATCCGCTGGGCGCCCGCGTTCCAGTTGGCCCAGAACTCGTTCGCGTCCGGCCATTGCGTGTTGCCGCCGACGTACTGCGCCCAGGCGTTCCAGTGCAACAGCTTCTTGTAGTCCTCGGCGGTCATCCACTGGTTCGGGTAGTTGCGCAGCACCGAGGCGTAGAGCCGGAACTGCACGGTGGAGTTGATGGTGGAGAAGTTGTTCGAGCCGGGGTGCCCGGCGGCCGCGGCCTCGGCCTTGTCCTTCTGGTTGGCGGTGTAGAACGGGAACACCGGGTACTCGGCCGGGCTGGCGAACAACCGCAGCGCCTGCTTGTACTGCTCGGTGCTGGGCATCATGCCGACGGCGAACGGGTAGTAGTTGTTGATCTCCTTCCACGGCACGTGGGTGTTGGTGGGCACGTGCTTGTGCTCGAGCAGCTGCCGGGCCGGGTTCCACAACGTGTTCAGCACACCGGTGCGGATGCGGTCGGCGAGGGCCTGCATCTCGTTGGCCTTGGCGGTGTTGCCGATGAGCGCGTAGGCCCGTTGGGCGGCAACGGCTCCGCTCCACACGTACGCGGTCTCGGCGCGGTCGAGGCGGCCCGGCCGCCAGTCGAAGGACACCGCGTCGGCGTCGTTGCCGGTGAGCGCGCCCCAGTCGTACTCGATCACGCCGTTGTTGTTGGTGTCGTAGAAGGACAACTGTCCCTTGGCATCGCCCTCGGCGTAGCGGGCCAACAGCCCGGCGATCTCCGGTTGCCCGCCGTGCAGCTGGTAGCTGCGCCAGGCCGCCTCGGAGATGTACTGGGTGTAGGAGTTGGACCAGTTCTCCGGGTCACCGGGGTTGTCCATGAACCGGCCGCCGCGCGAGGTCTGCCCGGCCGAGAGCCACGGACCGTAGGAGTAGACCGGGTCGCGCAGGTACTTGAGGTCGTCGATGTGCATCGGCTGGGTCAGCGCGATCGCGTTGTTGTACCCCGTGACGCCCTCGATGGAGACCGGGAACTGGTAGTCCTGGCCGGGGATGTCGACGTCGAGGTGGTTGAACCGCATCAGCCACCAGCGGTAGTAGACGCTCTTCTTGATCGCCGCGTCGGGCACGTCGATGTACGGGATGTTGTCGGCCCACCAGCGGTTGTACGCACGCACGTGGGTGGCGAAGGCCGTCGCGGGCGAGTGGCCCCGGTAGGCCTGGTACTCGGTGCGCGAGTCCGGGATCTCGGTGGTGAGGAACCCCATGACGACCTTGGTGGTCACGGTCTGGCCCGCGCCGACGGTCACCGACCTGCTCAGGCCGCCGGCGCCGGCCGCGAACCCGTCGCCGGAGAGGCGTGGCTGGATGGTGGTCAGGTTGTTCTTCACCGCCCTGCTGCCGGTCAGCTCGTCCCCGGCGACCGTGGTCGCGTACGGCGAGGTGGCGCGCAGCTGCAGGGTGGCGGGCGCGCCGCCGGTATTGACGATGGCCAGGTTGGTCACGGCCACGTTGTTGTGCGTGATGAACTTCGTCAGCTCCAGCCGGATCGCGCCGCTGGTGAAGACGCCCTTGTAGTGACTGGGTTTCTGCAGCCTGCTGTCCACCTGTTCGGTGAAGGTGCCAGGGGACACCCCGATCGAGTAGGCGTGCTGGCCGCTGAGGTCGTCCCAGTAGGCGGCCTTGCCCCCGAAGCCGATGACCGCGGGGTCGTGGGTGTACATGAACAGCCCGCGGCCGCGGGTCATCAGCAGGGTGCCCGCCGGGTCGTTGCCGGGGCGGGCGAGCAGGCGGTCCAGCCAGAAGTCGGTGCCGGAGCTCTCCGCGTCGTAGATCGCCCGCATGGTGCTGCCGGTGTTGTATCCCACCGGTGGTGCGGGGATCGCGGGTCCGGAGAAGGTCGGATAGCCGATAGCCTGCGCCGCGTGCGCGGGCAGCGCGGTGGCAGGCACGGTCAGCGTCGCCGCGAGCAGCACGGCGGCGAGTGCGCGGCGGGTGCGCATCATCCCTCCCGCGAGAGGTGCGGGCCTGCCGGGTTCGGCGGCGGGCCGGTGGTGGTCTGCTGGACCCGCCGCATGGTGCCGTCGGCGTTGAAGTGCACCAGGTCCACCGCGACCGAGCGCCGGAAGTTGCCGCCACCGGGTGCGCCGGCGTTGTGGTAGACCATGTACCACTGCCCCTTGAACTGCACCACGCCCGCGTGGTTGGTGGTCGAGGAGACCTGGCCGAGCACCACCCCGCGGTGGGTCCACGGTCCCATCGGGCTGGTGGCGGTGGCGTAGCGCTGGCAGGCGTAGTTCGTCGAGCTGACGCAGCCGTTGGTGTCGTTGGCCGCGTAGACCAGGTGGTAGAGACCGTTGCGCTTGAACAGGAACGGCGCTTCCCAGAAGTTCGTCAGCCCCTGCGGTGTGATCACCGGGCCGTCGAGCTCGATCATGTTCGGTTTGAGCTTGGCCGCCCTGGGCGCCCAGTAGCTGCCCCAGTAGAGGTAGGCCTGGCCGTCGTCGTCGGTGAAGACGGTCGGGTCGATGTTGAGCCCGGAGGAGTTGGGGGTGCTGTCACTGACCAGCGGCCCGCCCTTGGCGTCGGTGAACGGCCCCAGCGGGCTGTCCCCGACCGCGACGCCGATGTTCATCCAGCCGGGACCGTTGCCGTTGACCGAGGTGTACCAGTAGTACTTGCCGTTGCGGGGTTCCACCTCGCTGGCCCAGGCGTCCGCGCCGGCCCAGCGGAAGGTGCCGATGTTGGCGCGTGCGCCTCGGTCGGTCCAGGTGGCCGCGTCCGTGGAGGACAGCACGCGCCACTCCCGCATCTGGAAGTTGGTCTGGCCGGGCGCGGCCTCATCCCGGCCGGCGTAGATGTAGAGGGTGTTGCCGACGACCAGCGGTGCGGGGTCGGCGGTGTAGATCGAGGTGATGATCGGGTTGGCGGCGTGCGCGGCCGGTGTCGCCACGGTGCTGACGGCGACGGTGACCGCGGCGCCGAGGATCAGCGCTCGGCGGGTGGCTCGCATGGGTCCTCCTCAACGACCGGTGGTGCCTTCGGTGACCTGCCAGTAGACGGTGTAGCGCTGCCCGTGCAGCTGGTAGAACGGCATCAGCGTCACCGGACCGGTGCTGGCCGTCGCGGTGTACCGCATCGGGCCCGGGGCGGGCCTGATCGTGGCCGGCCGGAGCGCGGGCATCGAGGTCAGGTTCGTGCTGCCGTAGGCGCCGGCCAGCACGATCGGTCCGTGCTTGACCGCCTGCACCGCGCGGTTGTCCAATGTGGACTCCCGGTGCAGCGCCATCGGCAGGCTGATGTCCACCACGTCGCCACTGGCCCAGGCGCGGTTGATCCGCGCGTAGGAACCTGGGGTGACCGGGGTGTGCGGTGCGCCGTTGACCAGGATCCGCGCGCCCGCCGCCCAGGCCGGCACCCGCACCCGCAGGTCGATCGGCCCGGAGCCGGTGATGGTCAGCCTGCTGCCCGGCGTCTCCGGGAAGGAGGTGTCCTGCCGCACCGTGATGCCACGTCCCGGCCAGCGCAGGGTGGCGGCGATGAACAGGTTGACCCACAACGTGTTGCCGGCGTGGGCGTAGATCTGCCCGGAGTGCCTGGAGTTGGTCTCCATCCCGGTGCCGTGGCAGCAGGTGAAGTTGTGGTAGTCGTTGCTGTAGCCGCGGATGCCGCCGGGCCGCAGCGGGGTGAAGTAGCTGTGGTGGCCGTGGCTGGAACCGGGATCCTGCGCGCCCAGCAGGTGGTTGTACAGCGCCTTCTCGTAGAAGTCGAAGTACCGCGCCTCGCCCGGCCTGGTGCGGAACAGCTGGGTGGCGAGCTTGAGCATGTTGTAGGAGTTGCAGGACTCACAGGTGCTGTCGGAGAGTTCGGCGGCGATCCGGCCGGGCGCCTTGAAGTACTCGCCGTTGGAGTTGCCGCCGATGGCGTAGCTGTGCGCGCCGACCACGATGTCGAAGAAGTTGCTCCCGATGTCGCGGTACCGCGTGTTCCCGGTGGCGTGGTACTCGCGGATCGCGCCGATCGCCTTGGGGATCTGGGTGTTGGCGTGGTAGCCGTCGAGCGCGTCGCGGTTGGCCGCCAACGGGTCGAAGATCTCGGCGTGGTCGAAGTACTGGGCGCTGGTCAGGTGCGCCTGCGTCCCGGTGAGCTGGTACAGGTTGGCCAGCACCTCGTTCATACCACCGAACTCGGTGCGCAGCATGGCCTGCCGTTGCGGGTGGCTGAGCCGGCCGTTGCGCCAGCCGACCCAGGCCGCCATCCGGGTGAGCACGGTGAGCGCCTGCGCGTTGCCCGCCAGCACGTGCATGTCGAGCAGGCCGGCCATGATCTTGTGCAGGGTGTAGTAGGGGGCCCAGACCTGTTGCCTGGCCTCGACCCGGTCGATGAAGCTCTCCGGGAACGCGGACAGGTAGCCGGTGTGGTAGCCCGCCGTCCTGGCCCGGTCCTGGCAGATCGCCAGCTGCGCCACCAGGTACTCGCCCTTGGCCTTGAACGCGGCGTCGCCGGTGCTGGCATAGGCCTGGGCGAGTGCGGTGAGCAGGTGGCCGGTGGAGTGGCCGCGCAGTTCCGTTGCCGGGGACTCCCAGCCGCCGCAGGGGGTGGCCGAGCTGGGCAGGCCGACGTTGAGCCGGAAGGTGTGCAGCAGCCGGTCTGGGTCGAGGAACTTCAGGTAGGCGTGCGTGCGGGCGGTGCTGGCCTGGAACGGGCCGGGCAGCAGGGACACCGCGCCGAGCGGGAAGAGCTCGGCCGAGACACCGATGTCGGGACGGGCCGCGGCCGGAGCCGGGGTGGCCGGTGCGGAAGTGGCCGATGCCGGTGCGGGCAGGGCCGCGGCCGCGGCGGCCAGGACGCCCGCGTGCAGCACCGCACGCCGGGAGGGAGGGGGAATCATGCGCATCACCTTTCAGTGCAGGGGAGGCAACGCGGGGAGGGTCAGTAGCCGTAGCGGTTCTTCAGGTGCCGCCACCAGTCGCGCAGCATCCAGCGGTCGAACTCGGTGATCACCGCGGAGCTGCCGGCCTTCATGATGAAGCCGCCGACCCCGCTGGGTGTCCAGTCGTAGAAGTCGTCAAGGCCGAAGGTGTGGCCGATCTCGTGCAGCAGGATCGTCACGTCGGCGGCGTTGAGGGAGTTCATGAAGTACTCGCTGCCCATGCGCTGGCCCCAGTCACCACCCGCTCCCCCGCCCATCCCGGCGGTGAGCCACAGCGACTGGTCGTAGTGCCGCGCCACACCGCCGGGGCAGCGCGGGTAGCTGCCGTTGCGGTTGAAGAAGCGCCCGCAGCCCTCCGAGCACTGCGGCGCGCCCTCGCGGATGTCGTTGACGTAGATGTCGACGGAGTTGTCGTTCCACTTCAGCTGGTTGCGGTCACGCACCGCCCAGCCCACCACCTTGACCGGCACGCTGGCGTACGGCCAGTTGTTGTGGCCCGCCATGGCGTCCATCCACTTCTTGTACTGCCGGGCCAGCTGGGCGTGGATGGCGTCGCGCTGCGCCACGGTCACCGGCGCCGGGGAGTCCCAGCGCACGCAGAAGTTCAGGTAGCCGCGGTTGGCGAAGATCTGGTCCCAGCCGTAGTTGCGGAAGCCGTAGAGGTTCGGGTAAGTGCTTTCCTGGTGCTGCCACACCTGGTTCAGCGGGGTGACCAGGTGCGCAGGCGGTGACCAGGAGTCCGCGGCCGTGGCCGGGGTCGTCCCGGTCAGCACCAGCACCGCCGCGAAGACAGCGGCCACATAACCCTTCCAGAGCCGGATCATCTTTCCTCCTTCGGTTCTCAGCCCTTCACCGCGCCGGAGGCGAACCCCCGGACATAGCTGCGCTGCAGGACGGCGAAGAGCAACAGGCAGGGCACCGCCATAACCACCACGCCCGCTTCCAGTGCGGCGTAGTCGATCGAGCCGTGGTTCGCGGTGCGCATGTTGACCACGGCGAGCGTGGCGGTGAACTTCTCGGTCGAGTTGAGCAGGATCAGCGGCGCGAAGAACTCGCTCCACGAGGACAGGAAGGCGAACAGGCCCACCGTGAGCAGGCCAGGCCGGACCATCGGCAGCATGATCCGCACCAGCGTGCCGAAGCTGGAGCAGCCGTCCACCCGCGCGGACTCCTCCAGCTCGACCGGGACGGCGGCGAAGCTGTTGCGCATCATGAAGGTGGCGAACGGCAGCTGGAACACCACCAGCACCACGCTCAGCCCGATCAGCGAGTCCTGCAGGCCGAACCAGCCCAGCAGCACGTACAGCGCGATCAGGATGGTGGCGTAGGGCACCATGAGGATCGCCAGGGTGAGCAGGAACAGCAGGTCGCGGCCGGGGAAGCGGAATCGGCCGAAGGCGTACCCGCCCAGCGTGGAGACCAGCAGCGTGCCGCCCACGGTCAGCACGCTCACCAGCACGCTGTTGAGGATGTGCCGAGGGCTGATCCCGCCGGCCGAGGTGAACAGCCGCTGGTAGTTCTCGGTGCCGAAGCCGGTCTCGGTGTGCACCGACGCCCAGCCGCTCCACACCAGCGGGAACAGGAACAGGATCGCCAGGCTCGCGCCCGTGAGGTGGAAGCCCCAGCTCGACCGTCTCATGTGGACCTCCTGCGCAGCACGCGCAGCTGCACCGCGCTCACCACCAGCAGCACGGCCAGCAGCACCACCGAGATCCCGGCGGCCGAGCCGAGGTCCAGCCGCACGAAGGCCTCCCGGTAGATCACCATCACCAGCGAGGTGGTGCTGTTGTCCGGGCCTCCCCTGGTGAGGATCCAGAACTGGTCGAAGGCGAGCAGGGAACCGGTGGTCATCATGGTGAGCACCAGCGCGATCGTCGGGCGCATGAGCGGGACGGTGATCCGCCGGAACAGCTGCCAGCCGGACGCGCCGTCGATGCGCGCGGCCTCGTAGACCTCCACCGGGATGGCCTGCAGCCCGGTGAGCAGGATGAGCATGTTGAAGCCCGCGAACCGCCACAGCACCAGCAGCACCGCCGATCCCAGCGCGGAGCCGGGGCTGCCATTGGTCAGGGACACGTCCCCGGCCACCAGGCCGAGCCGGGCCAGCGGGCCGATCTCGTTGCTCAGCAGGCCGAGGAACAGCAGCGATGCGCTGGCGAAGCCGAGCACCGTGGGCAGGAAGAACGCCGTCCGGTAGAATCCCACGCCCGGCCTGCGGTGCTGCACCAGCAGGGCGAGCCCGAACGCCACCGCGAACAGCAGCACCGTGATGATCACCGTGTACTTCAGGGTGAACCAGGCCGCGGTGCCGAGCAGCTCGTCGGCGGCCAGCGCGGTGTAGTTGTCCGGCGCGTTGATCGCCGGCTTGCCCAGCAACGGCCACCGGTGCAGCGACATCCAGCCCAGGAGTCCCAGTGGCACCAGGAAGAACACCCCGACCAGAACCGCGGTCGGCGTGGCGTAGAGGGCGCCGGCCAGCCGGGACATCTCAACCCTGCCGCAGCGACTTGGTGATGGCCGAGTTCCCTTCGGCCAGCGACCGCGTGGCGTCGCCGAACAGCGCCCCGCGCACGGTGCGCAGCCACGGGCTCTGCGGATCGTTGAAGGAGGCGTTGAAGTTGCGGGCGTAGGGCGTCCTGCCCTTGGCCACCAGGCCGTTGACGGTCACCAGCCGGGGATCCGCCACGGCGTACTTGTTCTTCGCGAGGTCGGTGCGGGCCGGCACGCCCTTGTTCTTGGCGATGACCTCCACCTGCGCCTGCTCCGACATCGTCCAGGCCAGGAACTTCCAGGCTGGCTCGGCTTTCCGGCTGGTCGCGCCGATGCCGATGGCGTCGCCGCCGACAAAGGTGGACTCGCCGCCTGCCAGGCCGGGGATGGGCGCCACGCCGAGCTTGGTGCCCTTGCTCTCGATCGGGTCCAGCCACACCGACGGTCCCGGTGCGATGCCGACCTTGCCGCTCTGCAGGGCGCCGAGCCAGGTCGGTCCGGCCTCCTCCTTGGACGCGGGCGCGGCCACGCCCTGCTCGTAGAGCTCGCGGTAGAGGGCGAACACCTCGGCCATCTCGGGTGAGTCCACCTTGGCGGTGCGGCCCTCGGCGTCCAGGACCTCACCGTCGGCGGCCCACACCGACGGCCACAGCGTGAACTCCACGCAGCCGCCGCAGTTCCCGCCGAGGTAGGTGCCGTGCACCTCGCCGCCGAGCCGGTCGATGCGTTGCGCGTGCTCGGCGAACTCGCGCAGGGTGCGCGGTGGCCGCTCGGGGTCCAGGCCCGCCTTGGCGTAGAGATCCTTGTTGTAGAGCAGCACCGACACGTCGATCGTGTGCGGCAGGGCGTAGTTGCGGCCCTCAGAGGTGCCCGCCCGCACGTGCGAGGGCGCGATCGAGTCCTTGTGCGGCAGGGCGGCGAACAGGTCGGTGAGGTCGGCCCACAGGCCCTGTGCGCTGTACTGCGCGGCGAAGACCACGTCCGCGGCGAACAGGTCCGGCAACGCCCGCGCGCCGCCGGCCGAGGCGAGCTTGGCCGGGTACTCCTCGTTGGGGTAGGCGGTCACCTGAACCTGGTCGCGGTGGGTGGCGTTGTAGGCCTCGGCGTAGGCCTTGGTCACCGACTCGGTCCCCGCCCGGGTCCACAGGGTGAGCGTCACCCCGTCACCCGCGGAGTCCGTCCCGTCGGCACCGCAGGCCGCGGTGGCCAGCACCAGCGCGAGCGCCGCCAGCATCGCTTTCACGGTCTCTCCTTTGAGACGTGGCGCGGATCAGGCCGTGGGCAGCCAGACCCGCATGGTGGCCGGGCCCCGGCGGGCCCAGCGGTGGTAGGGAATCAGCCGCAGCGCGGCCGACGGGCCGGCCCGCCCGGCGCGGTCGCCGTAGGGCCAGGTCCGGTCGGCCGGCCGGTCGGACCGGGCCCGCACCACCGCACCGTCGCCCGCGGCCACCGGGGTGGACGCGGTGTCGACCCGCAGCGCGTCGAGATCGAGCTCGCCCAGCGACTCGGCGCAGAGCACGAGCGGGCCGCGTTCGACCGCGACGCAGCCGCGCACCGCGTCGATGCGCGGATCCGGCCAGGTGAACCGGGGCCGCATCGGCAGTTCCAGCCGGAGCTGCTCCCCCACCGCGAAGTCCCGGCGCACCACGACCTCACCCGGCTGGACCTGGCGGTGCTCTTCGCCCACCACGAGCACCGCCCCGCTCGCCCATTCCGGCACCCGCAACGAGAGCGACCAGGGACCACCGCTGGTCCGCGTCACCCGCACGGTCACGGTTCCCCGCTCGGGGTAGGCGGTGCGCACCTCCAGCCCGGCCTGGCGCCCGTCGGCCAGCCGCGCGGAGATCTCGCAGTCGGTGTACTGGTGCAGGCGCAGCCCGGTCCGGTCCGCGGTGCCGACGTAGGAGGCCAGGCTGGCCAGCAGCCGCGCCAGGTTGGGCAGGCAGCAGGACACCTCGAACCACGGCGCCCGCGACCCCCCGCCGACGCCCAGCCGCTCGCCGTCACCGGGCACTGACCTGGCGGCCGCGCGCTGGTGCAAGGTGTTGGTGTAGAAGAAGCTCCGGCCGTCGTCGCCGATGGCCGCCGCGACCAGGTTGTGCAGCAGGCGTTCCACGACCTCGGCGTAGCGGCCCTCGCCGGTGGCCAGCAGCAGCCGCCAGGCCAGCATGATCGCGGCCACCCCGGCGCAGGTCTCCGCGTAGGCCCGGTCCGCGGGCAGCTCGAAGTCCTCACCGAAGGACTCGTCCTGGTGCCGCGAGCCCATGCCGCCGGTGAGGTGGGTGCGCCGGGCCCAGGCGTGGTCGAACTGGGCGGCCACCGCGCCCAGCAGGTCCTCATCGCCGGTCTCCACCGCGACGTCCACCGCGCCGCAGGCCAGGTACAGCGCGCGCACCGCATGCCCGCGCAGCGTGCTCGCCTCGCGCACCGGCACGTCGTCGCTGAAGTAGGACCAGCCGAACTCGTGCGCGGGCAGGCTGCGGAAGCCGCGCCGGGCCACGAACAGCGCGGCCTGGTCGAGGTAGCGCTGCTCCCCGGTCACCCTGGCCAGTTCGACCAGCGCGGTCTCGATCTCCGGATGTCCGCACACCCCGGGCAGGCCGCCCTGGCCGAAGGTCGCGCAGACGTGGTCGGCGGCGCGGCGCGCGATCTCCAGCAGCGGCCCGGCTCCGCCGGCGCGGGTGCGCGCCACCGCGGCCTGCACCAGGTGCCCGGTGCAGTACAGCTCGTGCCCCCAGGCGAGATCGCTGTACCGGGGCGGCTGCCCGTGCCTGCCGAAGGCGGTGTGCGCGTAGCCGTCCGGGGACTGCGCCGCGCCGATCATCCCGGTCAGCGCCTCGATCCGGGTGTCCAGATCGGCCGCGGCGGTGCGGCCGTGTTCCCAGGACATGGCTTCGACGATCTTGTAGACCTCGGAGTCGGCGAACTCCCGCCCGCGCCGCTGCGGTGAACCCGCGCCGGCGGCCACGGTGGTGAAGTTCCCGGCCCAGCCGAGCTTGTCCATCCAGGCCAGCGCGTGCTCCAGCGTCACCGCGCCGTTGACCTGTTGGCGCTGCGCCCAGAACCCACCGGTGAGGCGCACCTCGTCCATCCCAAGTGGACGGAGCGCTCCCCGGGACGGGACTACCGGCCCGACGCTGGTGCAGGTGTTGCCTCGCATAGCCACATCACGCACCATGGACGCCGAAAACGATTTCGACAATGGACCATTCGAGGCAGTGGCCGTCGAATACGCAGTCGATACCGCGTCGAAAGGATCTTGATGGGCAGGCGCCGGTCGGAGGCGGTGACGCTGGCGGATGTGGCCAGGCTGGCGGGTGTCTCGATCGCCACCGCGTCGAAGGCGATCAACGACCGGGACGAGGTGGCCGCGGCCACCCGGGCACGTGTGCTGCGCGCCGCGGCCGAGTTGTCCTTCCAGCCCAACGCGGTGGCCCGCAGCCTGACCTCCGGCACCACTCGCGCCATCGGCCTGCTCACCGACGACCTCGGCGGCCGGTTCGCCATGCCGATCCTGCTGGCCGCGGAGAACGCGCTGGCCAACGAGGAGATGTCGGTGCTGCTCTGCGATGCCCGCGGCGATCCGGTCCGCCGCAGGCAGCACATCCGCACGCTGCTGGCCCGGCAGGTCGACGGTTTCCTCATCGTGGGGCACAGCAACGACATCCGCCCTTCGGTGACCGCCGACATCCCGGTGCCCGTGGTGTACGCCTACTGCCAGAGCGCCGATCCGGCCGACCTCTGCCTAATCTCCGACGACGCGGGCGGCGCCCGGCTGGCCATCGAGCACCTGATCGCCTTGCGGTGCAAGCGCATCGCGCACATCACCGGCCCGCAGGGCTATCAGGCCGCGCGGGTGCGTGCCGCCGCCGCCCGCCAGGTGCTGGCCGAACACGGGCTGCCGCTGGCCGGTGGCGAACCGCGCTACGGCGAGTGGTCGCAGCGCTGGGGCAGGCAGGCCGCGCGCGAGCTGGTCGCGGACACCCAGGACGTCGACGCGGTCTTCTGCGGCAACGACCAGATCGCGGCCGGTGTCACGCAGGTCCTGCCGGAGCTGGGCCTGCGGGTGCCCGAGGACGTCGCGGTGGTGGGTTACGACAACTGGGAGATCTTCGCCGAGGACGGCCATCCCTCACTGACCACGATCGACCTGGATCTGCCTCAGCTGGGCACGGCCGCCGTGCGGCACCTGCTGGCCGCGCTCGGCGGCACACCGGCCACCGGCGCGGTGCGGCACCCGGGCCGGCTGGTGGTGCGCGAGTCCACGGCGTGAGCTCCCGCCGGCCTCCGGTCAGTCCCGGAACACCTCCGCCGCCGCGCACACCCGCACCGAGCCGCCGGGGTGGATGCTGGTGCTGAGGATCCGGTTGTGCCGGTGGACGATCTGCGCCGCGCTCAGGACCGCCTCCGGGTCGCCCTCGGCGGCCGGGGCGTGGCCGTCGGCGACCAGCAGCACGTCCAGGCGGTGACTCAGCGCGGACCGCGCGGTGGCGTCCACGCAGTAGTCGGTGGCCACGCCGGTGAGCACCACGGTGTCCACACCTCGTTCAGCGAGCAGGGCCGCGAGGTCGGTGCGGTAGAAGGCATCCGTGGCGGTCTTGGGCACCACCACGTCCGTTGGCGCAAGGCCCAGCCGCGCGCTCAGCCTGCTGCCCGGTGACCCGGGGTCGAACAGCGTGCCGGGGTCGCCGGTCTGCCGCAACGCGATCACCGGCACACCCCGGTCGCGGGCGGCGCGCGCCAGCACGGCGATCCGGTCGGCCAGTGCCGCCCCGCGCCAGATGAGCGGGATCAGCACCTCCTGCATGTCCACGATCAGCAGCGCTGGTCTCATGTCCGGGCCGCCTGTGCCGCGGCCGCCCTGCGGCGGTGGTCCAGTTCGGCGAAGATGCGCTGCCAGGTCGGGGATGCCTCGGCGACCCGGGAGAAGGCGAACCGCGCCTGGTCCGCCTCGCTGACGTCGTGGCCGCGCTGGACCTCCCAGGCGTAGAGCTCCTCGATGAACTCCTCCACCCTGGGGTCGTCCGGCTCCCAGCCCAGCGACTCGTCGCAGCGCAGGAACAGGCGCACCGTCTCCGGGTCCTCGAAGCTGGCCTTCTTGTCCGCCGCCCACTTCGGCAGGGCCTCCGGGTCCAGTGCCCGCAACAGGATCCAGGTGTCGCGTTCCAGCCGCAGCGTTGGCTCGCTGACCCCGAGGGCGCGCATCCGGTCCAGGTTGGCGACCACCTCCGGCGGCAGCACCAGGCCGTCGCCGCTGACCAGTGCGGCGATCCGGCGGCGGTGCTCGGCGAGCTGGTCCATCTTGCGCCGCAGCTCCGCGTCGATGTCGGCCACGGCCTCGGCGAACTCGGCGGGATCGGCGTGCCGCAGCGCGTCGATGCGGGCCAGCGGCACCCCGGCCTCGGCCAGGGTCTTGATCCGGATCAGGTCCACCGCCGCCTGCGCCGGGTAGCGGCGGTAGCCGGAGGAGTCGCGTTCGGGCTCGGGCAGCAGGCCGACCTGGTGGTAGTGCCGGACGGCGCGCACGGTCACGCCCGCGGTGGCCGCGAGCTGGCTGATGGTGAGCACCGGCCCAAGTCTAGCGACCGAGGGGCCCGCGCACTGTGGGAAGTCACAGCCCTCGGGCAGGCCGATTGACTTTAGTAAAGAGTGCTTCCTAACCTCGGGGAATGCGCGATCCAGCCGCCCGACCCAGCCTCGCGGAGCGGTACGAGCACTCCCGCCGCGGCATCCTCCGGCTCGGCGCCATGGGCGGTGCCGCGCTGGCCACCGGCGGCCTGCTGGCGCCCCACGCGGCCGCGTCCACCACCTTCACCGCGCCCACCCTGCTGCTCAACGCGCCCACGGTGCCCGGATCGGCCTTGCGCCCCTTCGGACGGCACCTCGCTTTCGGCGCGGACCCCGCCCAGACCGTCGTGGTCTCCTGGCAGACCCCGGCCAGGGTGACCGCGCCCTACCTCCGGTTCGGCACCGCGGCAGGGGAGCTCGGCTCTCCGGCGCCTGCCGAGGTGCGTGCGCTGACCAGTGACCTGGCCTGGCAGCAACCGGATCACACGTTCTCGCCGCACCTCGGCAAAGCCGTCACCCAGTACTACCACCACGTCCGGCTGGACAACCTGCTGCCCGGCACCACCTACTACTATGTGGTCGGCCACCAGGGCTACGACCCGCTCACCAGCGGGCGGCTCGGCGAGATCGCCACCTTCCGCACCGCGCCGACCCCGGCGAGCACCGCCGCGTTCTCCTTCACCGCCTTCGGTGACCAGGGGGTCGGCTACCACGCGCTGGCCACCAACAGCCTGGTCGCCGACCTCGGCCCGGAGTTCCACCTGGCCATGGGCGATATGAGCTACGCGCTCAACGGCGAGGGCGGGCACCCGGAGGAGGACAGCTACGACGCGCGCAAGTGGGACTCCTTCTTCGCGCAGAACGAGCCCATCGCCGCCGAGGTCCCGTGGATGGTCGCGCTGGGCAACCACGAGATGGAGGGCTGGTACGACAACCACGGCTACGGTGGCATGCGGGCCCGGTTCACCATGCCGGACAACGCCTGGGACGGCTCCACCTGCATCTACTCCTGGCGGTACCAGAACGTCGGCCTGATCAGCTTGGACGGCAACGACATCTGCTACAACAGTCCGTCCAACTTGGACTACACCGAGGGCAAGCAGCTCAAGTGGCTGGGTGCCCAGCTGGCCAAGTTCCGCGGCGACCCGACGATCGACTTCATCGTGGTCTACTGCCACCAGTGCACGTACTCCACTTCGGACTCCAACGGCGCTGAGCTTGGCGCGCAACAGAAGTGGGCCCCGCTGTTCGACCGGTACCAGGTGGACCTGGTGCTCAACGGGCACAACCACGTCTACGAGCGCACCGACCCGATCCGCGCGGGCAAGGGCACCAGGCAGGCCGCGATCCGCGGCACGGTCAACCCGGTCAAGGACGGCACCACCTACATCACCGCCGGTGGCGGCGGCGAGAGCGTCAACAAGTGGACCGACCGCTCGATCGAGGACTCCTACCTCGGCCACGTCCGGGACGCCACCGCCACCATGCGGCTGGACCAGGAGAACGGGCCGACCGAGAAGATCAAGGTGGGCTGGTCCCGGGTGCGCTACCGGGGCTACAGCCTGGTCGCGGTGGACGTCACCCCGGCCGCCAACGGCGCTCCTGCTCAGCTGAAGGTTCGCGCGCTCACCGAGACCGGCCAGCTGGTCGACGAGATCACCATGCGGAGAAGCCATGTCTGAGCCACGGCAGGAAGCCCGGTACTCGCGCCGGTCGCTGTTCCGGGCAGGCGCCGTGGGCGGCGCGGTGGTCACCGCGAGCACCCTGCTGCCCGCCGCCGCGACGGCCGCGCCGAGCGCCGTGGCCCAGCGACTGCGCCCACTCGGACGACACCTGGCCTACGGCGCGGACCCGTCCAGGCAGGTGGTGATCTCCTGGCAGGAGCTGGGCGCGGTGACCCGCCCGTACGTCCGGATCGCCACCACAGCAGGGAAGTTCGGCCCGCCGATCGCCGCCGAGGTCCGCACACTCGACAGCGAGCTGGCCTGGCAGCAGTCCGAACACGACTTCCCGCCGCACGCGCCAGCCACCATGAGCCAGCACTACCCGCACGTCCGGCTCACCGGCCTCTCCCCCGGCACCACCTACTTCTACGTGGTGGGCCACCAGGACTACGACCCCACCACCAGCGGCCGTCCCGGTGAGATCGCCACCTTCCGCACCGCCCCCGCCGCCGGGAGCGCCGAGCCGTTCACCTTCACCGCCTTCGGCGACCAGGGTGTCGGTTACAACGCGCGCCGGGCCAACAGCCAGCTCGCCGACCTCGCCCCGGCGTTCACCCTCGGCCTCGGCAACCTGAGCTACGCCATCACCTCCGGCGCAGCAGGAAACGAGGGCGGGCACACGGACACCGACAAGTACGACGCGGCCCGGTGGGACTCCTACTTCGCACAGAACGAGATCGTCGCCGCCGGCACCCCGTGGATGGTCGCGCTCGGCAACCGGGAGATGGAGGACTGGTACTCCGCCAGCGGTTACGGCGGGTTCAAGGCCAGGTTCACCATGCCGGACAACGCGTGGAGCGGCGCCACCGGCATCTACTCCTGGCGCTACCAGAACGTCGGGCTGCTCTGCCTGGACGGCAACGACATCTGCTACCGCAACACCGCCAACTACGACCACACCAAGGGCAAGCAGCTCAAGTGGCTGGACACCCAGCTCGGCAAGTTCCGCGCCGACCGCACGATCGAGTTCATCGTGGTCTACCTGCACCACGCCCCGTACTCCACCGCTGACGCCGGTGGCGCGGAAAGCGTGGCCCAGCAGAAGTGGGCCCCGCTGTTCGACAAGCACAAGGTCGACCTGGTGCTCAACGCGCACAACCGCCTCTACGAGCGCACCGACCCGATCCGCGCGGGCAAGGGCACCAAGCAGGTCAAGCCAAGGGGCACGGTCGTCCCGGCCACGGACGGCACCACCTACATCACCGCCGGTGGTGGCGGGCAGGGGCTGGACAAGTTCTACCGCGACGTACCGGAGAGCTACCTTGGCCACGAGGACAGCAGCGGCTCGCCGACGATGAAGTGCTTCAAGAAGAACAGCGACAGCCACACCGACACCAAGGTCGGCTGGTCCCGGGTGCGCTACCGAGGGTACGGCCTGGTGGCGGTCGAGGTGGCGCCGGCGCGGATGACGGTGCGGGCACTCGCCGAGGACGGCACGCTGATCGACGAGATCACGGTGCGCCGCGCCTGAACATCGGGGCGACACCTGGTGTACTTCCCGGACAAGGACGTACGTGTTCGGGAGGGGTGGCGCGGTGGTGGAGCGCAGAGGGGTGCTGGTCACCGGGGCGTCCCGGGGCATCGGCAGGGCGGTGGCGGTGGCCTTCGCCGGCGCGGGCGAGCGGGTGGCCGTGCACAGCACCAGGGCGCACGAGGACGCCGAGGCGACCCTGGCCGCACTGCCGGGCGACGGGCACGCGCTGGTGACCGGTGATCTCGGCGATCCGGTTGCCGCGCAACGGATCGCCGCGGATGCGGTGGCCGCACTGGGCCGGGTGGACGTGCTGGTCAACAACGCCGCCGTGGCCCCCACCGCGGCCAACCGGCACGACCCCGCCGAGGTCGGCTACCCGGACTGGGTGGCCGCCTGGCGGCAGATGATCGAGGTCAACCTGCTGGGCGCGGCCAACGTGACCTGGGCGGTGGCCCGGCACCTGATCGACCGCGGCGCGCCGGGCAGCATCGTCAACATCGGCTCACGCGGCGCCTTCCGCGGCGAACCCGCCCACCCGGCCTACGGCGCGAGCAAAGCCGCGCTGCACGCCCTCGGCCAGTCGCTGGCGGTGGCGCTGGCACCACACGGCATCGCGGTGACCTCGGTGGCGCCGGGGTTCGTCGCCACCGAGCGGCAGCAGGCCAAGCTCGGTGGCGAAACCGGGGACGCACTGCGCCGGGAGAGCCCGTTCGGCCGGGTCGGCACGCCCGGGGAGATCGCGCACACCGTGCTGCACCTGGCCGCGCCGGAGTCCGCCTGGGCGTCCGGGACGATCGTGGATCTCAACGGGGCTTCGTACCTGCGCTCCTAGAGCCGCAGGCTTTCCGGTGGGCCGAGGTAGCTGGGACGCAGCCCGCCGGTGTCGACGACGAGGTGTTGCACCACCACGGTCGGGTCGACCATCCACACCGTGAGCACGTGCGGCCCCGGCTCGGCGATGACGTGCCGGGTGGCGAGGCGGTGCACGTTGTCCGAGGTGGCCCGGGCCCACTGGCGGTTCATGGTCATGTCGTCGCTGCCAGAGGCGGTGGTGGTGTTGACCACCTGCGGCCGCTCCCCGTCGAAGCCGACCGCGTAGCGTGGCCCGCTGCCCGGCAGCACGTTGCACCGCGGCGACAGGTACGCCCACACCGTCACGGGGCCGGTGGTGAACAGCGTCATCCGGTATTCGAGGCGCGGTCCCGCGCCCACGGCCTGGCTCGGCGCGGTGACCGGGAACGGGGTCATCCCGGCGCCGGTCCGGCCCAGGTCCGGGATGCGCCGCCATTTCGCGGCCGCGGTGCCGATGTTGGCCGAGCAGTGTTCTGCCGACATCGAGACGTGGCCACCGGCCTCGATGAAGCCGCGCCGCCACGCCGCCGGCAGCTCGGGGTTGGCGATAACGGCCTGCACGGTGACCTGCCGCCCAGCGCCGGAAACCGTTATAGGCACCCGGGTTGTGCCCTTCGGGGCTCGCGCCCAGTCCACCCGCACGCCCATCCGCAGCTCGGTGGCCACCTTGCCGCCCCTGGGTTCGACCAGCAGCCAGGGCGCGCCCGTGGTCACCAGGCAGTGGAACGGGGTGCGGCCGCGGTTGAACACGTCGAGGTACTGCCCCGGCGTGGTCTGGAACGGGCTGAACTCCGGCAGCACGGGGTTTCCTGCGGCCGCTGGCCACCACCGCTCGTCGCCGTCGACGGCGACCCCCAGTTCGGCGGCGACGGGCAGCGTGAGCCTGCGCACCGGGGGGAAGACCTCGTCCGGCAGCGCGATGTGGTCGCGTTCCGGTTGCTGCCACGGGGCGTCCGGGCCGTAGCGGGCGATGTCGCCGTACCCGATGTGCGGCTGGGTCTGGAACCCCCGCCACTTCCCACCGGCGATCCCGGTGTTGAAGCGCTCGGCCAGCGCCTGGTCCTGGGCGAAGCGGGCCTCGGTGACGGTGGCCAGCTCGTTGGCCGAGGCCCGGCCCTGGGCGGCGTGCAGCAGGTTGGTGAACTCCGCGCGGCGCAGGGCGTAGAGGTTCGCCGAGGCCTGGACCGGATAGCCGACCAGCTCGAAGTAGGCGTCGCGGCAGGCCGCGGGCACCCGGGCGGCAAGCCGCTCGGCGCGGGCGGCCAGGTCCTGCCACTGCTCGGTTACGGTGTCCAGCTCGCGGTAGTGCACCAGGCTGAACGGACTCGCCTGGTCGTCGTAGACCACGGCGGCGGGGTCGGTCGCCGGGTCCTTGGCCGGGTCCAGGGTGATCCGCCGGTTGAGCAGCTCCGGCTTGCGGCGGGACTGCAACGACCCGTAGGTGTGCATCACCTCGGCCACCTCGGCCGCCAGTCCCCGGCCGAAGTTCTCCCCGGCGAACTGACGCTCCCATGTGGACAGTCGCGCCAGCGGCCACGCGTCCGGATCCCACGCGTAGTCCAGGAAGAACTGCAGCGGCAGCTCGTTGCCCTTCATGTCCCCGACGTTGACCACCCAGAGCCGGTCGGTGCCGTAGGCCATGGCCTGGTGCAGCTGTTCCCAGGTGTTGGCCAGCAGGGTGGTGTCCACCCACTTGTAGTTGCGGCCCAGCCCCACGTAGTCGAAGTGGTAATACAGCCCGTACCCGCCGGCGCGCGGTGGCAGCGCGGGATCGGGGTGCTTGCGGATGTTGCCCCAGTTGTCGTCGGTGAACACCACGGTCACGTCGTCGGGCGGGCGCAGACCCTTGTCCCAGTAGCGCTGGACCTCCTTGTAGAGGGTCCAGACCTGCGGCACGGTGGTCACGTCCCGGCCGGTCTCGCGGGCCAGGATCTCCCGCTCGGCGGCCAGGATCTCCCGCATCAGCTCGATGCCGTCGCCGTCGGGCAGGCGGGTGTCGCCGTTGCCGCGCATGCCGATGGTGACCACGCCCTCGAAGTCCTCGCGCATCATCCGGCGGATGCCCTCGGCCCAGTAGGCCTTGACCGCCTCGGCGTTGCGCCGGAAGCTCCACTCCCCGGTGCCGCCGTAGGGATCCCGGCCAGGGGTGACGATCTTGCCGTCCTGGTCGCGCACCGCGGGCACGGCGTGCCGGTTCCACTCCTCGATGCCGCGCATCATGGGCGCCTCGTGCGAGGTGCCGATGACGACGCCGTACTCCTTGGCCATGGCGTGGTTGCCAGGGTCGTCCTCGGCGAAGGCACGCCCCCACACCGCGGGCCACAGGTAGTTGGCGCGCAGCCGCAGCATCGTCTCGAAGACCTTGGCGTAGAAGTGGCGGTTGAACCCGCCGGGGTGTCCCGGCGCCAGGCCGGGCCCGAAGTAGGCCGGAGCCCAGGTGCCCAGCGCCGGGTTCTCGTCGTTGATGAAGAACCCGCGGTACTTCACCACCGGCGTGCCCAGGCTCTGCCGCTGCGGCCGCACGTGCAGTTCGGCGGCCCGGACCGGCGGCACGTCGGCCCACCAGTGCCACGGCGAGACGCCGATCCGCCGGGACAGCTCGTAGACGCCGTAGATCACCCCGCGCTGGTCGCTGCCGGTGAGCACCAGGCGGCCGCCGACGACCTGGCTCAGCGAGGTCTCCCACGCGCCCGCGATGCCGGTGACATCCAGCCGTTGGGCCGCAACGAGTTCATCCACCAGCGGGCTGCCGCCGATGGTCCCGATCAGCACTACCGGGCCGGGCGGGATCCGGTCGGTCACCAGCTCGGGCCGGATGCCGGTGACCCGCTCGACGTCGGCCTGGAGGTCGGCGGCCACCCGGCGCACACCGGGCGCGTCCGCCAAGCTCACCACCAAGGTCGCGGCCTTTCCCTTTGCCACCAAGGGGAACCGGCCGCCCCCGCGCTGCGCGGTGACGTACTCCTCGGTCCCGGCCGAGGCCACCCCGGTGCTGAGCGCGCTGCCGGCGCCCAGCGCGGTGAGCAGCCGGAGGAAGTCCCTGCGCGGCACACCTTCGGCCGTCATCGCGGGCTCCCGCTCACGCCGGTGAACAGGCGTTCCGGCACGGCGTTGGCCAGGGCCTGGTAGCCGGCCGGGTTGAGGTGCAGGTGGTCGCCGGTGTCGTAGGCGGGCAGCAGGGTGGACGGGTCACGCGGGTCCCGGACCGCCCGGTCCAGGTCGATGACCGCGTCGAAGCGGTTGCTGGTGCGGACCCAGTCGTTGACGCGCTGCCGGGTGGCCTCGCGGAGGTTGCCGGGGTCGTCGTAGCTGGAGCCGCCGAAGGGCAGCAGGGTCGCCCCGTACACCCGGATGCCCTGGGCGTGCGACTGGATGATGATCTGGTCGTAGGCGGCGATCAGCTCCTGGGACATCTGATGCTGCGCCTGTTCGGTGAGCGCGGAGCCGCCGATGTCGTTGATCCCCTCGAACAGCACCAGCCAGGCGACTCCGCTGTGCGCCAGCACATCCCGGTCCAGCCGGGACAGCGCGCTGGGGCCAATGCCGTGGTTGAGCACGCGGTTGCCGCCGGCGGCCTGGTTGAGCACCGCGACCGCGGCGGTGGCCGGGTTCGCCCGCAACCGGGCGAGCAGCCGGTCCGGCCAGCGGTTGTTCACGTTGTGGGTGGAGCCTCGGCCGTCGGTCAGCGAGTCGCCGACAACCGCGACGGCCGCGGCGGACGCCCCCGACCACACCTCGATCCCGCTGAGCAGGTACCAGCGGTCGGTGGCGGTCGGCCGGGTCAGGTCGGTGGCCATGACTTCGTTGCCCTGCACCAGGTGTGAGGTGGTGCGGGAACCGGGGTGCGCGGTGACCGAGCTCGCCGGCAGCCCCTGCGCCAGGTACGTGGTCACGGTCAGGTTCGCCTGGGCGGCCAGCGGGAAGTCCAGCGGATCGGACACCGCCTGCGCGCCGCGCTGCACGATCGTCGACGCCTTGCCCTGGAAGGTCACCGGCCGCACGGAACCCGGCTGGACAGCGCTTACCCCAGCCGCGCCGCCCTGCGGCAGCGCCACCGAGACCGCGGCGATCGGCAGGGCGGCGGTGCCGAAGGCGTTGGAGAACCGCAGCCGGATCCGGGTGCCGCCCAGGGAGGCGTGCACGGTCTGGCGCAGCGTGGCGTTGGCCAGGACCACGCCGTCCTGGGTGAACGGCGGCGGTGGCAGGTCGGCGGTGGCGGCCTGCTGCGGCATGGCGGTCCAGCTGTGCACCCAGTGCGCGCCTGCGCGGTCCGGCCGGGTGGCGGCGGCTCCTGAGGAGGCGGCCAGCACGAGTGCGAGCACGGCCAGGACGAGTGCGGCGGGTCTGCCCCGGCAGGGGCGGGCGATGAAGGGGTGCAAGGACAGCTCCTTCCGGGCCGGAGTCCCGAATGTAGGGAGCGCCCGCCAAACGTAACAACAAGTTTCGGAAACTTTCGGGCGAGCGCGACGGTCCAGCCCGCCGGTAGTTTGCGGCCATGGATCTGTTCACGGACTCCTGGGCGGCACTGCGCGCGACGGTCGCCGACCTTCCGGACGAGGACTTCGCCCGGCCGTCGGGCTGTGCCGGCTGGCTGGTGCGGGACCTGGTGTGCCACCTGGTCATCGACGCCCAGGACGTCCTGATCACATTGGTCACGCCCGCGGACACCGAGCCGACCAGGGACGCGGTGACCTACTGGTCGGTCGGGCACACCCCGCCCACCGGCGAGGACCCCCTGGACGCGCTGATCGTCCGGCTGGCCGCGGCCTACCAGGACCCGGCGCTGCTCAAGTTCCACCTGGACGACGTCGGCGCGGCCGCGGGCCGGGCGGCCGTACTCGCCGATCCCGGCCGCACGGTCGGCACCCAGGGCCAGGTGCTCACCGCGGGCGACTACCTGGGCGCGTACGTGCTGGAGTGGACGCTGCACCACCTCGACCTGGTGGCACACCTGCCGGGCGTGGCCGGGCCACCCCAGGCGGGGCTGGCGCGGACCAGACAGATGCTGGAGCAGCTCGCCGGGGCCAGGTTCCCGGCCTCGTTCAGCGACCGGGACGCGTTGCTGGTGGGCACCGGGCGGCGGGCGCCGACCCCGGCGGAGCGGGCCGAGCTCGGTGAGCTGGCCGCGCGGCTGCCGTTCGTGCTCGGCTGAGGGTCAGCGCCCGTGCCGCCCCGGCTCAGGCGTTGACCGTGGCGAAGGTGTCGAGGTTGTTGTTCTTGGCGTAGGCGTTCTCCACGCCGACCAGGATCTCCACCACCTCGAAGTAGCGGTCCCAGAACGGGGTGTCCCGCAGCGCCTCGATGAGCAGCTGGTACGACTCGTGGTCACGGGCCTCCCAGAGCCACACGTCGGTCACCCGCGCCGAGTAGAACTCCGTGTCGAAGAACCGCGACCGGACGCCCTTCGCCCGCTCGTTGATCGCGGGCAGGACCTCGGTCGTGAACGCGTGCACGCGCTGTTCCACCGACATGCCAAGCCATTCCGGCGAGGTCTTCACCAGCATGAACGCCGTCAGGCCCGGCTCGAACGACTCCACAGACATCACGTTCTCCTTCTTCTCGATGTGCCGTGGCACCGAAGTTAGAGACCGGCCACACCTGCGCGCCACGCAACTTGAGCAAGGCTCAGTTGCGTAGCATGCAAACCATGCCCGACCAGCTCGACCTCAACCTGCTGCGCGTCTTCGACGCCCTGCTCCAGGACGGCAGCGTCACCGCGGCCGCCGAGCGCCTGCACCTGTCCATCCCGGCGACCAGCCGGGCGCTGGGCCGGTTGCGGCGGGCCATGGGCGACCCGATCCTGGTGCGCGCCGGTCGCGGCCTGGCGCCCACCCCGTTCGCGCTGCGCACCGCGCCGAGGGTGCGCTCCCTGCTGGAGGAGGCCGCCGCGCTGATCAGCGCGGACCGGGAGATCACACCCGGGGAGCTCAAGCGCACCTTCACCATCCGCATCAACGACGGTGTGGCCGCCACCCTGGCCACCGCGGTGGTCGAGGCCACCGCCGCGGTCGCGCCGGGGGTGGTGCTGCGCTTCGTCACCGAGGGCAGCGAGAGCATCGAGGCGCTCCGGGACGGCTCGGTCGACCTGGACATCGGCGCGGGCCAGGAGAGCACCGCGCCCGACCTGCGCACCACCCTGCTGTACCGGGAACGCGCGGTCGGCATCGTGCACGCCGACAGCCCGCTGGCCCGCGTCCGCAAGCCGACCTTGGCTCAACTGTGCGAACATCCGCACGTCTCGGCCTCCCGCCGCGGCCGCGCCCGCGGTCCGCTCGACGAGGTGCTGGAGGCCGAGGGCCTGCGCCGCCACGTGGCCACCGTGGTGCCGACCGCCGCGGTGGCCCTGCTGCTGGTCGCGGCCAGCCGCCAGGTCGGCCTGGTGCCGCAACGCCTGGCCGAGCAGTTCGGCGAGGCGCTGAACCTGCGCTGGTTCCCGATTCCGGCGCGGCTGCCGGGGACCGGGGTGCGACTGTGCTGGCACGCGCGGCTGGACGCCGATCCGGCGCAGCGGTGGCTGCGCGAGACCATCCGCGCCACCGTGGACTGACCGCCGATGTCGGTGCGGTCATTAAGGTCAGCACGGTGACCGTTCTCGACACCCGGGCGCTCAACCGCGCGACGCTGGCCCGGCAGCTGTTGCTCGACCGCGCCGAGCTGCCGGTGCTGGACGCCGTCGCGCACGTGGGCGGCCTGCAGGCCCAGGAACCACAGGAACCCTTCATCGGGCTGTGGTCGCGGCTGCGGGCCTTCGACCCCTCAGCGCTTTCGGACCTGCTGACCGGCCGGCAGGTGGTGCGCACCCACCTCATGCGCCGCACCGTGCACCTGCTGACCGCCGCCGACACCCTCGCCTGGCGGGCCCGACACAACGCGATGCTGCGCCAGCGGGTGACCGGGGTGTACCGCAAGGAGCTCGCCGGGGTGGACCTGGACGAGCTGGCCGCCGCCGGGCGGGCGGCGATGGCCGACGGGGCGCACCGCTCGATGCCCGAGCTGGCCAGGGCGGTGCTGGACCGCTGGCCCTCGGCGGAGACCAAGGCGCTCGGCGAGATGCTGGTCGCCGGGCTGCTGACCATGGTGCAGACCCCGCCGCGCGGACTGTGGCGGGCCAAGGGCGGGGCGCGCTACGCGCTGCTCTCCGACTGGGTGGGCCGCGAGATCGACCCGCTGGACCCGGATCCGGCCGATCCGGTCGGCCAGCACCTGCTCCGGCGCTACCTCGCCGCCTTCGGCCCCGCGGCCACCGCCGACCTGCGGGCCTGGAGCGGTGCGGCCGGGCTGCCCGCCGCGGTGGCCGCGCTGCGCCCGGAGCTGGTCAGCTACCGGGACGAGCGGGGCCGGGAGCTGCTGGACCTGCCCGGCGCGCCGCTGCCCGACCCGGAAACCCCTGCCCCGGTGCGGTTCCTGCCCGCCTTCGACAACGCGATCCTCGGCTACCAGGACCGCACCCGGATCATCGACGACGCGCACCGCAACCTGTCCGTGGCCGGTGCCCGCGTGGTGCTGGTGGACGGCCGGGTCGCCGCGACCTGGACCGTGCAGACGGACACCGTGGTGGTCACCCCGTTGGACCGCTTCACCAAGGCCGACCGGACGGCGGTGGCCGAGGAGGCCGAGCAGCTGGCGTTGTTCCTCTCGGACAAGGAAAGCAACCGGGTGCGGATCGCGCCCTGACACCGGAACGGCCCGTTCGCGCGACGGGCGAACGGGCCGAACCCGGTGTCCTCAAACAGTCTCAGGCACGGGCGCGCACGATGTACTGGCCCATGCCACCGCAGCCGTTGGGGTTGGTCCGCTGGATGACGTAACCGGGCGGAATCGGCGAGCCCAGGCAGACCCACTGCCCGTCACGGGGCAGCTCGATGTAGCGCCCCATGCCGCCGCAGCCGTTCGGGTTCAGCATGGTGATCACGTAGCCGTCCGGGATCGGCGAGCCGAGGCAGGTCCACTGCCCGTTGCGCGGCAGTTCGATGTAGCGGCCCATGCCACCACAGCCGTTGCCGTTCAGCATGGTGATCACGTACGGGACCGGGATCGGTGAGCCCAGACAGGTCCACTGACCGTTGCGGGCGGGCTCCAGGTACCACGAACCGCCCCGGCTGCACCCGTTGGCGTTGAGCATCGTGATCACGTGGTTGTCCGGGATCGGCGAGCCCGCGCACACCCAGCCGGTGAAGGCCGGACTCGCCGCAGCCGCGACCGGGGCCGCGGCGGCCGGTCCGGCGGCGAGCACACCGCCGAGCAGGACCATGCCGGTGAGCGCGGCGAGTTTTCTGAACATTGCCGACCAGCGGGACTTGATGTTCACCAGTTCATCTCCTCACGAATTCAGGCGCGCACGATGTACTGGCCCATGCCACCGCAGCCGTTGGGACTGGTCATGGTGATGACGTAACCCGGCGGAATGGGTGAACCGAGACAGACCCACATACCACTTCTGGCGAGTTCGATGTACCGGCCGGTGCCGCCGCAGCCATTCGGGCTGAGCATGCTGATGACGTAGCCGACCGGAATGGGTGAGCCGAGACAGGTCCACATGCCGTTGCGCGGCAGCTCGATGTACTGACCGGTGCCACCGCAGCCGTTCGCGCTGAGCATGCTGATGACGTAGCCGTCCGGCAGCGGCGAACCGAGGCAGATCCACATGCCGTTGCGCGGCAGCTCGAGGTAGCGGCCAGTGCCGCCGCAGCCGTTCGGGCTGAGCATGGTGATCACGTACGGGGTGGGCACGGGCGAGCCCAGGCAGGTCCACATCCCGTTGCGGACCGGTTCCAGGTACCAGGAAACGCCACCGCAGGCGGTGCTCAGCATGGTGATCACGTGGTTCGCCGGAATCGGCGAACCACCGCAGACCCAGCCGGTGAACGTCGCACCGGCCGGCGCGGCCTGCACGGGAGCGGACTTGGCCGGCGCGGACTTGGCGGCCTCGACGGTGCTGACGCTCGCCGCCGGCGCCGGGGCGGCGTTGGCCCCTCCGGCGGCGATGATGCCGCCGAGGACGACCATTCCGGCCACCGCCGCGAGCATTCTGACCGTTCTCGGCCAGCTGGACTTTGTTCTCATCGGATTGTCCCCTCACGAGTACGGGGGTCGAGGAAAACGAAATGACGCAGACCAACCGCCCCCGACAGCACCGACCGTATAGGAGCGAACACCAGCCCGAAAATACTCCGAACCGACCAATCGGACGGCGTACGGCAGCGGCCCCGAAAACCCGTCAGAATTGACGCGTCATTGGTGGCATAAATGCCCTACCGGCCCCGCCCGTACCCGGGTATCGGCCCGGTCGCTAGGCGATACCCGCCTCGATCAGCTGCCGCCAGATCTCGCTCTGGTCCACGACTTCCACGCCGAGCTTCTCCGCCTTGGTCAGCTTGCTCGCGCCGACGTCAGCCCCGGTGATCAGCAGGTCGGTGCTGGCCGAGACCGAGGAGGCGATGGTCGCGCCCGCTTTCTCGCACAGGCGCTGGAAGGTGGGGCGGGGCACCTTCTCCCCGGAGCGCGGCTCGCTGATCGCGCCGGTGACCACCACGGTCTTGCCCGCCAGCGGCGCGTCCGAGGCGACCACCGGCGGCAGGTCCTCCTCGCGCACGTCAAGACAGACCCCGCGTTCGCGCAGCCGGTCGAGCTCGGGGCGCAGCCGGGTGAGGTGCTCGATGAGCGAGGCGGCCACCTTCGGGCCGATGTCCTCCACCGCCACCAGTCGTTGCTCGCCCGCGTCGGCGACCTCCTCCAGCGAGCCGAAACCGGCGCGGCACAACCGGGTGGCGGTGCCCTCGGAGGCCATCGGGATGGCCAGGCCGATCAGGGCGCGGCGCAGGCCCACGTTGCGGCTGGCCGCGATGGAGTCGATCATGCGGGCGGCGGAGACCTCGCCGATGCGGTCGAACTCCAGCAGGCGTTCCGCGGTCAGGGTGTAGAAGTCCGAGGGGTGCTCCAGGTCGCCGGACTCGGCGAGCCGTTCGATCCACACCGGACCGACGGCCTCGATGTCGGCGGCGGCGCGGGAGGCCCAGTGGATGAGCCTGCGCACGGACTGGGCGGGGCAGGAAGCGTTGGTGCAGAACAACTCCCGGCTGTTGCCCTGCTCGGTCAGCGGCTGCGCGCAGGACGGGCAGGCGCTGGGCGGCACGATCTCCTGCTCCGCGCCGGTGCGCTGGGACTCGTCCAGCACGCCTGCCACGAACGGGATCACATCGCCGGCGCGGCGCACCAGCACGGTGTCGCCGATCCGGATGCCGCGGGCCCGGATCACCTCCTGGTTGGCCAGGGTGGCCCGGGTGACCGTGGTGCCGCCGACGAACACCGGTTCCAGCACCGCGACCGGGGCGATCTTGCCGGTCTTGCCGACGTCCCAGACCACATCGGCCAGCACCGTGGTCTTCTCCTCGGCGGCGAACTTGAACGCCAGCGCGCCGCGCGGGGAGCTGGAGCGGGTGCCCGCGGCGCCGTAGGCGTCCCGGTTGGCCAGCCGCAGCACCGCGCCGTCCAGGTCGTAGTCCAGGTCGTTGCGGCCCTGCTCGATCTCGGTGATCACCGCCTGCGCCTGCTCGGCGTCGGTGCACAGCCGCATGTCCGCGCCGTCCAGGCCGAGGTCGCGCAGGCCCTGCTCCAGGTCGACCGCGGCGCCACCGGCGGAGGTGTCCAGGTCGAAGCCGAAGAAGCGCAGCCGCCGCTCGGCCACGGTGGCCGGGTCCTTGGCGCGCAAGGTGCCCGCGGCGGCGTTGCGCGGGTTGATCAGCGGCTTGTCCGGGTGCGCGGTGTTGTAGGCGGCGAAGGTGGAGCGCAGCATCACCGCCTCGCCGCGCACCTCCACCCGGCCGGGCGCGTCCACCCGCTCGGGCACGCCGTCGACCAGGGCGCGCACCAGCGGGGTCACGTCGTCGCCGGTGCTGCCGTCGCCGCGGGTGACCGCCCGCGCCAGCCGTCCGTCCTCATAGACCACCGACAGCGAGAGCCCGTCCAGCTTGGGCATCACCACCACGGGCTGGCCGGGGAACCGGTCGAAGAACGCGGCCACCTGCTCCGGTTTGGTCGCCTTCTCCAGGGAGAGCATCGGGCGGGCGTGCCGGACCGGCGCGTGCAGCACCGTGGGCGCGCCGACCTGCTCCAGCGGGTTCGGATCCGGCGCCAGCTCCGGATTCGCCTCGATCAAGGCGCGCAGCTCGTCCTCGATCACGTCGTACTCGGCGTCGGCCACCTGCGGCGAGCCGCGGTAGTAGGCGTCGCGCAGCGCGACGATCCGGTCGGCGAGCTCCTGGATGCGTTCCCCAGCGTTCACAGCGGTCAAACTACCGTTGACCACCGACAACCGCCGGGCGCCGCGCGCTGCTGAGCACGCGCACAGCTCGACCGGGGAGAATCAGCGGCATGACCCGATACCTGCTCGGCGCGCTCGCCGCCGCCCTGGCGTGGACGCTGCGGGATCTACCGGCCCAGCTCGGCGGCCGGGCCTCCGGGGCCCGCCTGACCCGCTCCCCGCAGTACCGCGACGGCCTGTTCCGCAACCGGGTGGACGCGCTGGCCGCACCCGGCGCGCGGGCCAGGCTGGCGCGCGAGCTGTTCTTCGGCAAGCAGCGGCGCAAACCGGCAGGCGCGGTGCCGCTGGTCGAGCCGGAGCCGCCGGTCGGGCGGGGCGTGCACCTGACTTGGTATGGGCACTCCAGCTCGCTGGTCGAGCTCGACGGCGCGCTGATCCTGCTCGACCCGGTGTGGGGCGAACGGGTCTCGCCGCTGCCCTTCGGCGGGCCGCGGCGGCTGCACGAGGCCCCCGCGCCGGTGGAGTCACTGCCCGCAGTGGACGCGGTGGTGATCTCGCACGACCACTACGACCACCTGGACCTGGCCACCGTGCGGGCCCTGCTGCGCACCCAGACCGCGCCGTTCGTGGTGCCGCTGGGCGTCGGGGCGCACCTGCGGCGCTGGCGGGTGCCGGAGGAGCGGATCATCGAGCTGGACTGGTCGGAGTCCACCACCGTCGCCGGGGTGCAGATCATCGCGACCGAGGCGCAGCACTTCTCCGGGCGGGCGCTCAAACGCGACGACACGCTGTGGGCCTCCTACGCGCTGATCGGCCCCGCGCACCGGGTGTTCTACACCGGCGACACCGGCTACTTCCCCGGCTTCGCCGAGATCGGCGCGGAGCACGGCCCGTTCGACGCGACCCTGGTGCAGATCGGCGCTTATGTGCAGGACTGGCCCGGCATCCACATGACGCCGGAGGAGGGCGTGGCCGCGCACCTGGACCTGCGCGGCGGGCTGCTGGTGCCGGTGCACTGGGCGACGTTCGTGCTGGGCGTGCAGGACTGGTCCGAGCCGGTGGACCGGCTGTGGGCCGAGGCGAAGGCGCGCGAGGTCGCGGTGGCCGTGCCCCGGCCCGGCGAGCGGGTGGACGTGGCCGCGCCCGCGCCGGTGGTGCCCTGGTGGAAGCTGCTGGAGTCCTAGGGGGCGTTTTCAAAGCGGCTGGTGTGATCTGCTTTGATCACGTTCGTGGTGCGTCGTCATGAGCTGACCGATGAGCAGTGGGCTGCCC
>NZ_JBSFUA010000038.1:0-87648 GCF_053591555.1 Crossiella sp. NPDC003009 | reverse complement strand
GATAGCGGCCATCGACCTGTTCGACCGTGCGGATCTCGGTGTGCGGGTTCAGCTGCGCGGGCACCGCGCCGCCGCCGATGGTGCGCTCGTAGAGCTGGGCGGCCATCAGCCGTTCTTCTTCCAGTAGTTGGCCTGCGCGGCGGCCAGCTGGGTGAGGAACTGGTCCACGTCGATCTTGCCCTTGATCAGCTGGTCGTTGACCGGGTTGAAGACCTCGTTGTTGTAGCCGGGGTAGTCGGCGTCGACACCGTCGAGCGGACGGCTCAACTCGTTCTCCGCCAACGCCTTGCCCACATCGGCCAGCTCCGGCGGCGCGGTCAGCTTGGCGTTCGGGGTGAGGTTCTTGGCCACCGAGGAGATCTTGCTCAGGTGCTCGTCACCGAGGAAGAACGCGATGAACTTCTCCGCGTTCTCCGCCTGCTTGGCGCGCTGCGGGATGGCGAAGCCGACGGTGGAGGACGGCACGTTCACCTTGCCGCTGATCGCCGGGAACGGCATGAACTTGAACTGGAAGCCCGGCGCGGCCTTCTTGCCGACCTCACTGGGCACCCAGCTGCCCACGTTGACGAAGTCCGCCTCGCCCTGCGCCCACTTCTCCTGCACGGCCGGGAACTTGCTGCCGTCGTAGCCGGGAATGAAGTAGCCGTTCTGCACCAGCTTGCGGACCTCGCCGAGCGCGTTCTTGACCGCCTCGGTGTTCCACGCGGTGCCCGCGTGGTCCTTGGCCAGCTCGGAGACCTTGCCGACGCCGAGCGCGCCCTGCAGCACCGCGATGGTCCAGTAGGAGTTGTAGTCACCGACATCGCCGTCCAGCGCGAGCGGGGTCTTGCCCTCGCTCTTGCGCTTGGCCAGCAGCTGGGTGAAGTCGGCCCACCGCGCCGGCGGCTTGCTCGCCACCTCCGGCAACGCCGCGCCGTTGTAGAACAGGCCGAAGCCGAGCAGGGTGTACGGCAGCATGAAGAGCTTGCCGTCCTTCTTGGCGTTGGTCAGGTACCGGTCCGGCACGACCTCGGAGATCTTCGCGCCGCCGGGCACCGTCGAGCCGTAGAGCCCGCCCAGCTCGCGGTGGGCGTTGTTGGCGACCAGGGTGGCCCGGATCTGGTTCTCCTCCTGGTCCACCAGGTCCGGCAGGTCGCCGCCGCGCAGTGCGGGGGCAACCTTCTTGAGCACGTCCCGGCCCTGCCACTCGATCTTGACCTCGATGCCGGTGCTCTTCTTGAACGCCTCCGCGGTCTCCTTGAGCACCTGCGCCTGCGGTTCGTTCTCCCGCCACATCGACCAGTAGGTCAGCGCCTTGTCGCCGCTGCCTCCCGCGCCTCCGCACGCCGCGACCGTCAGGCCAAGGCCCGCGGCCAGCAGCACGGACAGTGTCCGCCTGGCTGTCCTGGACGACTGGATCATGACTTCTCCCCTAGTCTCGCCGATGAGCGAAGAGTGGTCACAACTTGCGTGATTTCGCTCATGCTCGCGGTGAAATGCGCAGTAGTCAACACTACTGCGCGAACCGTAACCGCATGCCCGCCCTGCGTGACACCCGGTCTAAACCCGAACCACGTCCACCCCCCGTTCGGTGAACCGGCGCACGTCCTCCTCACTCGCGTCGACGTCGGTGACCAACACGTCCACGTCCTCGATACCGCAGATGCGGGCGAAGGCACTACCGCCGATCTTCGAGGAGTCGGCGACCACGACCACTTTCCGCGCCCTGGCCGCGAGCAGCCGGTTGATGCTGGCCTCGCCCTCGTGGTGGGCGGCGGCCCCGCTGACCGGGTCGATGGCGTCCACGCCGAGGAAGGTGATGTCCAGGGTCAGCTCGTCCAGGATCTTGGTGCCCAGCGGGCCGATCAGCTCATAGGACTGCGGACGGGCCACCCCGCCGGTGAGCACCAGTTTCACCTGCGGGCGCACCGCGAGCTCGTTGCCGATGTTGAGCGCGTTGGTGACCACGGTGATCGCGGTCTCGCCCTCCACGTGCGGCAGGTCGCCGCGGGTGGCCAGCGCGCGGGCCACCTCGGTGGTGGTGGTGCCGCCGTTGAGGCCGACCACCGAGCCGCGCGCGACCAGTGCCGCGGCCTCCTTGCCGATGCGCTGCTTCTCATCGGCGTGCCGCACCGACTTGTAGCGCAACGGCAGGTCGTAGGAGACCGCGTGCGCCACCGCGCCGCCCCTGGTCCTGGTCAGCAGCTGCTGTCCGGCCAGGTGGTCGAGGTCCCTGCGGATGGTCGCGGCCGAGGCGTCCAGCTCGGCGGCGATCTCGTCGACCTCCACCCGCCCGCGCTCGGCCAGGATCTCCAACAGGGTGTTCAGCCGCTCGTACCGGTTCACACGCACCTCCGCGACCATGATCGCGCATGCCACACTCGACTGTGAATGGTCGATCGTGCACTATTGTTGCTTATTGTGCGCACTTACACGCAGCAACGCGCATACTTCAGCGCATCTGGGGACCTACAGGGGACAAAGGGAGGCGCGCCATGACCGTGCAGCCGTTCGTGGTGACCGAGCTGAGCAGCCAGCCGGAATGCTGGCGCAGGGCCGCCGCGCTGGCCAGTGGACACGCCGGGGTCCTGCCGCGCGACGGGGAACGGGTCGCGGTGGTCGGCTGCGGCACCTCGTGGTTCATCGCGCAGGCCTACGCGGCGCTGCGCGAGTCGGCGGGGCGCGGGCACACCGACGCCTTCGCCGCCTCGGAGTACCCGGCAGGCCGCCGCTACGACCGGATCGTGCTGATCACCCGCTCCGGCACCACCACCGAGGTGCTGGACCTGGCGCGCCAGGTCAGCGACCCGACCGTGGCGATCACCGGCGACGCGGACACCCCGATCCGCACCGCGGCCGACGCGCTGGTGCTGCTGGACTTCGCCGACGAGCGCTCGGTGGTGCAGACCAGGTTCGCCACCACCGCGCTGGCGTTGCTGCGGGCCAGCCTCGGCGAGTCCCTGGACGCCGCGATCGCCGACGCCGAGGCCGCGCTGGCCGAGGAGCTGGCGCCGGAGCTGGTGGGCGCGGAGCAGTTCACCTTCCTCGGCCGGGGCTGGACCTACGGGATCGCGCAGGAGGCCGGGCTGAAGATGCGCGAGGCGGCCTGCGCGTGGACGGAGTCCTACCCGGCGATGGAGTACCGGCACGGCCCGATCAGCATCACCGGCCCGAACCGGGTGGCCTGGATGTTCGGCCAGGCGCCGGAGGGTCTCGCGGAGGACGTGGCCGCCACCGGCGGCGCGTTCCGGCAGCGCGCCGCCGACCCGATGGCCGAGCTGGTGGTGGTGCAGCGCCTCGCGGTGGCCATCGCGACGGCCAAGGGCCTTGACCCCGACCAGCCGAGGCACCTGACCCGTTCGGTGATCCTCGACCACTCCTGAAACCACCGCCACCGCTTGAGGAAAGGGCCAGCGCCGTGCCGTTGAGAGCAACCGGAGAGATCGTCGCCGCGGCCGCGCGGGAGGGCCGCGGCGTGGCCGCCTTCAACGTCATCCAGCTCGAACACGCCGAGGCCCTGGTGACCGGGGCCGAACGGGCAGGCGCGCCGGTGGTGCTGCAGATCAGCCAGAACTGCGTGAAGTACCACGGCGCGCTGGCCCCCATCGGCCTGGCCACCCTGGCGGTGGCCCGCGCGGCCGCGGTGCCGGTCGCGGTGCACCTGGACCACGCCGAGGACCCGGAGCTGGTGCGCGAGGCGGTGGCGCTGGGCTTCACCAGCGTCATGTTCGACGCGTCCACAATGGACTACGAGGACAACGTCAAGGCCACCAAGGAGATCGCCGAGCACTGCCACGCGCACGGGGTGTTCGTGGAGGCCGAACTCGGCGAGGTCGGCGGCAAGGACGGCGTGCACGCCCCAGGTGTGCGCACCGACCCGGACGAGGCGGCTGCCTTTGTCGCGGCCACCACGGTGGATGCCCTCGCGGTCGCGGTGGGCAGCTCGCACGCCATGCTCACCAGGGACGCCGCGCTGGACTTCGACCTGATCGCCCGCCTGCACGCCAAGGTCCCGGTTCCCTTGGTGCTACACGGTTCCTCCGGTGTGCCGGACGCTGATCTGACCACCGCAGTCGAGTCCGGCATGACCAAAATCAACATCGCCACCCACCTGAACAAGACCTTCACCGCCGCCGTGCGCGAGTTCCTGGCCGCCAACCCGTCCACAGTGGACACCCGCAAGTACTTCGCCGCGGGCCGGGAAGCCGTGGCCGTGGAAGCGGAGCGCCTGCTCGGCGTGCTGCGAGCCGCCCCGTGATCCTGACCGTCTCGCTGAACGCGGCCCTGGACGTCACCTACACCGTCGACGACCTGCAACCGCACACCACACATCGGGTACGCACGGTGCGCACCCGCGCGGGCGGCAAAGGCGTCAACGTCTCCAGGGTCCTGCACGCCCTCGGCCACAGCACCGTGGTCACCGGCCTGACCGGCGGCGACACCGGCCGGGCCATCCGCGCCGAACTGGCGGAGTCGGACCTGCCCTCGGCCCTGGTGGAGATCGCCGCGGAGTCCCGGCGCACGGTGGCCGTGGTCAGCGGCGGCGACGCCACCCTGTTCAACGAACCCGGCCCGGAGGTCACCGCGGCGGAGTGGGCCAACTTCCGGGAGCACTTCGCCGGCCTGGCCGCGACCGCCTCGGTGGTGGTCCTCTCCGGCAGCCTGCCCCCCGGCTTACCCGCCACGGCTTACCGCGAACTGCTGGAGATAGTGGACGGCCGCGCCCCCACCGTCCTGGACGCCGACGGCGACGCCCTGCGCCACGGCCTGGGCGGCAACCCCACCGCGATCAAGCCCAACGCCGCCGAGCTCCGCGCGGTGACCGGCATCGCCGACCCGGCCACCGCGGCCAGGGCCCTGGTCGCCGGCGGCGCGGAGGCGGTACTGGCCTCCGGCGGCCCCGCGGGCCTGCTGGCCATCACCGACGAGGGCTCCTGGCGCGCCCGCCCGCCCCGGCGACTGGCCGGGAACCCGACCGGGGCCGGGGACGCCTGCGTGGCGGCGCTGGCGGCCGGCCTGGCGCACGGACGGGAGTGGCCGCGGATCCTGCGCGAGGCGGCGGCACTGTCGGCGGCCGCGGTGCTGCATCCGCAGGCAGGGAGCTTTGATGCCGGGGCTTACGAGCGGTTCCTGCCGACGGTGATGGTCGAGATCGCCTGACCCAGTCGCCGGTCGGCCCGCTGCCGAGTCACGCAAGTCGCCCTTAAGACGACCGGTCATATTCGCGGCCTTCGTGCTCGCACACCGCATGCCGCAGGAGTCCGCCTAAGACGACCGGTCACCTTGCGCGCTGCCCCTTCCCCGCGCCGCTGGTAGGGCCGGAAGCAGGAAGCAAGGCACGCTGGCATAGATGACCGGTCGTCTTAACGAAGGGGCGAATATGACCGGTCGTCTTAAAGGCGGGGTTGTGATGTGCAGGCCGAGCTGAGCAGAAGTCGATGGTTGGCGACCCAAGCTCGCCCATCGCCGTAGGCGCTCGACTCCCGCCCACCAACCCCTCCTCAAGACGACCGGTCACATCAATCCCCACCCGCTCCCCCACACCCTCCGATCGTCGGGTCCCCTCATCCCCGAACCTGTGTAAGCCTGCCCCTACTGATCACTACTGCGCGAAACGACGAAGTTTCAGTCAGCTTTAATCAGGAGGCGTCATGACGGAGCAGGACCGGCCCACCTCATCGCTGTCGCGGCGGTCGCTGCTGGGCACCGGTGCCGCGGTCGCGGGACTGGGCATCGCGGGGCTGGGCACGGGCACGGCTGGAGCCACGCCGGGCGGCACGGCCGAAACCGGAGCTGACGAGGAACGCGTGCCACCCGCGCGCGGCAAGACCATGATCGGCGTGCCGTTCGCGCGGCACGAGACCGTGCGGGTCGGCATCATCGGCCTGGGCAACCGCGGCGCCTCGATGCTGCCGCTGTTCCTGGCCGTGCCCGGCGTCCGGGTCACCGCGCTGTGCGACACCAACCCGGCGGCGCTGGCCAAGGCGGCCAAGGCGGTCCGGGACGCGGGTCAGCCTGAACCGGCGACCTTCGGCAAGGGTGAGCGGGCCTACGAGCAGCTGTGCGGGCGCGAGGACGTGGACTTCGTCTACATCGCCACGCCGTGGGAGTGGCACGTGCCGATGTCCCTTGCCGCGATGCACGGCGGCAAGCACGTCGGCGTCGAGTGCCCGATGGCGCTGACCGTGGCCGAGCTCTGGCAGCTGGTGGACGCCTCGGAGCGGACCCGGCGGCACTGCATCCAGCTGGAGAACTGCTGCTACGGGCGCAACGAGCTGCGGCTGCTGCGCATGGTGCGGGCCGGGGTGTTCGGCGAGGTGCTGCACGGCGCCGGGGCCTACATCCACGACCTGCGCGAGCTGCTGCTCTCCGACACCTACTACGCCGCGGAGTGGCGGCGGGCCTGGCATACCAAGCTCAACGCCGACCACTACCCCACCCACGGGCTCGGGCCGGTGGCCGGGTACTTCGGCATCAACCGCGGTGACCGGCTGGTGCGGATCACCTCGATGGCCACCCCGGCGCTGGGCATGGCCGAGTACCGGAAGGCGCACGAGGAGCCGGGCGACTCCTCGTGGAAGGAGCACTACGTCAAGGGCGACACCACGATGAGCCTGTTGCAGACCGCCGGTGGCAAGGTGATCCGGTTGCAGCACAACGTGTCCAACCCCTACCCGTACAGCAGGCTCAACCAGGTCGCGGGCACCAAGGGCGTGTTCGAGGACTACCCGCCGCGGATCTACGTCGAGCCCAAGCACTCCGGGCACAAGTGGGGTTCCTTCGAGGACTTCAAGTCCTACGACCACTGGCTGTGGACCGACATCGGGCCGGGCCCCGGCGGGCACGGCGGCATGGACTACCTGATGCTCTACCGGACCATGCAGACCATGCGCCTGGGCCTGGTGCCGGAGGTCGACGTCTACGACTCGGCGGTCTGGAGCGCGCCGGTGCCGCTGAGCGCGGAGTCCATCCGGCGCAAGGGCGCGGCGGTGCCCATCCCGGACTTCACCAGGGGCCGGTGGCGGGATAGTTCCCGGCCCACCCTGGATTCACCCAAACCGGCGTAGCGCGGCCGACGGCGGTGCGACCGGATGAAAACGGTCGCACCGCCGTTACCAGCGCGTCTCCATACCGTGTGGTCCCACTGGCTAGGATGATCGAGTGCGACAACGGGGTACTTCGGGAGCGCCGGCGACCATCCGCGATGTCGCGCGCCAGGCGCAGGTGTCGGTGGCCACGGTCTCGCGGGCGCTGAGCGCGCCGAACCTGGTGCGGGAGCAGACCAGGGAACGGGTGCTCACCGCCGCCGCGGAGCTGGGCTACCAGCCCAACCGCGCCGCGCGCGGACTGATCACCGGGCGCACCGGCAACCTGGGCATCGTGGTGCCCGACCTGGACAACCCGTTCTTCACCGGGATGCTCAAGGCGGTGCAGGCCGCGGCGGTGCAGGCCGACTACTCGGTGTTCGTGGCCGACAGTGACGAGGACCCGGCGCTGGAGGAGAAGCTGGTCCGCACCATGGCCCAGCAGGTCGACGGGCTGATCGTGTGCGCGCCCGGCCTGACCGACGAGCCACTGCTGGAGGTCGCGGCCAAGTCCAGCCTGGTGCTGGTCAACCGCCTGTTGCCGGAGGTGCCCGCCGCACTGATGAACGCCGCCGGCGGCATCGCCCAACTCATCGCGCACCTGGCCGAGCTGGGCCACCGGCGGGTCGTCTTCCTCAGCGGACCGGACACCTCCTGGTCCAACCGCCAGCGCCGCAAGGGCCTGCGCGCCGCGGCCCCCCAGCACGGCCTGACCGTGACCGAACTCGGCCCGTTCCCGCCCCGCTACGAGGGCGGGGTCGCCGCCGCCGAGGAGGCACTGCGCGCCGAGCCCACCGCGATCATCGCCTACAACGACGTGATGGCCCTCGGTGTGCTCTCCCGGCTGCGCGAGAAGGGCGTCCGGGTGCCCGAGGACATCAGCCTGACCGGCTTCGACGACCTGGTCTTCGCCGGGCTGTGCGATCCGGCGATGACCACGGTGGCCATGCCGGTGCGCGAGGCGGGACGGCTCGCGGTGGAGCTGCTGCTGGCCGGTCCCGGCGAGGACGGCGAGGCTCCGGTGCGCCAGGAATGGCTGGACACCAAGCTGGTCGTGCGCGCCACCACCGCCGCGCCGCGCTGACCAGGTCAGCGACAGCCGGCGCCGAGCGGCCCGCGCCGCATCCTGCGCAGGAAGAACACGATCCGCGTCGTCCTGACCAGCGGGATCTCGCCCCGCTCCGACTCGCGTCGCCGGATTCGAACACCCATCGCACGGCCTCCACAGCGCCTGGACGCGGGCTCCTGGACACCCCCAGGTGCTCCAGGAACCCGCGTCGAAAGGGGGCCCTTCCGTCATCTCTTGCGACACCGAGTCTGCCGGGATGGGCCTGTGGGCAGAACCAGGTGCGCCGTCAGTCGCGATGGAGGTTTTCCGCCATTGCGGTGTAGGGGGGCCTTCCTGGCGGGCGGGCTGGGCAGGCCGCAGAATGAGCGGGTGACGGGGAAGGACACGCCCTTGCGGCTGGTGGCTGCCGCTGGGGCGTTGAGCCTGGCGGTCACGATTCCGGTGACACTGTTCCTGCTGCCCGCGCGGCTGACCCTGTCCTGGGCGCTGACCGCGGTGCTGCCCTGTTACGCGGCGGGCCTGCTGGTGTGGCGGGCCGCCCCCCACCACCCGGTGGCGCGGCTGCTGCTGGTCTTCGGCTCGCTGCTGGCGGTCGGGCTGGCCACCAACTACCCGCTGCACTTCCTCACCTCGGACGCGGACTGGGCCTCACCGGGCTTCTGGATGTGGTTCGGCGCGATCGGCAACGAGGCCCTCGAGTTCGTCTTCAACATCCTGATCATCTACCTGGTCGCGCTGCTGCCCGACGGCCGCTTCCGGCACCGCTACGAGCGCGTGCTGCTGCGCCCGCTGTGGTTCCTGCTGCCGGTGCCGCTGTTCGTGGCGGCCAGCGGGCTGCCCATCTCCTCGATGTACCTGTGGTCGCAGAAACCCTTCGCCTGGCTGCACGTCGGCGCCGGGATCATGCTGCTGGTCCGCTGCGTGCTGGCCAGGCGCGCGGGCACGCCCCAGCCGTGGCTGCTCTCGCTGGCCGTGCTGACCACGGTGATCATGCTGGCCCGTGCGGTGCTGCTGGTGACCCGGTCCTGGCGGGTGGACGTGGACACCGGCTGGCTGTACGTCATCGGCCGCCTGATCGGCACCCTGCCGTACTCGCTGATCCCGGTGGTCGTGGTGGTCGCCGCGCTGCGCAGACGACTGCTCGGCGTGGACCTCGTCGTGCCGCGCTCGGTGGTCTACGGCCTGCTGTGGCTGGTCATCGGCGGCTGGTACCTGGGCACCGCGACCATGCTGGGCTGGACCGCGGGCCAGTACCTGCCGGTCGGGCTGGTCGCGCTGGTCACGGCCGCGGCGATGCTGCTGTTCCAGCCACTGCGCGAGCAGCTCAACCAGGCCGCCGCGCGCCGGGTCTACGGGCCGAGGCTGACCGGGTTCGAGCTGCTGGTGCAGTTCGGCACCACCCTGGAGCACGCCTACGACCTGCCGAGGCTGGCCCCGCACCTGGCGCGCAGCCTGCAGAGCGGGCTGAACCTGAAGTGGGCGCGGGTCGAGCTGGGCAGGCCAGGTGACCCCGGCAGTCCGCCGGTGGTCAGCGTGGCCGGCACGGTGACCGAGGAGCAGGCGACCCGCTTTCCCTTGCGGCACGCCGAGGAACAGCTCGGTGTGCTGGAGTACGGGCCGAAGGTGGAGGGCCGGTTCACTCCGGAGGACCACGACCTGGTGGAGACCCTGGCCAGGCAGGCCGCACTGGCCGTGCACAACGCCAACCTGGCCGGGGAGCTGGGTGAGCGGGTCGAGCAGGTGTCCAGGCAGGCCAAGGAGCTGGAGGCCTCCCGGACCCGGATCGTGCAGGCCCAGGACACCGAGCGGCGGCGGATCGAACGGCAGCTGCACGACGGCATCCAGCAGGAGCTGGTCGCGCTGGTGGCCAAGCTGGCGCTGGCCCGCAACCAGCTCAAACGCGGCGGCGAGGCGGCCGAGGGCACGCTGACCGAGGTGCGCGAGGACGCCTACCGGGTGATCGACGAGCTGCGCGAGCTGGCGCACGGCATCCACCCGCCGGTGCTCACCGACCAGGGCCTGATCGCCGCGGTCACCTCGCGGGCCCGGCGGCTGCCGATCCCGGTGACCGTGGACTGCCCGCCCGAGCTGCGCGCGGCCCGCTTCGGCATCGACGTGGAGGAGTCGGCCTTCTTCCTGGTCTCCGAGGCGCTGACCAACGTGCTCAAACACGCCGAGGCCACCGCGGTGACCATCCACTTCGGACTCCAAGACGGCGAGCTGGTGGTGTCCGTGCACGACGACGGCCGCGGTTTCCGGGACGGTCGCGGCGGACTGGGGCTGACCGGGATGCGCGACCGGGCCGAAGCGGTCGGTGGCAGACTGCGGATCGCCAGCTCCCCCGGCGCGGGCACCACCATCACCGCCCGGCTGCCGGCCACCGCCCGACCTGAGTCCACTGTGGACTGCCGTATCGAGATCGTGGAGAAGACCGCTGATGCCTGAACCGCTGCGGATCGTCATCGCCGAGGACCACTACCTGGTGCGCGAGGGCACCAGGCGGCTGCTGGAGGACAGCGGCGAGGTGCGGGTGGTCGCGGCGGTCGGCACCGCGGCGGAGCTGCTGGACGCGGTCCCCCGGTTCAAGCCGGCCGCGGTGATCACCGACATCCGGATGCCGCCGGGCCACCACACCGAGGGCATCACCGCCGCGCACCAGATCCGCAGCCAGCACCCCGACATCGGCGTGGTGGTGCTCTCCCAGCACGCCAACGAGCAGTACGCCTTCGCCCTGTTCCAGCACGGCACCGACGGCCTGGCCTACCTGCTCAAGGAACGCATCGGCGAGGTCGACGAGCTGCTGCGGGCCCTGCACGAGGTCCGCTCCGGCCGCTCGGTGATCGACCCGCGGATCGTGGAGGTGCTGCTGGGCAGCAGGGCCAAGGCCGCCGACGCGCCGCTGACCCGGCTGAGCCCGCGCGAGCTGGAAGTGTTGCGGCACATGGCCCAGGGCAAGACCAACCGGGCCATCGCCGAGCACCTCACGCTGTCGGAGTCGACCATCGAGAAGCACGTCAACTCCACCTTCGCCAAGCTCGGCCTGGCCGAGGAGCCGCAGGTGCACCGGCGGGTCAGCGCGGTGCTGACCTACCTGCGGCACGCCTGAGTACGCCCTTGGTCGTACCGGCCGCGCCAGCCCGCCGACCTGTGGCGGACGACGGCCACCGGCGCTGGTTCCTAGCCTCAGCGCCATGATTGAGTTCATCGGGCTCACCAAGCGCTACCGCGGCGCCACCGCCGTGGACGGGCTGACCTGCACGGTGCGGCCGGGCCGGGTCACCGGCTTCCTCGGCCCCAACGGCGCGGGCAAGTCCACCACCCTGCGGATGCTGCTCGGCCTGAGCAAGCCCAGCAGCGGCAGCGCCACCGTCGACGGCCGCCGCTACCCCGGCCTGCCGGATCCGCTGCGCCGCCTCGGCGCGCTGCTGGAGGCCACCCCGGCGCACCCGGAACGCACCGCCCGGCAGCACCTGCGCGCCCTGGCCCAGACCCACGGCCTGCCCGGCGCCCGGGTCGGCCAGGTGCTCGCCCTTGCCGGGCTCGGCTCGGCGGCCGACCGGCGAGCCGGTGGGTTCTCCCTCGGCATGCGGCAGCGGCTGGGCATCGCGGGCGCGCTGCTCGGCGATCCGGCCGCGGTGGTGCTGGACGAGCCGACCAACGGCCTCGACCCCGACGGCGTGCGCTGGCTGCGCCTGCTGCTGCGGGAGCTGGCCGCGCAGGGCCGCACCGTGCTGGTCTCCAGCCACCTGCTCAGCGAGATGGCGCTGACCGCGCAGCACCTGCTGGTCATCGGCAAGGGGCGGCTGCTGGCCGACGCGCCGATCGCCGAGCTGACCGCCGCGGACGGCTCGCTGGAACCCGCCTACCTGGAGCTGACCAGGGACGCCGTCGAGTTCGGGGAGACCAGGTGATCACCTTCGGCCGGGTGGCGCACGCGGAGTGGACCAAGCTTCTCGCCACCCGCTCCACCTGGCTGGTGCTGCTGGGGCTGCCGGTGGCGCTGACCGGGCTGGCCGCGCTGATCGGCTGGCAAAACCGGTTCCGTCCGGCCACCGTGGCCGAGGCGGTGGGCGGTGGGTTCCTGGTGTACGCCTTGGCCATCGGCATCTTCGGCGTGCTGGGCATGGCCGGGGAGCACAGCTCGGGCCTGCTCCGCACCACCCTGCTCGCGGTGCCCGCGCGGCTGCCGGTGTTGTGGGCCAAGGCGGTGGTGCTGGTGGCGGTGACCACGCCGGTGCTGCTCCTGGGGTACCTGGCCGGTTTCCTGGCGCACCAGGCGTTCGCGACCGCCCCGATCTCCCTCGGTGACCCCGGGGTGCTGCTCGCCATCGCCGGGGCGGCGGAGGCCACCGTGCTGGCCGCGCTGTTCGGCCTGGCCGTGGGCACGCTGGTGCGGAACCTGGCCGGTGCGATCGGGGTGTTCGTGCTCGGGCTGGTGGTCCTGCCGCAAGCGCTGCTCGGCTCGCTGCCCGCCGGGCTCCAGGACGCCGTGCTGCCCTATCTGCCCACCCTCGCGCTGCAGGCCATGTTCAGCGCGGGCGAGGGCCCGCTGCCCTCGCCCGGCTGGGGCGCGGCGGTGGCGCTGGGCTGGGCCATACTCCTGCTGGGGTGCGGTGGCGCGGTGCTGTGCCGTCGCGAGCTGTGACCGAGGGGAGGGAGTCCATGAACCGGCAGCGGCCGCACGACGCCGGACTGGCCGCGCTGGCCGCGGCGCTGGTGCTGCCGGTGACCCTCGGCGGCGACGCCGCGCCCGGCGTGCTCGAACCCGGCACCGGCGTGCACAACCTGGGCTGGCTGTTCTTCGCCGCCGTGCACCTGCCGCTGGTGTGGCGGCGACGGGCGCCGGTGCCGGTGTTCTGGCTGGTGGCCGCGCTCGCCCTGGGCTGCTACCTGACCGGGTACACCGGGGTGTTCCTGGTGTCCGCGCCGTTGTTCGCGCTCTACGCGGTGGCCCGGCACACCACAGCCCGGCGGCTGTGGCCTGCGGTGGCGGTGTTCGCGCTGCTGGTGGGCTGGGCCTGGCTGGCGGGCGGACCGCCGGCCCAGGTGCTCATCGGCGTACTCTCCACCCTGGCCGCCACCGCGCTGCTCGGCCTCAGCCAGCGGCTGCGCCAGGACCACCAGCGGCAACAGCTGGCGCACCGGGCCCGCGCCGCGGCCATCGCCGAGCGGACCCGGATCGCCAGGGAGGTGCACGACATCGTCGCGCACAACCTGGCCGTGATGGTCGCCCTCGCCGACGGCGCGGCCGCCGACCCGGCCAACGCCAAGGACCTCCTGGCCAAGACCTCGGCCACCGGACGGGCCGCGCTGGCCGACATGCGCCGCCTGGTCGGCCTGCTCCGCGAAGACGAGCAACCCCTTGCCCCGCAACCGGGTCTGGCCGATCTCGACGACCTGGCCGAGCAGTTCCGGGTGGCCGGACTGCCGGTGGAGCTGCGCCGGGAAGCCTTGCCGGACAACGAGGATCCCGGCCTCGGCCTGCTCGTCCACCGGATCACCCAGGAGGCGCTGACCAACACGCTCAAACACGCCGGACCGGGCGCGCGCGCCCAGGTCCGGTTGCGGCACAAGGACAACACGCTCGAACTCACCGTCGCCGACAACGGGACCGGGCAGCCGGGCGAGGGCGGGCACGGGCTGGCCGGGATCACCGAACGCGCCGCGGCCTATGGTGGTGCGGTCAGCGCCGGGCCCGCGGCGGGGGGCGGCTGGCTGGTCCGCGCGCGGGTGCCCTGGGAGGTCTGATGGTCGGCGTGCTGCTGGTGGACGACCAACCGTTGCTGCGCCTGGGTTTCCGCTCCGTGCTCAGCCCGGAACCCGGCCTCGAGGTGCTCGGCGAGGCAGGCACCGGACCGGAGGCGATCGCCCTGACCAGGGCGCTGCGCCCGGACGTGGTGCTGATGGACGTGCGCATGCCCGGCATGGACGGCATCGAGGCCACCCGGCGGATCGTGGCCGAGAGCGCCGCGGCCAAGGTGCTCGTGCTGACCACCTTCGACCTGGACGAGTACGTCTACGGCGCACTGCGCGCCGGGGCTTCCGGCTTCCTGCTCAAGGACGCCATGCCGGCCGAACTGGTGCACGGGATCCGGGTGGTCGCCGCCGGGGAGTCCGCACTGGCCCCCGCGGTCACCCGGCGGCTGATCGAGCGGTTCGCCGACCACCTGCCCCTGCCGGAACGGGCCAACCCGCTCGACCGGCTGCCCGACCCGCTCACCACCCGCGAGCAGGAGGTGCTGCGCGCGCTGGCCAAGGGACTGTCCAACCGGGAGATCGGCGCGCGCATGCACCTGTCCGAGCTCACCGTCAAGGTCCACGTGGGCCGCATCCTGACCAAGCTCGGCCTGCGCGACCGCGCCCAGGTGATCGTCTTCGCCTACGAGCACGGCATCGTCCGCCCCGGCCGCGAATAGGCGTGCCCGGCCAGGCTCCCCCGCCTACAGTCCCCACCGTGTCGAACCGCGAACTGATCGTCCTGGGCACCGCCAGCCAGGTGCCCACCCGGCAGCGCAACCACAACGGCTACCTGCTGCGCTGGGACGACCAGGGCTTCCTGTTCGACCCCGGTGAGGGCACCCAGCGGCAGATGGTCCACAGTGGAGTCCCGGCCAGCTCGATCACCCGGCTGTGCCTGACCCACTTCCACGGCGACCACTGCCTGGGCGTGCCCGGCATCGTGCAGCGGCTGTCCCTGGACAAGGTCGCGCACCCGGTGCACGCGCACTACCCGGCCTCCGGCGCGGACTACTTCCACCGGCTGCGCTACGCCACCTCCTTCTTCGAGACCGCCGACCTGCGCGAGGAACCCGTGCACGCCGACGGGGTGATCGCCACCGGCTCCTTCGGCACCCTGGAGGCTCGGCGGCTGGCACACCCGGTGGAGGCCTTCGGCTACCGGCTGGTCGAGGCGGACTCGTTGCGCATGCTGCCCGCGGAGCTGGCCGCGGCCGGGGTGCGCGGGCCGCTGGTGCGGCAGCTGCGCCGGGACGGGCACCTCGACCTCGACGGCCGCCGGATCGAGCTCGGCCAGGTCAGCGTGCCCAGACCGGGGCAGAAGTTCGCCTTCATCATGGACACCCGGCTCTGCCCGAACGTCTTCGAGCTGGCCAGCGGGGTGGACCTGCTGGTCATCGAGTCCACCTTCCTGGACAGCGAGGCCGAGCTGGCCGCCCAGGTCGGGCACCTCACCGCGGGCCAGGCCGGGCTGGTCGCGGCCGAGTGCGGGGTGCGCACACTGGTGCTCACCCACTTCTCCCAGCGCTACCCCGACCTGGAGGCCTTCCGTGCCGAGGCGGCCCGGCACTTCGACGGCGAACTGGTGGTCGCCGCCGATCTCGACCGGATCGCGGTTCCCCCGCGGCGGTAGCGCATGATTCGCTGATGCACGTGCAGGACGTTGTGGTCGTCGGCGGCGGACCGGCCGGGTTCGCGCTCGCCGGCGCCTGTGCGCGGCTGGGCCTGCGCACCACCGTGCTCGATCCCGCGCCGGGCCGGCCCTGGCGGCAGACCTACGCGGCCTGGACCGACGAGCTGCCCATCGACCTGCCCGGCTCGGTGGTGCGCAGCTGCCCGGAGCGCACGGTCGCCATCGCCGAGACCCGGCACGAGCTGACCCGCCGCTACGCGCTGCTGGACAACGCCGCCCTGCGCGAGCACCTGCGGCACCCGGAGCTGACCGTGCGGCAGGGCTCGGCGGTCACCGTCGCGCACACCTGCGACGGCAGCCTGGTCCAGCTCACCGACGGGCAGGCGCTGGCCGCCCGGCTGGTGGTGGACGCCACCGGCGACCGGCGCGCCCTCTGCGGCGGACGCCCCCGGCGGCCCGCGGCCGAGCAGACCGCCTACGGGGTGCTGCTGCCCAGCGAGCAGGTCGCCGAGCTGGTGCCGCCGGGCGAGTCGGTGTTCATGGACTGGCGGCACGCCAGCAACGGGCCCTCGGACTGGCCGACCTTCCTCTACGCCCAGCCGATGGGTGACGGCCGCACCCTGCTGGAGGAGACCTCGCTGGCCCGGCGGCCGGGGCTGGGCTACCCGGAGCTGCGCCGCAAGCTCGCCGACCGGCTCGGCGCGTACGGGATCTCCTTGTCCGGCAACGAGACCCAGGAACGCGTCCGGTTCAGAGTGGACGATCCGCCGCCCAGGGTGCGCGACCTGCTGCCCTTCGGCGCGGCCGCCGGGCTGGTGCACCCGGCCACCGGGTTCAGCGTGGCCGCCGCGCTCGCGCTGGCGCCCAGGGTGGCCGAGGCCGTGCACGCCGCGCTGCCCGCCGGAGCCCCCGCCGCGGTGGCCGCCGGGTGGCGGGTGCTGTGGTCGCCCTCGGCCAAGGCGGTGCACGCGCTGCGCCGCAGCGGGCTGCGGGTGCTGCTCGCGCTGCCCGCCGGTGACCTGCCGCGGTTCTTCGAGCTGTTCTTCGCCATGTCCGAGGCCGAGCAGGCGCACTACCTCTCCGGCCGGGAGGACGTGCGCGGCACCGCGCTGGCCATGGCCGGGCTGTTCCGGCACGCGCCGTGGGCCACCCGCACCCGGATGGCGTTTCTTGGCCGCTTGTGAGCACCTTTGCGCGTCCTACCGGCCGGTTGTGAGACGAAGCGACACAGACTCCGTGAACTTGTGGTGAACGACCTCGTCGGAGAGTGATTTACCGGGCACGATCTGCGCTGTGCCCACGCTGCTGGACCAAGTGCATGTCGCCTTCCAGCCGCTGGTCAATACCAACACCGGCGGTGTGGTCGCGGTCGAGGCGCTAGCCCGGCCGCTCCGGGGTCACGTGCACGACCTGTTCCGGACGGCCGCTGAAGCCGGTCGTCTCACCGACCTCGACATCGAACTGGCCGTGCTCGCGGTGCAGTTCGCCTCCGAACACGAGACGCTGCTGCCCCTGCACCTCAACATCCTGGCCGACACCGTGGTGGAGGACCCGGCCGGGATGGAGGCGCTCTTCGGCGCGCTGCGCGCCACCGGCCGCCGCCCGCGCGAGGTGATCCTGGAGATCGGCGACCCGATCTCGCACCTGGATCGCGCCCTGCTGCTGGAACGGCTCCGGCGGCTGCGCACCATCGGCTTCCTGGTCGCCCTCGACGGCATCGGCGGCGGCGACATCCCACTGACCTTCCTGCTGGACGTGCAGCCCAACCTGGTCAAGCTGGACCGGGCGGTGCTGGCCGGACTGCCGGAGGACACCCGCAAACAGGCCCTGCTGGAAGGGCTGGCGCACACCTGCACGCAGGCGGGCGCCACCGTGATCGCGCAGGGCGTGGAGACCAGGGAACAGCTCCAGGCGGTGCGCGCGGCAGGCATCCACCTGGTGCAAGGCGACCTGATCGCCCCGCCCAGCCGCCGCCCCAACACCAGGGTCACCCTCTCCGCCGCGCTCAACGAGCTCTCCGACGTGGGCGCGGTGCAGCTGCCGGTGGCCACCGCGGGCCCCAGGGTCACCGACTACCTGTGCCCGGCCACCATGCTGGCCCAGGACGCCACCGCCGACGCCGCCCGCAAGATCTTCGCCGACCGCCCCGACATCACCAGCATCGTCCTGGTCGACGAGGAAGAACGTCCACAGTGGACGATCGACCGAAACCGGTTCCTGCTCGCCGTCACCGGCCCCTACGGCCACGCGCTGCACGCCAAGCGCGCGGCCTCCCGGCTGGCCGACGAGCCGAGGGCGGTAGGCACCGACGCTACCGCGATGGAGGCGCTGAACCTGATGTCCGGCGGCTCCTCCGACCGGATGTACGACGACCTGGTGGTGCTCGACGAGGGCGGCCACTGCCTTGGCGTGGTCCGGCTGTCCGACCTCTTCCGCGGCATGGCCGAGATGAAGGTCGAGCACGCCGCCGCGCTCAACCCGCTGACCAGGCTGCCCGGCAGCGACGCGATCGCCAGGGACCTGAGCCAGCGCATCGCCACCGGCCAGATCTTCGCCGTCACCTGGCTGGACGTGGACAGCTTCAAATGGGTCAACGACAACGCCGGTTTCGCCGCGGGCGACGACCTGATCCGGCACCTGGGCCGCGGCCTCACCGACGTCGCCGCCGCCCTGCGGCACGCCTGCGTCGGCCACATCGGCGGTGACGACTTCCTGGTGGTCTGCGAGCTGGACGACCTGGTCCGCCTGGCCAGCGCGGTGCTGGACCCGGACCGGCGGGTGCACGGGCGCTCGATCACGGTGTCCATGGCCACCCTGGTGTGCGCCGCGGGCAGCGTGCACGACCACCGGGAGACCTCCCGGCTGCTCGCGCCGCTGAAGCAGCAAGCCAAGTCACTGCGCGGATCCAGCTGGGTGCTCGGGCGGCCGGGATCCAGCCGCACGGACGTGCTGCGCGGCCAGCCCCCGGCGCCCGCACCGGCCATGCAACGCACTGGTTGAGCTAATTCCGGCATCCCACCGCGATCTTCGTGTACCGTGGTGGGTGCCGGGAGTTCAGACTCCCCTTCTTCACGTCATCCGCGCCGTGCCGACGTACGCCCATTCCGGGGCCGTGGCCAGGGAGCGCGGGACAGATCGGAAACACACATGGCACTTCAGCAGACTTTGTTCAGCCACCCCGCCGGGGACCAGCCGCAGATCGTGGCGCAGCGGACCGCCGCCACCACCTGGGCGCACGATGCCCTGTTCCACGAGCCCGAGGGCCTCAGCGCGGACCACGAGTACGCCAACTGACCGGCTACTTCAGCAGCACCTCCGCGCCCACCGGCCGATAGCCCGCGGCGAGCACAGCTCGCAGTGAGGCCGCGTTGCCGGGCGCGACCTGTGCCCACACCGGCACATCTTGCGGAGCCAGCGCTCGGGCCGCGGCGAACAACGCCCGCCCGAGCCCTTTGCCCCGGAACTCCGGGTCCACCTCGGCCGCGACCTCCCAGCGGCCGCCAACACCGCGTCCGAGCAGCACCAGCCCGCCAGGGCAGGTCCAGACCCGGATGTCGGTGCGGAAGTCCTCGGCCCGCCGCACCCGTTCGTGGGTGCGGTCGTCGGCCGGGGTCAGGCCCAACCCGGGCGCGACCGCCGGACCCGTGGCCACCAGCACCGCGTCGATGTTGTTGACCTCGCGGCCGGTGGCGGCGCACAGCGCGGTCAGGAACGGCGGGTTCAGCGGCGCGGACAGGTCATCGACCGGCAACCGCGCCCGCACCCACTCCTCGGGCACATCGGCCACCACCACGTGGTGCGCGGTGAAGGCCAGCACCGCGGGCGTCGCCTCCGCGCCCTGCGGCAGCACGCTCACCCCACCGTCGGCGGGCGGCGGATCACCCTCGGCGGCCCGCCGCAACAGCTCACTCAGCGCCGCATCGCTCACCGGGCCATTCAACCCGGCAGCGGCACGGCCTGGCCGGTGACCCTGATCCGCGGGTCCGCCGGGTCGATCTCCACCACCAGCAGGCTCGGCCTGCCCATGTCCTCGCCCTGCCGGATGGTCAGCAGCGCCGGGCGGTCCAGGTTCGGCCGCAGGTAGCCGCCGAGCGCGGCCGCGGCCGCCCCGGTGGCCGGGTCCTCCACCACGCCACCGACCGGGAACGGGTTGCGGGAGTGGATGGTTCCGTCCGGGTCGAAGTACACCAGCTGGAGGGTGGTCCAGTTCTCCTGCCGCATCAGCCCGGCCAGCGGGCCGAACTCATACGACAGGTTGGCCAGGCGCTTGCGGGTGCGGGTGGCCAGCACCAGGTGGTGACCGCCGCCGAAGGCGACCACCGGCGGGTGGCCGGGGTCGAGGTCCCTGGGATGCCAGTTCAGGTAGGTCAGCACCTCGGTGAGCACGGCGGGCGCGACCGGGGTGAAGCTGGTGGGCACGCTGGTCAGGGTCGCGCTGGCGACCCCGTCGGTGATCCGGGTGTGCACCGGGATCACCCCGGCCGGGGTGCTGAAGACGTAGTCCCCCGCGCCGTGCCGCTCGGTCAGCGCGGCCGCGGTGGCCACCGTCGCGTGCCCGCAGAAGGCCACTTCGGCCAGCGGGCTGAAGTAGCGGAGCACGGCCTGCCGGGGATCGGGGCCGGGCAGCACGAACGCGGTCTCGGAGTAGCCGATCTCGGCGGCCACGGCCTGCATCCGGTCGTCGGTCCAGCCGGTGGCGTCCAGCACGACCCCGGCGGGGTTGCCGCCCGCCGGGTCGGCGGTGAAGGCGGTGTAGCGCAACACGTCTGTGGTCATGGCACCAAGCCTCGTCCCGGTTCGTCATGCTGTCCAACGATCGTTTCTCATTGTGCCGATCGAGTTCCGCGATAGTCTGGCGGGGTGGACACCCGGCTGCTGCACACCTTCCTCTCGTTGAGCCGCAACGGGAACTTCACCAGCACCGCCGCCGAGCTGCACCTGGCCCAGTCCACCGTCACCGTGCAGATCCGCACCCTGGAGAAACAGCTCGGCGCGCGCCTGTTCGATCGCCTGCCCGGCGGGGCCGAACTCACCGCGGCCGGCCGCCGCCTGCTCCGCCCCGCCGAGGACCTCCTCGCCGCCGAGGCCGCCCTGCACACCGCCGCGGGCGCCGACGGCCCGCCCAGCGGCGAGGTCACCCTGGCCGCCACCGAGTCCCTGTGCGCCTACCGGCTGCCCGAGCTGATCACCGCTCTGCGCGTGGACCAGCCCCGCATCGAGCTGCACCTGATCCCGGCCGGCACCGCCCTCGGCGGCAGGCTGCTGCACACCGGCCGCGCCCAGCTCGCCCTGGTCCTGGACGCCACCCCCGAACCCGACCTGGCCGCCGAACCCCTCGGCCAGGAACCATTGAGCCTGGTGTGCGCGCCGGAGCACCGGCTGGCCGGGCGCAGGCCGCGCTGGTCCCAGCTGGCCAGGGAGAGCTTCTTCCTGCTGGAGCCCGGCTGCTTCTACAGCGACCGGCTGGCGCACCGGCTGCTCGCGGTCCCGGACGCCCAGCCCCGGCTGACCCGCTTCGGCAGCATCGAGGCCGCCAGGGCCTGCGTGGCCGGCGGACTGGGCCTTGGCCTGTTCCCCACCGCCGCGGTGCGCGAGCTGGTCGAGCAGGGCCGCCTGGCCGAGCTGCCGCTGCCCGCGCACACCGAGGCCCCGGTGCTGCTGACCTACGACCCGCGCCGCTCCCCCAGCCCCGCCACGCACGCGGTCGCCGCCGCCCTGCGCGCCCACTGGCGGCCCTGAACCGCCCCACGGGAGTCCCGGCGCACCAAGCCGCCCAGCCCCGCACCACCGCGAGTCCCAGCCGCACACGCCCGGCTCCTGCCGCACCACAGCCGATGCCAGCGCCACGGCCGCTCCCCAGCCCCCGCGGCCGGTCCCGGCGCGCCGCTGCCCCCCATCCCGCCCGCCGACGCCCTAGCCTGAACCGATGGGCGACCTGCCGCAGTGGCTGACCGCCGTGCCAATCGCGCACCGCGGCCTGCACGACCCCTCCGCCGGCATCCCGGAGAACTCGCTGCCCGCCTTCGAGTCCGCGATCCGCCAGGGCTTTCCCTGCGAGCTCGATGTGCGCTTCAGCTCCGACGGGCACCTGGTGGTCATCCACGACGCCGACCTGGCCCGGCTCACCGGCCTGCCCGGCCCGGTCAGTGGCCGCACCGCCGCCGAGCTCCGCGCGGTGCGACTGAGCGGCACCGAGCACGGCATCCCCCGGTTCGCCGACGTGCTGGACCTGGTCGACGGCCGGGTGCCGCTACTGGTGGAGACCAAGCACGCGCACCCGCTGGACGGCCGCGGCATCGAGGCCGCGCTGCTCGGGCACCTGCGGGCCTACCGGGGCGAGGTCGCGGTGCACTCCTTCGACCCGGTGGCGGTGTTCCGGCTGCGGCGGCTGGGCATCCGGTGCCCGCTCGGGCAGATCTCCGGGCTGCTGGCCAACGCCGACCCGGTCAGCCGAGCCCTCGGCCGCAGCCTGGTGACCAACTTCCTGACCAGGCCGGACTTCATCAGCTTCGAGGTGGCCGGGCTGCCGTCCAGGGCCGCCGCCTACTGGCGCGAGCGGGGACGGCCGGTGCTCGCCTGGCCGGTCGGTTCGGCCGCTCAGGCGAGAAGGGCTCACGAATCGGCCGACAACATCATATTCTCCGGGTTCGTCCCCTCCAGTGAGCACTGACCCAGGGCGGTACCGGTGGCAAACAAGTCCGCGGCCAATCCCGACCACGGCGAGTACGGGCGGGTGGCCCGCCAGTATGTGATCGACCTGCGCGACCGCTACCGGTTCCGGTCCCGGTGGAACCGCAGGTTCTTCCGGTTCTCCGGCATCCTGGTCACGGTGCTGAGCATCAGCCTGCCGCTGATCACGGTGATCACCTTCCCGTACAAGAACCTCACCATCGCGGTGATCGGCGTGCTGATCGCGCTGTGCACCGGCCTGCACTCCTTCTACCAGTGGGACAAGAACTGGGGCCTGCTGCGCCGCAGCGACTTCAAGCTCACCGAGGCCTACTCGGCCTGGGAGCTGGAGATGCACCACGCACAGTCACTGGTGGACGGGCCGAACAAGGAACAGCGGCGTTACGACGCGACCAAGGCTCTGCTGGACAAGGCGAGCGTGATCCGCGGAAAAGAATCGGAGAGTTACTTCGACGCCCTCCAGTTCCCCCAAAAGCCTGGCCCTACCGGGGAAAAGAAGGCGGACGCTCAGTGACACATACCCGTAATCCGTCGGGTCTTTCCCCAACTTAACCCCCCGAAGGACTGAAAGGTTGCCCCCTTCGGTCTAGGCTGCGGGCCATGCATGAGGTTGCCGAGCTCGACTGTCACGAGCTGCTCCTCCGGCTGGCCGGCCGGTTGCCCGATGCCCAGCTGTGGCGATTCCGGGACTGGCTCGCCAGCGGAGCGCAGGTGGTGCTGGCCAGGTCGCTGCCGGCCAGCCTGCTGCAACACCGGATCGCCCTGACCGAACGCGAACACCGGCTGCTGTCGGACTCGCTCACCCCCTTCGGCGCGGACCGCGCGGCACTGGCCGCGATCACGGTCGTGGACGAGGTGGGGCGCAGCGGGCACAAGTTCAGCCTGGACCACCCCGAGTCCCCCACCGGCAGCGACGCGGTGTCGGTGGTGCTGGCCGCCTCGCTGCGCAGCCGGACCGGGGTGCGCGAGGTGCGTTGCACCTGGCGGCGCGGTCAGCGTCCCGGCGAGCCGAGCAAGCGGATCATCCTGGTCACCGCCGCCACCGAGCTGGCGGGACTGACCGGCGAGGTGCAGCGGGTGCTGCGCGCACTCGGCGAACACGAACCGTGCGTCGAGGTGCTGCCATCGGGCATGGAGCTTCCCGACTACCACCACGCGGCCTGGGAGGCCGCTGAGCTGGTGTGTGTCGGGGTCGAGGGAGGCGTGGCATGGACGGCATGACCCTGGCCGACCGGATCCACCAGCTGCTGCTGGAGCTGGCGGGCCGGATCGACGACGACGCGGTGCTGGCCGCCCGCGAGCACGCCGCGCTATTGGAGTACGAGCGCGCCACCGAGCTGATGCTCGGCTGCCTGCTCGCCGGGCGGATCTCCATCACCCCGGCCGAGCAGTACCGGCTGCGGCACATGCTCGGCGAGGTGCGCATCGACCCGGCGCTGGCCGACCAGGTGGTGGTCTCCGAGGTCCGCCTCGGCGACGGCCACCGCTTCAACAGCAGCAACGACCCGGTCCCCGGCCTGGAGCGGGTGCTCTCCGGCGTGCTGCGCAGGCTGCCCGCGCTGCGCTCGGTGTGGGGCACCTGGCGCACCACCCCGGCCGGCGCGGCCGCGGGCGCGGTGCCGCACCAGGTGCTGCTGATGGAGATCGGCCAGGAGGGCTTCCCCTCGGCCGTGGTCTACCAGCTGAACCGGGCGATGCAGCAGGCGGGCGTGCGGGCCTCGATCGAGGTCTTCCGCACCGGCGAGGAACTGCCCGAGTACCACGAGAAGGCGCTCGCGACCGCCCGTCGGATCGAGCTGCCCGGCTACGAGGCCGAAGCGGCCAGGGAGCGCCCGGTCTCCAGGCGCGCCCGGTCGGAACCTCCGCCGCCACCGCCGCCTGCTCCCTCACCCGAGGTCACCCAGGTGGTGGTCACCCCGGATCCGCCCGCGATGGCCGACACCGAGCTGTCCCCGCTGCCGCCGCGTTCCCGGCCGGACGAGGACCCGGTGGCCGCCACCACGGTGCACGCCATGGACCCCATCCCGGCCGACCCTGACCTGGACGCCCCGCTGCCCTCGCCCACCCTGCCCTCGCCCGCGCTGGCCGAGCTGCCCTCGCCGTCGGAACAGGTCACCAGCTCGGCCGAGGCCAAGCTGACCGACCGGGAACGCGGCCTGCTCCGCCAGCTGCACCAGGAACTGGCCGAACGCGAGCAGAAGCCCAAGGCGGGCAAGCCCGGCCCCTGGCAGGTCGCGGGCCCGACCCCGATGGAGATCACCGGCCCGAACGGCTTCGGCCAGGCCAACGGCCACCCCAAGCTCGGCCACTGACCCAGCTGTCGCGGCGGCCCCCAGCGGGTCGCCGCGACCCGGTCAGGCCCGCGCCAGGCAGAAGACCTCCTGCTCGCCCTCGCGCGGCGCGGGCACCCAGCGGCCGGCGTCCCAGCCGGGGAAGCTCCGGCAGAAGTCCTCGACCGCCGCGCGCTGACCGGGCACGCCGATCCCGGTCACCCGGAACCGGGCCGAGCGGTACCAGCAGGGCACCGGCCGGAAGTGCGAGTGCGCGTTGCCGTCGTAGTCCTTGTCCGAGGTGCCCACGCAGTCGTTGACCCGAGCGCTGGCCAGCCGCGGCGCGTTCTCCGGCGGCACCTCGAGCAGGGCGGGCTGGAGCAGGTACAGCCCGCCGACCAGGCAGGCGGCCAGCAGCACCAGCCAGAGGTCGCGCGGCGGACGCCATCGACGCCAGGGTGCGGAGGGCCCCTCGCTCATGACGCAAGGTTATCCCCCGGGCACCGCCTGTGCGGTCCCGCCCCGGTCAGGACCGGCCCGCACAGGCGATCAGCCGGTCAGCGCCACTCGAACACGCGGACGTAGTCCACGGTCAGCCGCTGCGGGAAGACGGTGCTGCCGTCGGGGTTGCCCGGCCAGTTCCCGCCCACCGCGAGGTTGAGGATCATGAAGAACGGGTGGTCGAACACCCACCGCCGCCCGCCGAGGTCCGCCGGGGTGCGGCGCTGGAACAGCTGGCCGTCGACGAACCACTTGATGTCGGTCGGCGACCACTCGATGGCGAAGGTGTGGAAGTTCTGCGAGTACGGCCGCCCATCCGGCGAGGCCTTGCTCGCGCCGATGCCCTGGGCGCCGGAGTAGCCGGGCCCGTGGATGGTGCCGTGCACGGTGTTGGGCTCGCGGCCGATGTTCTCCATGATGTCGATCTCGCCGCAGTCCGGCCACCGGGTGCCGGGGAAGTTGTTGCCCAGCATCCAGAACGCGGGCCAGATGCCCTGGCCGTAGGGCAGCTTCATCCTGGCCTCGAACCGCCCGTAGGCCCGCTCGAACTTGCCCTTGGTGAGCAGCCGGGCCGAGGTGTAGTCACAGGCCCTGCCGTTCCAGCACTGGCCGTGGGTCTCCCGGCGCGCGGTGATCACCAGGTTGCCCGCGCCGTCGGTGGCCGCGTTGGAAGTCCGGTCGGTGTAGTACTGCAGCTCGTTGTTGCCCCAGCCGTTGGCCTGGGCGTTGCCGATGTCGAAGTTCCACTTGTTCCGGTCCACCCCGCCGCCGTTGGGACCGTTGAACTCATCGCTCCACACCTGCGCCCAGGCGGCGGGCCCGGCAGTGGTGGGAACCGCGGGCGCGGAGACACCGACCGCGGCGAGGAGGGTGGCCAGCGCGACGGTGGCACGCAGCCGTCGGCTCGTCCTCGTTGACATGCAGCCTCCAGTTGAGGTCAGGGCACGCTCCCGAAGACTCCGAGAGAGCGCTCTCAACATGACGGCGGACCACAATGCAAACCGTTGGGCCACTCCGCTGTCAATCCGTCGACCGTCTGGCGCAGCCGGATGGCCGGACCCCGGCGCCCGCCGTTCCCTCTGGCAGAGGGTGGACAGACGGTTGATACTGGGTGAATGCATCGTGGTCCGGACCTGCCGCCGCCGTCGGAGCCCATCGACGTCGACGTCTACCAGCACCGCTGGCCGACCGCCGTGGAGAAAGCGGAGCTGTACGACGGAGTGCTGATCTTCCAGGGCCTCTTCGACGAGCGCGACGTGCAGATCGCCGCGCGCGCCTACCCCGGCCGCCGGGTGGTGCTCGGCAGCGACAACTGCCTTGAGGTGCACCCGGCGAACTGAGCCGCGACTCAGCTCCCGCCTTGACTGAACGGACGAAGCAGCTTCGCCACGGCGACCATGCCGTAGCGGTCCGCCAGCAGGTCCAGGAGCTCCGGCACTGTCCGCCGTGGACCGGCTCGACCGGACCGGGCGGCGATGTGCCCGAGCGCGGCGACGGCGGCGACCGGCCGCAGCGCCACGGCGTCCGCGGCGAACTCCGCCGGCGACCGCACCTGGATGCCGGACGGCACCGCAGCGGCCGGGAAGTCCCGGAAGTTGTGCGTGACAACGGCTCCCGCGCCCGCGACCACCGCGGCGGCGAGCACGTGTTCGTCATCCGGGTCGGGCAAACCGTAGGTGCCTTCCAGGCCCTCCCAGCCACTGATCTCCGCGTCGTCGAACGCCTGCCGCATCTCCGAGACCAGCCGACCGGCCCGGCGAGCCGCGTCCGCGGGCGCAGCCCCTCGAACGATGAGCTTGCGCTCCTCGCAGTACTCCAGCTCGGCGAGGATCACCGCGCTCCACACCGGCCGGTACGTGCCCTCGACCGCGAGCGAGAGCAGGAAGTCCCGCTGCAAACTGGGCCAGAGCACACAGGTGTCCAAGAGGGCGGCAAACACGGTGTGATCGTCCCACGACTCTCGGTGACGTTCACGCCTGCCCGCGTCGCCGCCTGCCGACCTCACGACGGGCCGCGCGCAGCCTGAGCAAGGACGCCTCAACGTCCTCGTCCTCATCCACCGCGGTGGCCTCCAGCGCGGCGTACTGGGCAGCCCGACGACGTTCGCGGTAGTCGATCAAGTCGCGCAGCAGCACGCGGCGATGGCTGCCAACCCGCTCGAACGGGATCTCACCGCCGTCCAGCAACCTGATCACGGTAGGCCTGCTCACCCCGAGCAGTTCCGCGGCCTGCTGGGTGGTGAGCGTGGTCGAGACCGGGCTCACCGACACCGCGAGGCCGCTCTGCAACGCCTCGGCCACCTTCAGCAGCACCTGGTAAAGCTCAGCGGGCAGCTCGACCCGGTCACCCGGCGCGGCGCCGCTGAGGAAGCACGACGGCCGTTCGCGTTCCACCGTCACGTGCGCCAGCAGGAAGTCGCGAACATCCGCGACCCGCCTACGCCCTTCGACCGGCGGCAGGTAGGTCTCCTGCTGCGAAGTCACAGTCATCGCCACCTCCTAATCGAACAAAACGTAACACATGTCGTTTCGTTCGACTACCACTCCCCTTCCCCGCCGACCCGGCGAACTGAGCCGCGACTCAGCCGAGCGGGAACCGGTACACCCGGGACTCGCGCGGCTGGAAACCCAGCCGTTCGTAGAGCCGGTTGGCCGCGCCGCGGGACGGGCGGGAGGTCAGGTCCACGCTCCGGGCGCCGGCCTCGCGCGCGATGCGCAGCGCCTCCTCGGTCAGCGCCGCGCCGACCCGCTGACCGCGCGCGGCCTCGTCGACCACGACGTCCTCGATGCGCGCCCGCAGGCCGGAGGGAACCGGGAACATCACCAGCGTCAGCGTGCCCACGATCCTGCCGCCGCCGCGCGCCAGCAGGACCGTGTTGGCCTCACACGTTGCCAGGCGGACCAGCGCCGCATGGTCGAGCGGCGTGGCCGAGGTGGACAACTGCGGCAGGAGGCGGTCGAACGCCTCCCGCACCTCGTCCGTGACCTCGCCCAGCACCTCAACGCTGACACTCACGCCACGCAGACTACTGATCACCCCGCGACGGAGGGATCTCCCGCCACCGCCACCGATCGCTAGCCCGCGAAGAACCGGAGCAGTTCGGCCACCAGCCGCTCCGGCTGCTCCTCCGGCACGTAGTGCCCGCACTCCGGGATCTCCACCAGCTCGTACTCGACAGCCTGCGCCGGCAGCGCACGCACGGTGGCGTAGTGGTACCCCTGCGCACCACCGATGCCGAGTACCGGGGTGGTCAGCTTCGGGTAGCCGTGGTTGTCCGCGATGTCCTGCCGCCAGCTCTGGTACCAGCCGTTGCCCGCGGTGACGCGTCCCGGCCGGTCGTAGGCGCGGGCGTAGACGGTGCGGGCGTGGTCGTCGATCTTGTCCTGGTCCAGCAGCATGGCCTGGTAGAGCCAGTCGATGACGTGCCGGGAGCGGCCGCGGACGAGCTGTTCGGGCAGGCCGTGCAGGTGGTTGAAGGCGAACCACCACGGGTGCACGCGGTCGGGGTGCGGCGGCAGCATCGGGATCTCGTTGAGGCTTTCGTCCGGGTGTGGCACGTCGATGAGCGCGATCCGGCTGACGGTCTCCGGGTGGTTGGCGGCCAGGCTGTGCGCGACCATCGCGCCGATGTCGTGCCCGGCCACGGCCGCGTGCTCGAAGCCGAGGTGGCGGATCAGCTCGTGGATGTCGCGGGCCATCGTCTTCTTGTCGTAGCCGTCCTCGGCGATGGCCGAGCCGCCCATGCCGCGCAGGTCGACCGCGATCACCCGGTGCCGCTCGGCCAGCGCGGGCATGACTTTGCGGAACTGCCACCAGGTCTGCGGCCAGCCGGGCAGCAGCACCAGCGGGCTGCCCTGGCCGCCGTGCACGTAGTGCAGGCGGGTGCCGTTGACCTCGGCGTGCGCGCTGCGGAACTCCCCCGGCAGCGAGGCGGCAAGGGCGATGTCGGTGAACTGATCGGTCACAGGAGTCTCCATTTTTCAGAATGAGCGTTCCAATAAAAGGGCAGTACAAGACCGGCCCGAGCCAGGGCCGGTCAGTCGAGCAACGAGAGGGCCTGCGCGGCGGCGTCGGCCAGGCGGCGCGGGTCGGGCGTCTTGGCGATCACCCTGATGCCCTGCAGGAAGGTGACCAGGAACCGGGCCAGCGCCCTGGGATCCCGGTCCGCGGCCAGCTCGCCCTGGTCCTGGGCGCGGATCAGCGCGCCGGTGAGCACCCGCTCCAGGCCGTCCAGGCTGAGCTCGACGCGGCGCCCGGCCGCCGGGTCGCCGGGCAGCAGCTCCACCGCCGTGTTGGTGACCAGGCAGCCGCGTCGTTCCTGGTCCCGCAAGGAGTCCTGGACGTAGCGCCGCACCACGCCGCGCACCTCGGGCAGCACCGGACCGGCCTTGGACAGTCCACTGAGGATGATCGCGTCGGTGTCCTCGGCGTAGCGGTCCAGCGCGCGCAGGTACAGCTCGTGCTTGCCACCGAAGGTGGCGTAGATGCTGGCCCGGTTGACGCCGATGTGGTCGACGAGGTCCTGCATGGAGGTGGCCTCGTAGCCCTGCCGCCAGAACAGTTCCATCGCGGCCCGCAGCGCCACGTCCGGGTCGAACTCCTTGGTCCTGCCCATGGTCAGAACCGTAGCAGATTCCAGAACGCTTGGTCCAGTAAACTCAGTCCTGGACCGGTTCCAGCACGAACACCGGGATCTCCCGGTCAGTTTTCTCCTGGTACTCCGCGTACGGCGGGTAGGCGGCCACCGCGCGCTCCCACCAGAGCGCCTTCTCCTCGCCGGTGACCTCGCGCGCGGTGTAGTCCTTGCGCACCGGACCGTCCTGGAGCTCCACCAGCGGCTCGGACTTGACGTTGAAGTACCAGACCGGGTGCTTGGGCGCCCCGCCGAGCGAGGCCACCGCGGCGTAGGCCCCGTCGTGCTCGACCCGCATCAGCGGCGTCTTGCGGAGCTTGCCGGACTTGGTGCCCTTGGTGGTCAGGATGATCACCGGCAGGTCCATCATGGTGGTGCCCCTGGTGCCACCCGAGCTCTCGTACTCCTCGACCTGCTTGCGCACCCATTCGGTAGGACTGGGCTCGTACTCGCCGGTCAGCGGCATGCCACTGATCCCTTCACCTCGACAGCGTCGGTCATGGGGGCAACACCGGAACGGATCTTGACTATTCCGGGCGGCGCCGAGGTTCACCCGCCAGGAGGCCGCTGCCGCGACCGGCCTGACCGAGGCAGGGTCCCGGTCAGGCGGGACCGCTCAGCTCTCGGCCGGACCGGCCTGCACGGGGCCGACACGCAGGGTGTGCGCCTCAGCGAAGGCGTCCACCGGACCCTGCTTCCAGGGCAGCGTGGTGGAGCCGGGCCGCTGCGCCGGGAAGCCGACGGTGACGCTGGCCGGGGTCTGCTGCTGCTCGGGCGCGCCGATGCCGGTCCAGTGCAGCAGCACGTGCGCCGGCTTGCCCGAGGTGACGTACACCGGCCTGGCCTCACCGGTGTCCGGGACCATGGTGACGCTGGGCGCGCCGTTGAGGGTCACCGGCAGCGGGCCGGTCAGCTTGCAGGAGTTGCCGGGCTTGGCGGTGAACTGCAGCGAGGCGTACCGCTGGCCCGCGCCGGGCGAGCCGGCCACCAGGGTGGTGTCCAGCTGTCCCGCCTGGCAGGGCTGGTCGGTGGGGTTGGCCAGCGCCACACCCGCACCGAGCAGACCCGCGGCGGCGGTGGCGGCGAGCGCGGCCCCTGCGGCGAGGCCACGCCGGAGAATGTTGTTCATGACGATCTCCTTTACAGAACGCGCTGTACACAGGAGAAGACGCCACAGGGTGATCTTGGTGCATTCCGGGTGACATGTCAGACAGAGACGGGCATCACGCGGCCACGAAGCGTATAGGCGGCGGTCAGCGACCCCTGGCCTCGGTGGCGTCCCGGCGCACCTGGTCCACGTGGTCGGAGATGGCCAGCACCCGCTCGGCCAGCACCCGATGCCCGCCGGTCAGGTACGGGTAGGCCTCGATCAGCCTGGGCAGCAGCTTGGCGGTGTCGTCCTCGCCGAGCGCGTGGCCGACCCGGTCCAGCTGGGCCTGCCCGGCCCCGCCCTGCTCGCCCAGCGCGCTGACCTGCCCGGCCAGCTGGCGCAGCACCGCCGCGTTGCGCCGGGCCCAGGCGGCCACCGCGCGGTCGCCGGCGCGCTTGCCGCGTTCGGCGTCCACCCGGCCCTCCGCGGTGAGCCCCCCGGTGGCCGAGGGGCGCAGCCGGAGGAAGCGGCGTTCGGCGGCCTGCCTGCTGGCCACGCCCAGCGCGGGCGCGAGCGCGGCCCAGCTGGCGCCGTGGCCGCGGGCGGCGTTGATCAGCTCGGGCTCCCAGGCGCCCAGCTCCTCGCGCAGCTCGCGCAGGGCGGTGAGCGCGCCGAGCAGTCGCGGCACCTCGGCCTGCCCCGCTCGCGCGGCCAGCAACACCTCGCGGATCTCGGCCAGCGCGGTCTCCGGGTTGTCGTTCATGACGTCATCTTACCGATGACACACCACTTGTCATCACATCGATGACGCGCTACAGTGACGGTGCGCGTTGACACCAAACGGGGATCACAGGAGGTGGAACGATGTTGATGCGCACTGACCCGTTCCGGGAGTTCGACCGGCTCGCCCAGCAGTTCTTCGGCAGCCACCAGTCCGGAACCTGGTCCCGTCCAACGGCGATGCCGATGGACGCCTGCCGGGTGGGCGATGAGTTCGTGGTGTCCTTCGACCTGCCGGGCGTCTCCGCGGAGGCGATCGAGCTGGACGTGGAGCGCAACGTGCTGACCGTCAAGGCCGAGCGCCGTCCGACGGTCACCGGCGACAACGTCGAGATGCAGGTCGCTGAGCGGCCGCTGGGCGTGTTCTCCCGCCAGCTGTTCCTCGGCGACACCCTGGACACCGAGCAGATCAAGGCTGACTACGAGGCAGGCGTGCTGACCCTGCGGATCCCGGTCGCCGAACAGGCCAAGCCGCGCAAGATCGCCATCGGCGGCAAGCAGGGCGACCGCAAGCAGATCAACGCCTGATCCCGCGCACTGACGAACCGACACCGGGCGATGGTCCTGCGCGCGTCCAGCCGGGGCCATCGCCCGCTTTGGGCATTCTTTCGGAGGAGGTGTGCCGATGCCGGCCGAGGAGCTCACCCTGCCCGAGGAGGAGATCGAGCGCAGGCAGGCCGCGGCGGGCGAGGAGCTGCGCCGCCGGGCGGCCCGGCGGCGCCGCGAGATCGACCGGTTGCTGGTGCGCATCGCGCACGCGGTCAGGGAGTGACCGCCAGGAACAGGAAGGCGCTGAACACCATCAGGTGCACCGCGCCCTGCAGCACGGTGGCCCGGCCGGAGACCAGGGTCAGCGTGCCCACCGCGCCGGTGAGCGCGAGCAGCACCATCTCCTTGGCGCCCAGGCCCAGCACCAGCGGCCCGGTCAGCCAGATCGAGGCCACCGCGATGGCCGGGATGGTCAGGCCGATGCTGGCCAGCGCCGAGCCCAGCGCCAGGTTGAGGCTGACCTGGAGCCGGTCGCGCAGCGCGGCGCGGACCGCGGCCACCGTCTCCGGCAGCAGCACCAGCAGCGCGATCAGCAGACCCACCACGGTGCGCGGCGCGCCGAGGCCGTCCACCGCGGCCTCCAGCGCCGGGGACACCGCCTTGGCCAGGCCGACCACGCTGACCAGGCACACCGCCAGCAGGCCGAGGCTCACCCACGCGGTGCGCGCGCTCGGCGCGGGGGCGTGCTCGTCGGGGGTGCTGTCGGTCTTGGGCAGGAAGTAGTCGCGGTGCCGCTTGGTCTGCACGAAGACGAACACGCCGTACATGGTCAGCGAGGCGACCCCGGCGAAGGCCAGCTGCGGGCCGGTGAAGGTGGGCCCGGCGGAGCTGGTGGTGAAGGTGGGCAGCACCAGGCTCAGCGTGACCAGCGCCAGGGTGACCGCGAGCGCGCCACCGGAGGCGTGCGCGCGGAACTCCTGCACCCGGTGCCGCAGCGCGCCGGCCAGCAGCGCCAGCCCGACGATCCCGTTGCAGGTGATCATGATCGCGGCGAACACGGTGTCCCTGGCCAGGGTCGAGCTGTCCGGGCCGCCGGAGGACATCAGGGTGACGATCAGCGCGACCTCGATCACGGTCACCGCGATGGCCAGGATCAGCGTGCCGAAGGGTTCGCCGACCCGGTGCGCGACCACCTCGGCGTGGTGCACCGCGGCCACCACCGCCCCGCCGAGGGCGGCGCAGACGAGTATGAGCAGCACCGGGTTGAGGTCACGGCCCCAGGAGACCACCAGCAGCACCAGCGCCAGCGGCGGGACGAGCAGACTCCACCTGGGCAACGCGGCCGAGGTGTCGGGAGCGGTGTCGGTCGGCGGGTTCACACCTCGACCCTAATGTCCGGATTCCGTTCGCGCGCGGCCCAAGCGGGCCGCTGATCAGTCCACTGTGGTGTCCTCGGGCACACCGTGGGCCAGCGCGGCCAACACATCCAGGGCCGCGGCCAGTGCGCCGGGCGGCGGCGCGGACAGCGCCAGCCGCACCGCGTTCGGCGCGTGCCCTGGCACCACCGCGAAGGCCGCGGCCGGGGTGACCGCGATGCCCCTGCGGGCCGCGGCCGCGACGAAGGTCTCCGCCCGCCACGGCGCGGGCAGCCGCCACCACAGGTGGTAGGCACCTGGGTCCGCGGTCAGGTCGAACCCGGAAAGGTGTTGCGCGGCAAGGCGTTGCCGGTCCGCGGCATCGGCGCGCTTGGCCGCCTCGATGGCCGCGGCCGTGCCGTCGCCGAGCCAGCGCCGGGCCGCGGCCATGGCGAAGGCGGAACCGGCCCAGGCCCCGGACCGCAGCGCCGCCGCCAGCCGGTCGGCCACACCCGTTGGCGCCACGGCGAAACCCAGGGTCAGTCCGGGAGCCAGCCGCTTGGACAGGCTGTCCACCAGCACGGCGCGCTCAGGAACCAGCGCGGCCAGCGGCGGCGACTCCGGTTGCAGGAAGCCGTAGACGCCGTCCTCGATCAGTGGGATGTCGTTGCGGCGCAACGCTTCGGCCACCTCGGCCCGGCGAGGGCCGGACATGGTCGCGCCCAGCGGGTTGTGCAGGGTGGGTTGCAGGTAGACCGCGGCGAGTTCGGTCAGCCCGGCGGGCAGCACGCCGTGCTCGTCCATCGGCAGCGGCACCAGGGCGATGCCCAGGCGGGCCGCGATGCCCTTGACCACCGGATAGGTCAGCGCCTCCACGCCGAGCCGCCCGCCGGTGGGCACCAGCGCGGAGATCGCCGCGGCCAGGCCCTGCCTTCCGTTGCCGGGAAACAGGATCTGCCCGGGATCGGGCGTCCAGCCGCCACGGCTCAGCGCCGCCGCGGCGGCCTCGCGCAGCTCCGGATCGCCGGTCACGCCCACCGGGCGCAGCGCCCCAGCCAGCGCCTCCGGCCGGGCCAGTCCGGCCAGCGCGGCGGCCAGCCGCTCGGGCTGGCCCGGCAGGACCGGGAAGTTCAGCTCCAGGTCGACCGGCGCGGTGGCCGGTTCGGCCAGCGCCGGCGTCACCCCCGGCTCGGCGGCGCGCACGAAGGTGCCCCGCCCGACCTCGCCGGTGACCAGCCCGCGCCGCACCAGCTCCCCGTAGACCCTGGCCGCGGTGGAGGGGGCCAGCCCGCGCCGCCGGGCGAACTGGCGCTGCGGTGGCAGCCGGTCCCCCGGCCGCAGCCGCCCGCTGGCGATGTCGGCCGCGATCCGGTCCGCGATCACCCGGTAGTCCCGCATCATTGCTCCGAGCACATTGTTTTCATTGCACCGACTCAGTGCTCCGCTTAGCGTCTCATCCATGGAACTGAGCTTCAACGACCAGGGCTCCGGCAAGCCGGTCCTGCTGGTGCACGGCCACCCCTTCGACCGCTCGATGTGGCAGCCGCAGGTCTCCCACCTCACCGACCTCGGCTACCGAGTGATCACGCCTGACCTGCGCGGATACGGAGCCAGCCCAGTCGTCCCCGGTGTCACCGGCCTGGAGGTCTTCGCCGCCGACCTGGCCGAGCTGATGGACCGCCTCGGCATCGGGGACTTCGCGCTGGGCGGCCTGTCCATGGGCGGGCAGATCGTGCTGGAGTGCTACCGGCGGTTCCCGCACCGCGTGCGCGCCCTCCTGCTGGCCGACACCTTCGCCGAGGCCGAGACCGCCGAGGGCAAGGCCGCTCGCAACGCCCAGGCCGACCGGCTGCTGCGCGAGGGCATGGCCGGCTACGCCGAGGAGGTGCTGCCCAAGATGATCGCGCCCCAGGCCCCGCCGGAGGTGGCCGCGCACGTGCTGCGCATGATGCGCGCCGCCCCGCCCGAGGGCGCCGCGGCGGCCCTGCGCGGCCGCGCCGAACGCCCGGACTACCGGCCGCTGCTGTCCACGATCACCGTGCCCGCCCTGGTGGCGGTCGGCAGCGCGGATGAGTTCACCCCGGTCCGCGACGCCCGCACCATCCAGCAGGGCATCCCCGGCGCCACCTTGGTCGTCATCGACGGCGCGGGCCACCTGCCCAACCTGGAACGCCCGGCCGAGTTCAACGCCGCCCTGACGGACTTCCTGACCACCCACCTGGCCTAACGCGACCGGCCAGTCCTCGCATTACCGTCATCGCATGGCCTCTGACCTGCAACGACGTAAGATCAACGGCGTTTTCGCGGCCATGGACGCCGACGGCGACGGTTTCCTGGCGGAGCGCGACTTCCAGGCCCTGGCCACCCGCTGGAGCCGGCTGCGCGGCCCCGGCGACCACCAGCGCCTGGAGCAGATCATGCTCGGCTGGTGGTCCACCCTGCTGGCCGCCTCCGATGAGAACCGGGACGACAAGGTCACCCTGGCGGAGGTGCTGCTGGTGGTCGACCAGCTGCCCGCCATGCCCGAGGCGGTCACCGCGACCGCGGAGGCGATGTTCGAGGCGGTGGACGAGAACCAGGACGGCCTGATCTCCGCCGCCGAGTACCGCCAGCTGATCGAGGCCTGGAACGGCCGCCCCACCGACACCGACCCGGTCTTCCCCGCCCTGGACACCGACGGCGACGGCTGCCTCTCCCGCACCGAGTTCAGCGAACTGTGGCTGGAGTTCTGGGCCGGGGACGACGCGAACGCCCCCGGCACCCTGGTCTTCGGCCCGGTCTAGTAGTCGGTGGCGTGGCTCTCCACGACCCAGAGCGTGCCGCCGTAGGTGGGGTCCCCGCCGCTGCCGGTCTTCGGCTTGGCGTTGTAGCCCAGCGTCAGGAAGGTCCCGTTGGCGATCTCCACACTGGACGGGTTGGCCTGGTCGTAAGCGCCGGAGTTGTAGATCGGCACGACCTTGCCCTTGGTCCAGTTCGCGGTGGGGTTGCTGATCATCATGCCCGCGGTGGGCCGCCCGGTGCGGGACCGGTCGCCGTAGGTGAACAGCAGCTTGCCGCTGGCGGTCTTGAGCAGGTGGTGCGAGCTGGCGAGCACGTCGCTGAAGCTCTGGTAGCTGTACTGCGGGGTGGCGGTGTAGGGGTTCCAGCGCATCACGATCGCCGGGGAGGGGTCCCTGGGTTCGACGCCCGGCCTTTCCTGCTCGGCCCGCACCACCGCGACCACCGTGTCGCCGTACTGCACGAAGCTCGGCTCGCCGTACCACCGGCCCGCCGGGTTGCCGTTGGCGATCATCTGGTGCATCGAGGTCACCTGCAACGCGGAGTCGGCCCCTGGCCGGTAGGTGGCCCGGATGAAGTGCGCGCCGGCCTTGTGCCCGGCCGAGGACTCGCTGACGGTGTAGACCGGCAGCAGCACCTGGTTGACCTGGGATCCGCGATTGGCCAGCACGAGCGGGCTGCCGTGGTTGAGCAGCCCGGCCTTGACGCCGGGCACCTCGATCAGCACCGGGGCGCTGAAGTCGGCCTCGCCGGGTGTCCACATCGAGTAGTAGACCTGGCCGCGGTGCGCCAGGAAGAAGGTCAGCATCACCCGGCCGTCCGGCATCAGCGCCAGCTTGGGGTCGCGGGTGTCCTCCGTGGACAGGGTGCCCGGCTTCAGCGCGGGGACCGGCTTGCTCCACTCCCTGCCGTCGGCGCTGCCGACCGACATCTGGATGGTGCCCAGCGCGTTCTGGTGCGCCGTGGCCCGGTGCCACACCGCCAGCAGCTTGTTGTCCCGCAGCTTCAGCAGGTCCGGGAACCGTGCCTCGTACTCACCCGGCTCCCGCACGATGTCGCCCACAATGCCCACCGCGGCCGTCGCCGGCTGCGCCAGCAACCCGGTCAGCAGCACCGGCGCCAGCACAACCCCCAGCACGCGCCGCCAGACAACTCCGGTCATCCCCGTCCTCTCCAGAAACGCGCCACCGCCCGGCACGGGAGTCCGTGCCGGGCGGTGGCGACAAATGATGGTCAGACGGTGAAACCGAGCGCGCGCAACTGCTCGCGACCGTCGTCGGTGATCTTGTCCGGACCCCACGGCGGCATCCACACCCAGTTGATCCGCACGTCGTCCACCAGGCCCGGCCCGGTGAGCACCGCGCGGGTCTGGTCCTCGATGACGTCGGTCAGCGGACAGGCCGCGGAGGTCAGCGTCATGTCGATGATGGCGACGTTGTCCTCTTCCACGTGGATCCCGTACACCAGGCCCAGGTCGACCACGTTGATGCCCAGCTCGGGGTCGACCACATCGCGCATGGCCTCCTCGACATCGGCCACCAGGGGCAGCTCGGCCTTCTGCTCGGCGGGCGGCTCCGGCATCCCGGCCACCCCGCGCTGCACGTCCTGCTCCTGGACTTCCTGCTGTCCCTGGACTTCCTGCTTCTCGGCGCTCATCGTGCACCGGCTCCTTCCCCGACGACCTGCGCCACCGCGTCCTTGAATGCCATCCAGCCCAGCAGCGCGCACTTCACGCGCGCCGGGTACTTGGCTACCCCGGCGAAGGCGATGCCATCCTCCAGCACGTCCTCATCCGGTTCCACCTTGCCACGGCCCTGCATCAGCTCGCGGAAGGCCTCGTGCTTGGTCAGCGCCGACTCCACCGTGGTGCCCACCACCAGATCGGTCAGCACCGAGGTGGCGGCCTGGCTGATCGAGCAGCCCTGCGCGTCGTAGGAGACGTCGACGATCTTGGCCTCGCGGCCCTGACCCGCCAGCTGCACGCGCAGGGTGACCTCGTCGCCGCAGGTCGGGTTCACGTGGTGCACCTCGGCCTGGAACGGCTCCCGCAGGCCGCGCAGGTGCGGGTTCTTGTAGTGGTCCAGGATGATCTCCTGGTACATCTGCTGCAGCTGCATCAGGCGCTCACCCCGAAGAACCGCTGTGCCTCGCGCACCCCGTCCAGCAGCGCCTGGACCTCCTCGGGCGTGTTGTACAGGTAGAAGCTGGCGCGCACGCTCGCGGCCACGCCCAGCGCGCGGTGCAGCGGCCACGCGCAGTGGTGCCCGACCCTGACCTCCACGCCCAGGCTGTCCAGCACCTGGCCGGCGTCGTGGGCGTGCACCCCGTCGATGACGAAGGACACCGCGCCGCCGCGGTCCACCGCCTCCTCGGGCCCGATGATCCGCACGCCGGGGATCTCCTTGAGCCCGGCCAGCGTCAGCTCGGTGAGGTGGTGCTCGTGCGCGGCGACGTTGTCCATGCCGACCGCGCTGAGGTAGTCCACCGCCGCGCCCAGCCCGATCACCTGCGAGGTCATCGGCACGCCAGCCTCGAACCGCTGCGGCGGCGGGGCGTAGGTGGAGCCCTCCATCTTGACCAGCTCGATCATCGAGCCGCCGGTGATGAACGGGGGCATCGCGGAAAGAAGCTCGTGCCGTCCGTAGAGCACACCCACTCCGGACGGCCCGAGCATCTTGTGCCCGGAGAAGACCGCGAAATCCACTCCGAGCGCCTGGAAGTCCACCGGGGCGTGCGGCACCGACTGGCAGGCGTCCAGCACGGTGAACGCGCCCACCTCCCGTGCCTTGGCCACGATGGCGCTGACCGGGTTGACCGTGCCCAGCACGTTCGACTGGTGCGTGATGGCCACGACCCGGGTGTTGTCGTTGATCAGTTCGTCCACATCGGACAGGTCGAGCCTGCCGTCCGCGGTGACCCCGAACCAGCGCAGGGTCGCGCCGGTGCGGCGGCAGAGCTCCTGCCAGGGCACCAGGTTCGCGTGGTGCTCCATCTCGGTCACCAGGATCTCGTGACCGGGACCGACCATGAACCTGGCCGCCTCGGGACCGGAGGTGGCCGCGTTGCTCATCGCGTAGGCCACCAGGTTGACGCCCTCGGTGGCGTTCTTGGTGAACACCACCTCATCGACGCCGGCGCCGATGAACGCGGCGATCTTGGCCCGCGCCTCCTCATAGGCGTCGGTGGCCTCCTCGGCCAGCTGGTGCGCGCCGCGGTGCACGGCGGCGTTGCTGGTCTCCAGGAAGCGCCGCTCGGCGTCGAGCACCTGACGCGGACGTTGGGAGGTGGCCCCTGAGTCGAGGTAGACCAGCCGTTTGCCGTCGCGCACGGTCCGGCCCAGGATGGGGAAGTCGGCCCGGATGGCGGCGACGTCCAAAGGTGCGGCAACAGCTGTCACAGGGAGCCGCCTCCTTTCGCTGTCCGCATGTGGTGGTGGGTGTCGTCAGTACGGGAAACCGTTGCCGATCAAGGGAAATTCCCTCAGAGGGCGGCGGCCTCCGGCTTGCCCGCGTAGCGGACGTAGCCCTCGTTCTCCAGGCGCTCGGCCAGCTCCGCGCCGCCGGACTCGACGATGCGGCCACCGGCGAAGACGTGCACGAAGTCGGGGCTGATGTGCTTGAGGATCCGGGTGTAGTGGGTGATCAGCAGCACGCCCACCTCGCCGTCGGCCTTGAACCGGTTCACGCCCTCGGAGACCACGCGCAGCGCGTCGACGTCCAGGCCGGAGTCGGTCTCGTCCAGCACCGCGATCTTCGGCTTGAGCAGCGACAGCTGCAGGATCTCGTGGCGCTTCTTCTCACCGCCGGAGAAGCCCTCGTTCACCGAGCGCTCGGCGAAGGTCGGGTCGATGTCCAGGTCGGTCATCGCCGCCTTGACCTCCTTGACCCAGTGGCGGACCGCGGGGGCCTCGCCACGGACCGCGGTGGCCGCGGTGCGCAGGAAGTTGGACATGGACACGCCGGGCACCTCGACCGGGTACTGCATGGCGAGGAACAGGCCGGCGCGGGCGCGCTCGTCCACGCTGAGCTCCAGCACGTCCTCACCGTCGAGCAGCACCGAGCCGCTGGTGATCACGTACTTGGGGTGCCCGGCGATGGCGTAGGCCAGGGTGGACTTGCCGGAGCCGTTGGGCCCCATGATCGCGTGGGTCTCGCCGGCCTTCACCGTGAGGTTGACACCCTTGAGGATCTCCTTGTTCCCCTCATTGGTGACGACCTCTGCGTGCAGGTCCTTGATCTCCAGAGTAGCCATGGTCTTTCGTTTCTCCTGGTGGAAGCAGTCAGCGGTTCGTGGGGGTGGCCGGGTCCACGTAGACCTCGCCCTCGCGCACGCTCACCGCGTACACGTCGATCGGGTCGCTGGCCGGCGGGGTCAGCGGCTCGCCGGTGCACAGGTCGAAACCCGCACCGTGCAGCCAGCACTCGATGGCGCCGTCACTGACCTCGCCACCGTCGCTCAGGGTGACCTCGGCGTGCGAGCAGACATCGTGCAGCGCGTGCACCTGCTCGCCGAGGCGGACCAGCACGACCGGCGTGCCGTCCACCTCGGTGCCGTACGGTTTGCCCTCGGCCAGTTCGGCCAGCGGGCACACCCTGAACTCGGTCATGCGCCGACCGCCTCGAGCTCTGCCTCGATGGCGGCCTCAAGGCGCTCGCGGACCTCGGGCACGGTGATCTTGGCGAGGATCTCGCTGAAGAACCCGCGCACCACCAGCCGTCGCGCCTGCTCGACCGGGATGCCCCGCGCCTGCAGGTAGAACAGCTGCTCGTCGTCGAAGCGGCCGGTCGCCGACGCGTGGCCCGCGCCCTCGATCTCGCCGGTCTCGATCTCCAGGTTCGGCACCGAGTCGGCGCGCGCCCCGTCGGTCAGCAGCAGGTTGCGGTTGAGCTCGTAGGTGTTGGTCGCCTCCGCGCTCGCCCGGATCAGCACGTCGCCGATCCACACCGTGTGCGCGCCCTCGCCCTGCAGCGCGCCCTTGTAGACCACGTTGGAACGGCAGTGCGAGGCCGAGTGGTCGACGAAGAGCCGGTGCTCCAGGTGCTGGCCCGCGTCGGCGAAGTAGACGCCGAGCATCTCCGCGTCGCCGCCGGGACCGTCGTAGGTCACCGTCGGGGACAGCCGGACCAGGTCGCCGCCCAGGGTCACGGCGGTGTGCCGGAGCACCGCGTCGCGGCCGAGCTTGGCGTGGTGGCTGGCCACGTGCACCGCGTCGTCGGCCCAGTCCTGCACCGAGACCACGGTCAGCTTGGCGCCGTCACCGACGACGATCTCCACGTTCTCCGCGTAGACGCCGGAGCCGCGGTAGTCCAGCACCACGATGCCCTCGGCGAATGCCTCGGCGCGCAGCTGGATGTGCCCGTAGGCGGTCTTGTCCGCACCCGCGCCGGTCACCGTGACGATGGTGGCCGTGGTGGCCTTGGTGTCCTTCGGGAAGGTCACCAGGGTCGCCGACGGGTAGGAGCACCAGGCCTGGGCGGCGACCCGGTCGGCGGGCACGCCGGCCACGCCGAGGCGGGTGTCCCCGCGCTCGATGGTCTCCACGTTCACCTCGGGCGCGGCGGTGACCTCGACCGTGGTGGTCCCGTTGGCCGGGGCCGAACCGTCGTGCAGGTTGCGCAGGCGCTTGAGCGGGGTGAACCGCCACAGCTCCTCACGGCCGGTGGGCACCTCAAACGCGTTGACGTCGAACGAGGAGAACCACTCCGCGCGGGAGGCGTCAGGGACCACCGCACCCGCCCCGTGCGAGTGCGGCGTCACCCCTTCAACAATCGCAGTCATCAGCCGACTGCCCCTTCCATCTGCAGCTCGATCAGGCGGTTGAGCTCAAGGGCGTACTCCATGGGCAGCTCGCGCGCGATGGGCTCGACGAACCCGCGCACCACCATCGCCATGGCCTCGTCCTCGGTCAGGCCGCGGGACATCAGGTAGAACAGCTGGTCCTCGCTGACCTTGGACACCGTGGCCTCGTGCCCCATGGACACGTCGTCCTCGCGGACGTCGACGTAGGGGTAGGTGTCCGAGCGGCTGATCTGGTCGACCAGCAGCGCGTCGCACTTCACCGTGGAGGCGGAGTGGTGCGCGCCCTTGTTGACCCGGACCAGGCCGCGGTAGGAGGTGCGGCCGCCGCCACGGGCCACCGACTTCGACACGATGGTCGAGGAGGTGTGCGGGGCGAGGTGGGTCATCTTGGCGCCGGCGTCCTGGTGCTGGCCCTCACCGGCGAAGGCGATGGAAAGCACCTCGCCCTTGGCGTGCGGGCCCATCAGCATGACGGCCGGGTACTTCATGGTCACCTTGGAGCCGATGTTGCCGTCGATCCACTCCATGGTCGCGCCCTCTTCGGCCTTGGCGCGCTTGGTGACCAGGTTGTAGACGTTGTTCGACCAGTTCTGGATCGTCGTGTAGCGGCAGCGGCCGCCCTTCTTCACGATGATCTCCACGACCGCGGAGTGCAGCGAGTCGGAGGAGTAGATCGGAGCGGTGCAGCCCTCGACGTAGTGGACGTAGGCGTCCTCGTCGACGATGATCAGCGTCCGCTCGAACTGGCCCATGTTCTCGGTGTTGATCCGGAAGTAGGCCTGCAGCGGGATGTCCACCTTGACGCCCTTGGGCACGTAGATGAACGAGCCACCGGACCACACGGCGCCGTTGAGCGCGGAGAACTTGTTGTCCCCGTGCGGGATCACCGAGCCGTAGTACTCCTGGAACAGCTCAGGGTGCTCCTTGAGCGCGGTGTCGGTGTCCTGGAAGATGACGCCCTGCTCCTCCAGGTCCTCGCGGATCTGGTGGTAGACGACCTCGGACTCGTACTGCGCGGCGACACCGGCGACCAGGCGCTGCTTCTCCGCCTCCGGGATGCCCAGGCGGTCGTAGGTGTTCTTGATCTCCTCGGGCAGCTCCTCCCAGCTGGTGGCCTGCTTCTCCGTGGAGCGCACGAAGTACTTGATCGAGTCGAAGTTGATCCCGGTGAGGTCGGCGCCCCAGTGCGGCATCGGCTTGCGCTCGAAGAGCTTCAGGCCCTTGAGCCGGGACTCCAGCATCCACTCGGGCTCGCCCTTGCGCGCGGAGATGTCGCGAACGACCTCCTCGCTCAGGCCACGTCGAGCGGTCTCGCCGGCCGTGTCCGAGTCGGCCCAGCCGTACTCGTAACGACCAAGGGTGGCGAGCGTCTCCTCCTGGGTCATGGGCTCCGTGGTGGGACGCTGCTCGGCAGCGGCAGTCATGCGGGCTCCCCTCCGTCCGGGATCCGTGCGGTCTGGCCCGGCACCGGTTTCTCGGCCGGTTCCGGACGCGTGGTGGTGGTGCCCGCCGTCGGCGGGACCGGGTCGTTCTGGGAAACCGCCACGGGGATCAGCGGCAGGTGCGTGGTGCACACCGCGTCTCCCCTGGCGATGGTCGCCAGGCGCTGCACGTGCGATCCGAGCAGCTCGGCGAACGCCGTGGTCTCGGCCTCGCAGAGCTGCGGGAACTCGGCAGCGACGTGCGCGACCGGGCAGTGGTGCTGGCAGAGCTGCTCACCGTGGCCGACGCGGCGCGTCGAGGCAGCGTAACCCTCGCTGCTCAGCGCCCGCGCGAGGGCCTCGGCCCTGCGCACCGGGTCGGAAATGGACAACACGACCTCGCGGTGCCGGTCCACCAGGGTGGCGATCCGGCGCTCGGCGAAGGCGCGTACCGCGTCCTCCCCGCCGAACTCGGCGAGGTAACGCAGCGCGGCCACAGCCAGGTCGTCGTAGGCATGCCCGAACTGCGCGCGGCCACTCTCGGTGAGCAGGAACAGCTTGGCCGGGCGGCCCCGTCCCCTCGGCTGACGCCGCGAGGCCTCCCTGGTGCTCACTTCCTTGTCGGCCAGCAGCGCGTCCAGGTGCCTGCGCACCGCGGCCGGGCTGAGGCCGAGCTCCTCGGCGATGCTCATGGCGGTCATCGGCCCCTGCTCCAGCAGCTGCTTGGCGACCGCCTGCCGGGTGCGCCCATCAGCACGTTCCGCCTCGTGGGCGGACCGCTGCGGGGTCCCGGCGTTTTTCACAACACAAGTCTTGCTTATTTCCCCGCAACCGGCAAAGGCGGGGTGGCGGGAGGTGACCCGACTCACCCCCCATGCCTACGCACTACCCTTCCGGATGTGTCGTCCGGCGAGGTGGGCAGCGGTGTCAGTGGATCAGTGGTGGAAGGGCGACCGGCAGAACTAGGCCGGTCCAGCCACGGCCGTCCGGCCGGGCTGAACGAGGCCGAACAACGGCAGCTGGACCTGGTGCGCCGGTTCGGCACCCTCGGCTCGCTGCTGATGGCCGCGGGGGCGATCGGCGCAGGCGCCGCGCCGGTGGTCAACCCGTTCCAGGACTTCCCGGTGCTCAACCTGTTCATCCGGGTGGGCACGGTGTCCATGGCCGCGGTCTACACCGGCATGGGCCTGCTGATCGTGTCCTGGCTGTGGCTGGGCCGCTTCGCCAGCCCGGGCCGGGCGCGGCTGGTCTCCCGCTCGCAGATGGACCGCACGCTGATGATGTGGCTGGTCCCGCTGAGCCTGTCGCTGCCGATGTTCAGCCGGGACGTCTACAGCTACCTGGCCATCGGCGAGATGGCCGCGCGCGGCTTCGATCCCTACACCCAGGGCCCGGCCGAGACCCTCGGCGTGGACCACCCGCTGACCAGGGGCGTGCCCAACATCTGGCGGGACACACCCTCCCCGTACGGGCAGGTCGGCCTGGCCATCGGCCGCGGCATCGCCAGCCTGGTGGGCGACCACCTGATGGTCGGCATCCTGCTGCACCGCCTGCTCGCCCTGGCCGGCATCGCCATGATCGTGTGGGCGCTGCCCCGCCTGGCCCGCCGCTTCGGGGTGCCCCCGGTGGCCGCGCTCTGGCTCGGCGCCGCCAACCCGCTGGTGCTGTTCCACCTGGTCAGCGGCGTGCACAACGAGGCGCTGGCGATCGGCCTGATGCTGGCGGGCTTCGAGTTGGCGCTGTCCCGCTCGGTCATCCTGGGCACTGTGATCATCACCACCGCGGCGCTGGTGAAGCTGCCCGCGGTGCTCGCGCTGGGCTTCCTCGGCGCGGTGCTGGCCCGCCGGATGGGCGGGGAGTTCCGCGACCTGGTGCGCGTCACGATCAAGCTGCTGATCGTCTTCGGGCTCACCCTGGCGGCCTTGACGCTGGTCACCGGCATCGGATTCGGCTGGATAGGCGCGCTGGACGTGCCCAACATCGTCAAGACCTTCAAGTCCCCGACCACCGCTCTGGGCATGGCCGCGGGCGGCGTCGGCATCCTGCTCGGCGTCGGCAACCACATCGACTCGGCCATCCTGATCGGCCGCGGCCTGGGCTACGTGATCATCGCGATCATCTGCGCCGCGCTGCTGTGGATCGCCTTCCGCACCCGCCAGCCCGGCCGCAACTCCCTGACCGCGCTGGGCATCGCGCTGGGCTGCGTGATGCTGCTGGGCGCGGTGGTGCACCCCTGGTACATGATCTGGGCCGCCATCCCGCTGGCCGCGGCCACGAACTCGCGCCGGTTCCGCACCGCGGCCATCGTGCTCAGCATCGTGCTCGCGGTGCCCGACCCGCCACCCGGCATGACCTACGAGGGCCGCGCCTACGTCATCCCGCTGTCGGTGATCGCGGGCCTGATCATGTGCGCCCTGCTGGTCTGGGCGGTCCGCAAGCACATGCCCGAACCCAACAACGGCCGGAAGCGTGTCCTGTTCTGAAACCCGCCGTCCGGGTGACCCCGCTCTCGGCCTAGGCTTGGCTCTCGTGCGCCCGGATCTCGACGACCCAGCTGTGGCGATCACCGGGCTGGTCAAGCGATACGGCTCGACGGTCGCGGTCGACCACCTCGACCTGACCGTCCCGCGTGGCCAGGTGCTGGCCCTGCTCGGCCCCAACGGCGCGGGCAAGACCACCACCATCGAGCTGTGCGAGGGCTTCCTCCGCCCAGACGCCGGCTCGATCAGGGTGCTCGGCCTGGACCCTGCCACCGAGGCTGACCGGCTGCGCCCGCGCATCGGCGTGATGCCCCAGGGCGGCGGCGCCTACCCCTCGGTCCGCGCCGACGAGATGCTCCGCCTGGTCGCCACCTGCTCCGCCGAGCCCCTGGACGTGGAATGGCTGCTGGACGTCCTCGGCCTGACCGAGTCCCGCCGCACCCCGTTCAAGCGCCTCTCCGGCGGCCAGCAGCAGCGCCTGGCCCTGGCCTGCGCCATCGTCGGCCGGCCGGAGCTGGTCTTCCTGGACGAGCCCACCGCCGGCATGGACCCCCAGGCCCGCCGACTGGTCTGGGAGCTGATCGGCGCCCTGCGCGCCGACGGCGTCACGGTCCTGCTGACCACCCACCTGATGGACGAGGCGGAGGGCCTGGCCGACCGGGTCGCCATCGTCGACCACGGCCGCGTCGTCGCCGAGGGCACCCCGGCCGAGCTGACCAGCGGTGAACCAGACCACCAGCAGCTGCGTTTCCGTTCATTGCCGGGCCTGAACCTGACCCTGCTGACCGCGGCCCTGCCCGAGGGCTGCCGGACCAGCGAGCCCCGCCCCGGCGACTACCTGGTGGAGGGCACGATCACCCCGCAGGTGGTCTCCACGGTGACCTCGTGGTGCGCCCAGCACGGGGTGCTGGCACATGAGCTGACGGTGGCCCGCCGCAGCCTTGAGGACGTGTTCCTCGACCTGACCGGACGGGAGCTGCGCTCATGACCGCCACCATCCGATTCGCCCCAGGCACCTTCCGCCCCAACCCGGCCCCCGGCGCCCCCCTGCGCATGCTGGCCGCCCAGTCCGGCACCGAGCTGCGCCTGCACCTGCGCCACGGCGAACAGGTCCTGCTCACCCTGTTGATCCCGCTGGCCCTGCTCATCGGCCTCACCCTGCTGCCGATCCTCCCCCTGGCCGAACCCCGGGTAGCCACCATCGCCCCCAGGATCATCGCCCTGGCCGTCATGTCCTCAGCCTTCACCGGCCAAGCCATCGCCCTGGGCTTCGACCGCCGCTACGGCGTGGTGAAGAGACTGGCCGCCACCGGCGTGCCGCGCTGGATGCTCCTCTCCGGCCGCATCCTCGCCGTTCTGGGCGTGGTAGCCGTGCAACTCCTGCTCATCACCCTGGTCGCCACGGCCCTCGGCTGGCGCCCCGCTCTGGCAGGCCTGCTCCCGGCTCTACTGCTGACCCTCCTGGGCGCCCTCACCTTCGCCGCCCTCGGCGTCCTCCTGGGCGGAGCCCTCCGCGCCGACATCGTGCTGGCCCTGGCCAACATCATCTGGTTCGCCCTGCTCCTCGGCGGCGGCGTGGCCCTGCCCACCGCCCAGCTCCCCGGCGCCTGGGCCGACATCGCCGCCTACCTCCCCACCGCCGCCCTGGCCGACAGCCTGCACACCGTCACCGCCACCGGCTCCTGGCCCAGCGCCCAACCCGTCCTGGTGCTCGTGGTGTGGGGCGCGGCAGCCACCACCCTGGCCTGCCGCACCACCAAACTCAGCTGATCCACACCGCCACAAACCACTCCAGCGGCCCCACCCAGGCAAACGCAACTGCCCCGGGCGGCCCACTCACCCGGACGCCCGCAGCTCTCCTCGGTGAACTCGCCCAACTCCAGCGAGCCCACGCACTCCCCTGCCCCCAAGACCGACTCAGCCAGGCCCCGCGAACAGCCACGCCCGCTGTCCCGACGACTGGCCGATCGAGCCACCCGCCCGACGCAGGGCGCGTAGCAACCGCTCCACCTCAGCTCCAGCCATCCGCGCCGCCCAGCCAAACCGAGCCATTCGCGCCGCCCTGGGCGAACCCAGCCATCTTCGGCCGCCACAGGGCGAGCCGGTCATCCCTCGGCGGCCTCGGGACAGCCGACCCTCCCCACCGAGCCCAGCCATCCCCCATAGCCCCCGGACAAATTCCGCCAATCTCAACGAACCCGGGAGCACTCGGCCATCTCCGACGCCCCAGGGCAACACCGCCACCCCCTGCCAGCCGACCGCCAGACCATCCCAACTGCCCAACTGCCCAACTGCCTCGGCCCGTCTGCCCGTCTGCCCGTCTGCCTCGGCCCGTCTGCCCACTTCCCCTGCCCCTGCCCCCTGTCTCTGGCCCTCTGCCCGTGCCCGTCTGCCCGTCTGTCTGCCCGCACTTCCCGCCCGACCCGCCTACCCGGTCACCGCAGCGGAATCCCCTGTCCGCGCTCGCTTTCCGGCCGCGGCCCAAAGATCCGCCGCTCAGACTCCGCGATGGCCACGTCGTTGATGCTGGCCTCCCGCCGCCGCATGTACCCCTCGTCGTCGAACTCCCAGTTCTCGTTGCCGTAACTGCGCCACCACTGCCCCTGCGCGTCCCGCCACTCGTACTGGAAGCGCACCGCGATCCGGTTCCCCGCGAAGGTCCACAGGTCCTTCCGCAGCGCGTACTCCTGCTCCCTCTCCCACTTCCGGGTCAGGAACTCCTCGATCTCCGCCCGACCGGTGACGAACTCAGACCGGTTGCGCCACACCGAGTCCAGCGTGTACGCCGCCGCCACCCTGGCCGGCTCCCTGGTGTTCCAGGCGTCCTCAGCGGCCTGCACCTTCTGCCTGGCGGTGGCTTCGTCAAACGGGGGGACCGGCGCACGAGTCATCGAAAACTCCACCTCTATCTAACGGATAGAACCAACTTCAACCGTGAGAACCCAAGCACGAACACCTAACGGAAACAAGCCCCTGCTACCGTGAGAACGTGATACTTCCCGGTGAGCCGCTCCCGGTACACCTGATGAACACCATCTGGGCCGACCGCAACGGCATCCACGACACCCTGGCCACCCTGGACTCCCTCCGCGGCTGGCTCGCTGTCGTGCACGACGACGCCACAGCGCAACGGATCACCGAGGACGATATCCCCTACTTCCACACCCTGCGCAATGCCCTGCGCCGCCTGGCCGCCCACCACACCGAGGACCCCCGCGCCCGAGCCACCACCAGCCCGCTCACCCCGCACCAGGCGGTGGCGATCATCAACCGCACCATCACCCAGTCCCCCACCAGCCCCCAACTCTCCTGGCGGACAACACCCTGAGCAGCACCACCACCAGCAAGGGCACCCGCACCGCCCAAACCCTGGCCGCCTTCGCCACCCAGTCCATCCCGGTGCTCACCACCGCCCCCCTGCACGCGTGCCTGGCTCCGGCCTGCGTCATCTACTTCACCAAGGACCACCCCCGCCGCGAATGGTGCTCAACCACCTGTGGCAACCGCGCCCGAGCCGCCCGGCACTACAACCGCCACAAGCCCACCTGACCGCCCCCACGCACCCACGCACCCACCTCGCCCAACGGCACTACCCGAGGCCCGCGCCCACCAGCGCCTCCGCCGTCCCAGCCATGGACCCACGTCAGGCCGCTGTCACGTCAAGGGTTTACGGGCACGGAACCGGAACGACCGGCCAGGGACCGCGGTCAGCCAGATGTCCCGGAACCCCACCGCCCGGAGCCGGGGCGCGAGCGTGTCCGGATTGACCGGGACGTAGGTGTCGTTCAGATGGATGAGCCGGAACCCCAGACTCGGCACCCCGTCCATCCCGGCGAACGTGCCACCCGGCCGCAACACCCGGAACGCCTCGGCGAACACCCTGTCCTGCAAGGCCACCGACGGCACGTGGTGCAGCATGGTGAAACTACCGACTCCGGTGAAGCTGTTGTCCGGCAACGGAATCGCCGCCCCGTCACCCTCCAGCACGTTCACCTGGTCACCCAGCCGGGCTCGCAGCCCACGCGCCAGCTCGACATCGATCTCCACCGCGGTCAGCCTCGGCACCCGCGCGGCCAGTGCCACCGTCGTCGCGCCGTAACCCGGGCCGATCTCCAGCACATCCGTGCCCAGATCGACGCCGTCCAGCGCCCACGGGATCAGGTCGCGGGCCACCGCCCGAGCCCACAGATCCGAGCGGCACAACCAGCGGTGATAGCGGTTCATCGGCATGTTCCCGACACTAGGAACCACCCATGGTGACCGCTACGGGCTAACCTGCCAACTGATGTCGCCATCCAGACAGGCCACGCCCATGCTGGTGCCCGCCTCGGGAGCGGTGCTGGTCGGCAGCTTCGACCTGCCCCTGGGCACCCGCTTCGACTGGCACCTGCACCCGGTGCACCAGCTCGCCTGGGCCGCCAGTGGAGTCCTGGCCGTGACGACGCCGGACGGCACGTGGGTGCTGCCGACCAACCGCGCGCTCTGGCTGCCCGCGGGCATCGGGCACAGCACCGCCGCGATCGGCAGCGCGACAATGCGGAGCCTCTACCTCGCCCCTGCCGCCTGCCCACCGGACTGGCCGGCGACCTGGGCGCGGCCGACCGTGGTCGCCGCCCCGCCGCTACTGCGCGAGCTGATCCCCTACCTGGGCCAGGAAACCCTGTCCCCGCAGGCACGCGCCCGCGCCGAGGCGGTGGTCTTCGACCTGCTGGAGCCGCTGCCGGTGACCACCCTGGCGGTGCCCAGCCCACATGATCCACGCACCCGGGCGATCAGCACCGCCCTGACCGCCGACCCGGCCGACCCACGCACCCTGGGCGAGTGGGGCCGCCAGGTCGGCGCCAGCGAGCGAACCCTGGCACGCCTGTTTCGCACCGAGACCGGCCTGCCGTTCGGCCGGTGGCGAACCCAGCTGCGAATCCAGGCCGCGCTTCCGTTGCTGGCACACGGAATCGCGGTGTCCACAGTGGCCAGACGCGTTGGTTACGAGAGCACCAGCGCGTTCGTGGCCGCTTTCCGCGCCGCGGTCGGCCTGCCGCCCGGCCAGTACTTCGGCCGGATCAGGGAATGACCCGCCGTTTGCGCATCTCTGTGAAGATGTCAAAGAACATCCGCTCGGTCTCCACGTATCGGTGGAACCCGAATCGCCGCGCCTTGGATCCATCGGCGAACATGTCGTAGTCCCACGAGAACACGAAGTCCCCGAAAGCCCACGAGGAGACCTCGCGGTAGCTGTGTCCAGCCAGTCCGTGCACCTCGGTCATCTTGTCCCACAACGGTTCCTTGTCGGCCATCACCGTGGCCAGCGACATCTGCAATGGTGGCGCAACCGGCAGCTCGAAGTACTCGGCGATCTTCGGCCACAGCTCGCTCCACCGGAACAAGTCACCGTTGTTGATATTGAACGCCTGGTTGGCGCACGCCGGATCGGTTGCCGCCCACACGGTCGCCTCGGCCAGCAACCCCGCGTCGGTCATCTCCAGCAGCGCGTCATAGGCGCCCGGCTTGCCAGGGAATCGCAGTGGCAGACCGAGCTCCTTGGAGATCGAGGCGTACACCGCGATCACCATGGCCAGGTTCAGCGGGTTACCGAGCCCGAACCCGGCGACCACCGACGGACGCATCGCCGACCAGGTCCAGCTCTTGCCGACCTGGCGCCGCACCAGGAAGTCCTGCTGGTCCACGTTGAACTCCGGCGGCATGTGGCCGGCGTCGTCCTCGCGGGCCGGGGTCTTGAACGGCCCGAGGTGCGCGCCGTAGACCTTGTAGCCCTGCATGAGGCTGATGTGTTCGAGTCCGGCCGCGACCGGCTCGATCGCCTCGACGACGTTGACCAGCATCGCCAGGTTCGGCGCCACCAGTTCCGCCCAGCTCGGACGGTCCTGGTAGGCGGCGTAGAAGACGTGCGTCACCGAATCGAACTCGGCCAGCTTCTCTCGCGTGTCCACCGGATCCAGCAGATCAACCGCGACATACCGCAGCCGTTCCCGATCAGTGCCGCCCCGCCGGGACAGCCCGATGACCTCCCAATCCCCCAGTTCGAGCAGGTGCTCGACCAGGTTGCCGCCGATGACGCCGTTCGCGCCGACGACCAACGCGACCTTCCCCGCAGTGCTCATAGGAAGATCTTCGGATCACTTCAGCGATGAGTCCAACTCTTCGTTCTCATGCTTGTCATGAGAAGAACTCATGCCGCGCGCAGGCCGTCCAGCAGCACCGCCAGCAGTCTGCGCCAGGCGTCAGACTCGGAGTCCTTGGTGGCCAACACGATCGGCCCGAAGGACAGGACGAACAGCCCGATGTCTCCGGCACTGACATCGGCTCGCAACGACCCTTCCTCATGAGCACGTTCGACCAGGTCACCCAGTGACTGCTTCAGGTGCCCCTGACACGCCTCCACCGCGGACTCCGCCACGGTGAGGCCGTCCAGGAATGCCCGGTTGGCGGCCATCAACTCGATCGTGTGCTCAACAAGGGTACGAAGCCCGTCCCAGGCCGCGGTCGAGTTCCGAGCAGCGGCGGCGCGCTGCTCCCACTCCACGATCTTCGCCTCCAGCGCCGCCTCGACCAGCGACTTCTTCGTGCTGAAGTGGCGATAGAGAGTGCCCATGCCCACATCAGCAAGTCGGGCGATCTCCCGGACATCCACTTCCAGCCCGCGCTCCCGGAACGCCTCCGTGGCCGCATCGAGGATCTGAGCCCGGTTCCGCGCAGCATCGGCCCGTAGTGGCTTGGTTCCCGCATTGTCCGCCGCACTCATTCCTCCACTCTAGTCGCCAACTGGAGCATCTGCTCCGCCTCTGCTACGTTGACTATACGGAGCAGCTGCTCCCCTTGCAAACGAGAGGACGCCATGGCCACCACAGTGATCTCCGGCGGCACCGACGGCCTGGGCCGCGCACTGGCCCAACACCTGCTCCGAGCAGGTGAGACGGTCGTGGTGATCGGCCGGGATGTCGAGAAGTTCAAGACGCTGGCGGCCACTCGCGCGCACTTCGTCCAGGCCGACCTGCGCCTGCAGCGGGAGGCGGAGCGAGTCGCCGCCCACATAGCCAGCGAGCACCCGAGGATCGACACCCTGTTCCTGGCCGCGGCCCACGTGGTCCGTTCCCGCACACTGACCACCGAGGGCGTCGAACACAACCTGGCCCTCTACTCCCTCAGCCGCCACGTCCTGGCCACCGCCCTGCTCCCGCAGCTGAGCGCTTCGTCGCGCCCGATGATCATCAACACCTCGGTCCCAGGAGCACCCAAGACGGCCATGCGCTGGCAGGACCCCAGCCTGGCGAACAACTACAGCTGGCGGGCGGCCAACCACCAGAGCCGCCGCGCCAACGAGCTGTCCGCGCTCTTGCTCACCAAGGCCGAGCCCCGGCTGAAGTACGTGCTGTACAACCCGCTGTTCGTCCGGAGCAGCCTCTCCGGCGACCTCTCCCCGGTCCATCGCGCGATCATCCGGGTCCTGTTCCGATTAGCTCCCTCCCCGGAACAGGCCCTCACGCCAATCCTGGATCTGCTGGCCAGCCCACCGAGGAGCCGCCTGTCGGCATACACCAAGAAGAAGCGCTTGCCCCTGGAGGTGACCCCTGACGACCACGCCGAGGCACTCCGCTGGGAGGCGCTGACCACGTACCTCCGAACCCGCATCTGACCAATCGGGACAACGAAGATCACCGCGAAGGAGGCACCCGGAACGAGACCGTCGAGCTGTCGGCGTGCCGGCACCACGCCACCAACTCGACCACAGACAGGCGGTTCCGCGGTCCACGCACCGCGGCCTCCCCGCGCAGCGGCGCACCCAGCCGACGAGAGCGACTGGCGAGCGGGCGGAGACACACGGCAAACCAGGCGCTGACGCCCCACCCTACGAAGCCCCTGACAACTACGTGATCGAGAAAGGTGGTGTGACCGGAGAACGCGACGCACACCGAAGTCGTGGAACGGCCTGGGCGCCCAGGCGACAACTCCAGCGGGTGTGCCGCGCAACTCCATGGGTGAACGGCAGCCCTGCCCGAGGTTGTCAGGACGAGGAAATCGGACCACGGCTCTAGAGAACCTTAGGAGGCAACGTCATTGAGCCTTAGGCCAGTCGTCACATCAGAGACGACCGGATGGAGGCAAGACCGTGGTGACCGTGAACGATCTGGCGTGGTGGCGTTCCTGGCGTGACCGCCAGGTGCATGCCTTCATCGTCAGTGGACTTGACCCACGACAGCCGCCGGTCGAGCTGACCGCGATCTGCGGGCACCGCGCGCCAACGACCGCCGTGGAACCACGGAGCGCGGGCATGCCCTGCGTACTGTGCATCGCCCAAGCACCAGTAGGTGAGCAACCTTGATCTACGGGAGTTTTCCCTACCTGCTGTCCGGAGCCTGGAACCCCTGACTCGGCGGTTGTCCGGGAGCAGAGTTCCTGGCATGACGCAGACACTGGTTGCCCCGCAGGTTGTGCCCGTCGCCGTGCGGCGATCGGCCGCGTTGTGGTTCGTCGCGGTGGGCGCGGGCGTGGTCGAGACCGTGCTCGGCATGATCGAGCACCAGCCCGCGTTCACCGAAGCCATTGTGCCCGTGGGAGTCCGCATCGCGGTCACCGCGATCCTGGTGCCGATCGTCCTGGCCCTGCACCGAGGGCGAGGGTGGGCACGGATCGCGCTGGCGTTGCTGCTGGGCGTGCTGGGAATGCTGTCCCTGGTAGTCGAGCCGATCTCGTGGCTGGCCGAGGGCAACGATCCGATCGCCGCCTTCACGGGCGCCGATGCTGGATTCCTGGTGTTCGCCGCGGTTCGGGCGCTGCACATCGTGGCAGTGCTCGGGGCATTGGCGTTGATGTTCGCGCCCGGGGCCAACGCCTGGTTCCGGCGGCGCTGAACGTCGGGCGTCTGATCGCCAGGGCCGGAGCAGTCGCCGGAACGGCCGCACCGGACAGGAGAATGCGCCCGGAGAGCGGCTGTAACTGGAGGGGGCTGCATCCCGGCTCGGGGGTCGGGGCTCGGGGCTCGGGGCTCGGGGCTCGGGGCTCGGGGCTCGGGGCTCGGGGAGCATGGTCCTGGAGAGGACGGCCGCGGCGCGGGGAAATCCAGTCGCTGCTCGCCGAGGGGCAGCGCACGATGCCGGGCATGGACTCCGCGTTCGTTCCCGGGTTGGAGCTGTCTCGGCGGTACTACTGGGAGGTGGTCCAACCGTTGCTGCGCAGGCACTTCGGGGACCTGCCACACACCGCGGCGCGGATCGGCAGTGGGTCGGAGGTGCTCGGGTTCGACACCGAGCGGTCCTCGGACCACGAATGGGGGCCTCGGCTGCAGTTGTCCCTGGGCGCGCAGGACGGTCGGCGATTCGGCGAGTCGATCCGGGTGATGCTGGCTGAGCGGTTGCCGAAGGAGTTCCTGGGGTTTCCGACGCATTTCGAGTCGACCGGGGATCAGGCGTTGGCGTCATGCGGCTCACCGAGGGGGCGGTGAACCACCGCGTTGAGGTCAGCGGACTTGGTGACTGGTTCGGGCGGATGCTGGGGTTTGATCCACGGGTGGCGGTCTCGGCCGGGGATTGGCTTGTCACGCCTACGCAGACGCTGGCGGAGGTCACTGCCGGAGCGGTCTTCCATGACGGGCTCGCGGAGCACGGCGGCGCGGGCGGCGAGCGCGCGGACCGACTGGGCTCGGATTGTCGGAGCGTGGACGTGGCTTGGGTTGGGGACTTGGGGCGGGCTCGGGAGCGGTTGTTGTGGTACCCGGCGGAGGTGTGGCGGTTCGTGTTGGCGCGGCAGTGGGGGCGGGTGGCTGAGGAGGAGGCGTTTGTCGGGCGGTGCGGGGAGGTTGGGGATGACATTGGGTCCGCGGTGGTCGCGGCGCGGGTGGTTCGGGACCTGATGCGGCTGTGCCTGTTGATGGCGCGGCGGTATCCGCCCTATGGCAAGTGGTTGGGGAGTGCGTTTGGGCGGCTGCCGGTTGCGGCGGAGTTGGCGCCGGTGTTCCGGGAGGTGCTTGCGGCGCGGGACTGGCGGGAGCGGGAGGCGGGACTGGTTCTGGCCTATGAGGTTGTTGCGGGGGAACACAATGGGCTGGGGTTGACCGCGGTGGTTGATCCGGCTGTGCGGGGGTATCACTCGCGGCCGTTCCGGGTGTTGCGGGCGGATCGGTTCAGCGCGGCATTGCTGGCCACCGTGACGGATCCGGAGTTGCGGGGGCCGGGGGCCGTCGACCAGTGGGCGGACAGCACGGCGTTGCTCACTGACCGGGGACTTGGCCGGCGGGTGGGGTGGAGCGCTATTACGTAGCCCGGCGACAGGTAGTGGAGTGGGGCGGCCTACCATCGGGTGCCGTGCCTCCCATTGACGCCGAGCCGCCAGCCAACTCTGACGCCAGCCCATCGAGGGCTGCCGCGCCGTCGAAGGACGCGGGGTCAGCCACAGGTGTGACGCGCACCAAGGCTGGGACCGGGGCCAAGGCTGGGACCGGGGCTGGGACCGGGGCCAAGGCTGGGACCGGGGCTGGGACCGGGGCCGGGGCTGGAGATGCGGCTGGAGATCAGGGGAAGCCGGGGCCTTCTTGGGGTTTGACCAGGGGTTTTCTGGTGACGAACCTGGTCTTGCAGGTGGTCATCGCAGTCACCGGGTCGGTGGTTCGGGTTACCGGGTCTGGGTTGGGGTGTCCTACTTGGCCCAACTGTTTTCCGGGGAGTCTGGTGCCGATTGAGCATCCGGAGTTCGCCTGGTTCCACCAGTGGATCGAGTTCGGGAACCGGCTGCTCAGCGGAGTCGTAGGGCTGGTCGCGCTGCTCTGCTTCGTGCTGGTCTGGTTGCACCGGCCTCGGCGGCAGCGGCTGACGCGACTGGCGGCGGCAACGCTGCTGGTGACCATCAGCCAGGGGGTTATCGGCGGTATCACCGTTCTGGCGGGGCTGGTCTGGTGGACCGTGGCCGGGCACTTCCTGGTGTCGATGGTGTTGGTGTGGCTGGCCGTATTGCTGGTGCGGGCGCAGTTCGAGAGCGATGACGCGGTGCGGCCCCTGGTGCCCGCGGCGTTGCGCCAGCTACTGGTGGTGAGCACCGTGGTGCTCGGTGGTGTGCTGGTGGTGGGCACCATGGTGACCGGGGCGGGGCCGCACGCTGGGGACGCGGAGACCGCTCGGTTGAACGTCTCGGTGTCGGGGTTGGCGCAGGCGCATGCCGACCTGTTGTTCCTGTACCTGGGGTTGTTGATCGCCTTTGGGTTCGCGTTGCGGGCGGTGGGTGCGCCTCGTGGGGTGTGGCGGGCCTACGCGTGGTTGATCGTGACCGTGCTCGCGCAGGGGTCGATCGGGATGGTGCAGTACCTCACCGGGGTGCCGGAGGCGTTGGTGTCGCTGCACGTGCTGGGGGCGGCGTTGGTGACGCTGGCCATGGGCAATGTGTGGGCGGCGACCGGGGATCGGGGCGTGGCGGCCGGGCGGCCGGAGCTGGTCGCGGAGGACGCGCGGCAGGGCTGACCGTCGGGGCAGAGGCAGGTGGCCTTCCCGGCGAGCAAGCGGCCGGGCAGGCTGGGCGAACGGCCGGGCAAGCGGGCAAGCGGCCAGGCAGGCGGGCGAACGGCCGGCAGGCAAGCCCCCAGGCAGGCGGGCGAACGGCCGGCAGGCGGGCAAGCCCCGGGCAGGCGAGGCGACCGGCGAGAGGTTAGCGGGGTTTGGCGGCGGACCACTTGGCTGGGAGTTCGGCTACTTCGGTGGCCAGCCAGCGGTAGTAGGCGTCGACGGTGCGCAGGCGTTGCGCCCGGTCGCCCTGGCCGCTGAGCAGGCGGAGGCCTTCGTGGGTCAGTTCGTTGACCGCGGCGATGGCTTCCAGGCGCTGGAGCATGACCTCGGCCCAGGCTTCGGCGCGGACCTGGTAGACGGCGGCTTCGCGGCCTCGGCGAGTCGTTTTGCTCACCAGGCCGCGGGCCATCAGCAGGCGGACGTTGGTGCTGACCGAACCGCTGCTGGCGGACAGGGCGGCGGAGAGTTCCGCGGCGGTGCGTTCTGGGGGGTCGCAAATAAGCAGAAAGCCCAGGATTCGGCCGGCGATGAGGGGCATGCCCTCCTGGGCTTCGAACTTGGCCGCGAACGTTTCGATCCAGTCGGACGGTTGGCGACCACCAGTGCGGCTGATGTCGGACACCGTGGGACCTCCCCATTTTCTTCAGTTGGAACTGAAGTGATGGTAGCAATGGAGATGCCTGGGTGTGCGGAAGTGATCGTGGGAGTGTTGGGCGGGGCGGGACGCGGGTCAGCCGCGGGCTCGGGGGCCTGCCATCTTCCGGCGGTGGGCGGGGCCGATCTTGGTGGCGGCGATGGTCTCGCGGTCCCATTCCTTGCCGTCGAGGCCTTCGACCTTGGCGACCAGGGCTTCGCCGGTGGCGACGTCGGGGACGATCACGTCGCCCAGGGCTCCGTCGTCTCCGACCAGGACTACGCGGACGCCGGCTCGGCCGATGTTCTCCACAACGGCGCGGGCGGACTTCCCGTGGGCAGCGACAAACGCGGTGGCGGCGGCGACCGCGGCCTTCGAAGGCTCACTCACCCGGGTCACTCTAGCCGCTGGGGCGGCCAAGTTCGGCGTGCGGGAACACGTCCGTGACCGGTTCTGTTGGCAACAGTGACCGGCGAAGATCAGGTGAGAGGTGCGGTTCATGCGAGCGGTGCAGGTACAGGCATACGGTGGACCCGAGGTGCTGGTGGCGGCCGAGGTGGCCGATCCGGTCGCCGGGCCTGGGGAGCTGCTGGTCCGGGTGGCCGCCAGCGGGGTCAACTACATCGACACCTACCACCGCACCGGCGTCTACCCCGTGCCGCTGCCGTTCACCCCCGGGCTGGAGGGCGCGGGCGAGGTGGTCGCGGTCGGCGACGGGGTCACCGAGCATTCCGTGGGGGCGCGGGTGGCCTGGGGCTCGGCGATCGGGTCCTATGCCGAACTGGTCGCGGTGCCCGCCTCGGCGGTGGTGCCGGTGCCGGACGGGGTCGACCTGGTGGTGGCCGCCGGGTCGATGTTGCAGGGCATGACCGCGCACTACCTGACCACCTCCACCTACCCGGTGCAGGCCGGGGACGACGTGCTGGTGCACGCGGCCGCGGGTGGCATGGGACTGCTGCTCACCCAGTTCGTCAAGGCCAAGGGCGGGCGGGTGATCGGCACCGTGTCCACCGCGGAGAAGGAAAAACTCGCCCGCGAGGCGGGGGCGGACGAGATCATCCGCTACACCGAGGCCGACGTGGCCGAGCAGGCCCGCGCGCTGACCGGCGGGCGTGGGGTGGCCGTGGTCTACGACGGGGTGGGGGCCTCGACCTTCGACGCGAGCCTGGCCAGCCTGCGGCCGCGCGGGGTGCTCGCGCTCTACGGCGCGGCCAGCGGGCAGGTGCCGCCGGTGGACCTGCAGCGGCTCAACCAGGCCGGGTCGGTGTTCGTCACCCGGCCCAGCCTCGGCCACTACACCGCCAACCGCGAGGAGCTGGTGTGGCGGGCCTCCGAGGTGCTCACCGGGGTGGCCGACGGCTCGCTGAACATCCGGATCGGCGCGCGTTACGCCTTGGGCGAGGCGCGGCAGGCGCACGAGGACCTGGAGGGGCGGCGCACCACCGGGAAGGTGCTGCTCCTGGGCTGATCGCGGCCTCTCCGGCGCCCCCTGGTCCGTATGGGCCGGGGGGCGCTGTCGTCTGCTTCACAGTCTGAAACTTTGCACGTTGTGAAGTTTTCTGGTTTCTTGGTTGTTGTGACGAGCACCGACCGACCGCTGGGGCTGCGGGAGCGCAAGCGGCAGGAGACCCACCGGGCACTGGCGCTGACCGCGCTGGAGCTCATCGCCGCGCGCGGGCTGGACCAGGTGACGGTGGAGGACATCGCCGGGGCGGTCGGCGTCTCCTCGCGCACCTTCTTCAACTACTTCGGCACCAAGGAAGACGCCGTCACCACGCCCTACCCCGACCACACGAGCCGGGTCGAGCGCGGCCTGGAGCGGCTGCGGGAACACTCCCCCGAATCCGGACCGCTGCTCGGGCTGGTGCGCTCCTGGCGGCCGGACCTGGAGCGGATCGACGCCGACCGGGACGAGTGGCTGCTGCGGATGACCGTGTGCACCCGCTACCCGCAGCTGCTGGCCCGCAGCGCCGCGCTGGAGTCCGACGACCAGCTGCGGCTGATCGAGGGGATCGCGCGCTGGTGCGGCCTGTCCGCGGAGTCCCTGTACCCGGCGCTGCTGTTCTACACCGCCGGTGGCGCGATGCGCTCCGCGCTGCGCCGCTGGTACCGGGTGGACGGCGCCGAGCCGCTGGTCGAGCTCGTCGACACCGCCTGCGCCGCGCTGGCGCACGGTCTCCCCCTGCCTGCCGACGCGACGCCGCGCGGCTGACCGATTTCCCTTTGCACCTAAGGACAAACCAATGACTGTGACCGCGGCGGCGCCGGAGCCGGCGACCGCGGCGACGAACCGGAGTGCGGTGCTGCAAGCGCTCTCCGGCCTGATGATGGGCATGTTCGTCGCCATCCTGGCCTCGACCGTGGTGGCCAACGCGTTACCCCGGATCATCTCCGAACTGGGCGGCTCCCAGGCCAGCTACACCTGGGTGGTGACCACCGAGCTGCTGGCGATGACCGCCACGGTTCCGTTGTGGGGCAAGCTCTCCGACCTCTACAGCAAGAAGCTGCTGATCCAGCTCTCACTGGGCCTGTTCGTCATCGGCTCGCTGGTGGCCGGGTTCGCCACCAGCATGGACGTGCTGATCATCAGCCGGATCGCGCAGGGCGTCGGCGCCGGCGGGCTCACCGCGCTGGCGCAGGTGATCATGGCCGCGATCCTCTCGCCGAGGGAGCTGGGCCGCTACTCCGGGGTGTTCGGCGCGGTGTTCATGGTGGGCACGGTGGCCGGTCCGCTGATCGGCGGCGTGCTGGTGGACACCTCCTGGCTGGGCTGGCGCTGGTGCTTCTTCCTCGGCGTGCCGCTGGCGGTGGCCGCGATCATCCTGTTGCAGCGCACGCTGAACCTGCCCGTGGTCCGCCGCGAGGTCAAGATCGACTACCTGGGCGCGTTCCTGATCACCGCGGGCGTCTCGCTGACCCTGGTGTGGTCCTCGCTGGTGGGCAAGCAGTTCGAGTGGATGTCCACCGCCACGCTGGGCCTGCTCGGCGGCGGCCTGCTGATCCTGGCCCTCGCGGTGTTCGTGGAGTCGCGGGTGGCCGAGCCGATCGTGCCGCTGACCATCTTCCGCAACCGCACCGTCACGCTGGCCACGGTGGCCAGCTTCCTGGTCGGCGTGGCCATGTTCGGCGGCACCGTGTTCCTCTCGCAGTACTTCCAGCTCGCGCTGGGGCACTCGCCGACGGTGGCCGGGCTGCTCAGCCTGCCGATGATCGTGGGCATGCTGGTCTCCTCCACCATCGCCGGGCAGCTGATCAGCAGGACCGGGCGGTGGAAGCACTTCCTGGTCGCGGGCGCGTCGCTGATGACCGCGGGGCTGGCGCTGCTGGGCACCATCGACGCGCACACCAGCCTGGTGCTGCTCGGCACGTACATGGTGCTGCTCGGGGTCGGCGTGGGCATGCTGATGCAGAACCTGGTGCTGGCCGCGCAGAACGACGTGCCTGCCAAGGACCTGGGCACGGCGACCTCGGTGCTCTCCTTCTTCCGCAGCCTGGGCGGCACCATCGGGGTGAGCGCGCTGGGCGCGGTGCTGGCCAGCAACGTGGGCAGCACGCTGTCGGCGAAGCTGGGCGCGGGCGCGGCGCTGCCGGGCGGTGGCGAAGGGGTGCCGAACCTGGCGCTGCTGCCCGAGCCGGTGAAGGCGGTGGTGCAGGAGACCTACGGGTCGGCCACCGGGGAGCTGTTCCTGATCTCCGCGCCGATCGCGGTACTGGTGGTCGTGGCGGTGGCCTTCCTCAAGCCGATCCCGTTGAAGACGCAGAGCGGGATGGACCGGCTGGCCGCCGAGACCGCGGACTGAGCCGAAGACGCGAAGACGACTGTGGCGTTCCCGCTCGGGGCGGGAACGCCACAGTCGTGTCAGGACAACGGGATCAGGCTTCGGCCTTCTTCGCGCGCTTCGGCTTGGCCGGGGCCTTGGCCGCCGGCTTCGGCTCGGCCTTGGTCTCGGCCTTGCCGTTGGCCTTCGGGTCCGCCTTGCCCGCGGGCTTCGGCTCGGGCTTGGCGGTGGCGGCCTCGGGCTTGGCCTCCACCTTCGCGACCGGCTTGGCCTCGGCCTTGGCGGCGGGCTTGGCCGCGCGCTTGGCCGTGGGCTTGACGACCCTGGCCAGGCCCTTGAGCGTGTGCTCGTAGATCTCGTCCGGGTCCAGCCTGCGCAGCTCCTCGGCCAGGCAGTCGCGGACCTCGCGGCGTTGCAGCGCCACCCGGCGTTCCGGCTGTCCGGCCTGGGTGAGCAGGCCGACCTTGCCGTCCGGCCGGACCAGCTCCACCTTGCCCGAGCGGCGTTCCAGCTCCACCGAGCAGATGCCCTGGCCGTCGGTGGACTTGGCCCGCTCGACCGGGATCTTCAGGCTGGCGGCCAGCCAGGCGGCCAGCAGCTCGGTGGACGGCGAGTCGCCCGCGCCGGTCACCACGGCCGCGGTGACCTTCTCGTACGGCGGCAGGTCCAGTGCCGCGGCGAGCACGGCCCGCCAGCTGGTCAGCCGGGTCCAGGCCAGGTCGGTGTCACCGGCCACGTGCGCCTTGCGCCGCTGTTCCAGGGCCTTGATCGGGTTGCGCTCGGCGGCGGCGTCGGTGATCCGGCGCTGGGCGAGCTTGCCGATCGGGTCCTGGGACGGGACCGCGGGAGCGGCGAAGGGCCACCAGGCGACCACCGGGGCGTCGGGCAGGAGCAGCGGGATGGTGCAGCTGGCTCCTTCCTCGGCCAGCGGGCCGTACAGGCGCAGCACGATGACCTCGCTGGCCCCGGCGTCGCCGCCGACCCTGATCTGCGCGTCCAGCCGGGGCGCGGCCTTGCGCGCGCCCCTGGCCAGCACGATCACCCGGCAGGGGTGTTCGCGGCTGGCATCGTTGGCCGCGTCGATGGCCTCCTCGGTGCGCTCGCCGTCGTCGGTGACGATGACCAGGGTGAGCACCCGGCCCAGTGCCACCGCGCCGCCCTGCTCGCGCAGGTCGACCAGCTTCTTGTTGACCGCCGAGGTGGTGGTGGAGGGCAGGTCGATGATCACGGTCGCCTCCAGTGACGTCCGGTGCGGGCCATCATCTCCTCGGCGGAGTCCGGGCCCCAGGTGCCCGCGGCGTACGGCTCTGGTTTGCCGTCGCGCTCCCAGAACTTGAGCACCGGCTCCAGGATCTCCCACGAGGTCTCCACCTCGTCGTTGACCGGGAACAGCGACGGCTCGCCGAGCAGCACGTCCAGCAGCAGCCGCTCGTAGGCCTCGGGGCTGGACTCGGTGAAGGCGTGGCCGTAGCCGAAGTCCATGGTCACGTCGCGGATCTGCATCGAGGTGCCGGGCACCTTGGAGCCGAACCGCATGGTGATGCCCTCATCCGGCTGGACCCGGATGACCAGCGCGTTCTGCCCCAGCTCCTCGGTGGAGGTGGAGTCGAACGGCAGGTGCGGGGCGCGCTTGAACACCACCGCGATCTCGGTGACCCTGCGGCCGAGGCGCTTGCCGGTGCGCAGGTACCACGGCACCCCGGCCCAGCGGCGGTTCTTGACCTCCACGGTCATCGCCGCGTAGGTCTCGGTGATCGAGTCCTTGGCGAAGCCGCCCTCCTCCAGCAGGCCGGGCACCTTCTGCCCACCCTGCCAGCCGCCCACGTACTGTCCGCGCGCGGTGGTCTCGGCCAGCGGCTCCATGGGCGCGGTGGCCGCGAGGACCTTGGCCTTCTCCGCGCGCAGGTCCTTGGGCGCGAAGGAGCTGGGCTCCTCCATCGCGGTCAGCGCGAGCAGCTGCAGCAGGTGGTTCTGGATCACATCACGGGCGGCGCCGATGCCGTCGTAGTACCCGGCGCGACCACCGAGGCCGATGTCCTCGGCCATGGTGATCTGCACGTGGTCGACGTAGTTGGCGTTCCAGATCGGCTCGAACAGCTGGTTGGCGAACCGCAGCGCCATGATGTTCTGCACGGTCTCCTTGCCGAGGTAGTGGTCGATGCGGAACACCGACTCCTCGGGGAAGACCTCGTTGACGATCCGGTTCAGCTCGCGCGCGCTGGCCAGGTCGTGGCCGAACGGCTTCTCGATCACGACCCGGCGCCACTGGTCCGGGGCCTGCTCGGACAGGCCGGAGCGGGCCAGCTGCTTGCACACGGTGGGGAACGCGCCGGGCGGGATGGACAGGTAGAAGGCGTGGTTGCCGCCGGTCCCCCGCTGCTCGTCGAGCTCCTTGATGGTGGCGGCGAGCCGGTCGAAGGCGTCGTCGTCGTCGAAGGTGCCCTGCACGAACCGGCAGCCCTCGGCCAGGGAGTCCCACACCGACTGGCGGAACGGGGTCCGCGCGTGCTGCTTGACCGCCTCGTAGACGACTTGCTCGAAGTCCTGGTTCTCCCACTCGCGGCGGGCGAAGCCGGTGAGCGCGAAGCCCGGCGGCAGCAGGCCGCGGTTGGCCAGGTCGTAGATGGCGGGCATGAGCTTCTTGCGGGACAGGTCACCGGTCACGCCGAAGATCACCAGGCCGCAGGGCCCGGCGATCCGGGGTAGCCGCTTGTCCCGCGGGTCCCGCAAGGGGTTCTGCCACTGACGGCTCACTCACCGACCTCCTGAACGGCCTTGACCACGTGCGCCAGACCGGCCGCGCGGTCGGTCAGGTGCAGGCGCAGCACCGGGCGGCCGTGCTCGGCGAGCACCGAGCCGTCGCCCTTGGCCTGCGCCAGCTGGAGCACGCTGAGGGTGTACGGGCGCTCCGGTACTTCCAGGTCCTGCTCGTTCGCGCCGGTCAGCTGGAGGAAGACGCCGTTCTGGTGCCCGCCCTTGTGGTACTGGCCGGTGGAGTGCAGGAACCGGGGGCCCCAGCCGAAGGTGGTCTGCACGCCGAAGCGCTTGGCCAGCAGGGGCCGCAGCACCGCGGCGGAGGCGTCGTCCAGGCGGTCCAGGTAGGCCTGCACCGACAGGTAGCCGTGCTCGGGCAGCACGGCCTTGAGCGCGCGCAGCGCCTCGGCCACCGTGCTCGCCCCGCCGAGGAAGTCACCGCTGGCGTGCACCTCGACCGGACCGTCCACAAAGGACGGAGCAGCCGCTTCGGCGGTCGGCGCGTCCAGCAGCGCGCGGGCCGCCTTCTTCGCCGCTTCCACGTCGGGCTGGTCGAACGGGTTGATGCCGAGCAGCCGCCCGGCCACCGCGGTGGCGTACTCCCACAACAGGAACAGCCCGCCGAGCGGACCCGAGGTGGTGATCTGGGCGCCCGGGGTGCCGGGGGCGATGCCCACGGTGGTGGCGTCCTCGCCGGCGTCGGCGAAGCCGGGCGCGCCCGGGTTCTCCACCGCCACCGGCAGCAGGCCGGTGCCGTTCTTGCCGGTGGACTCCGCCACGAGCTGCTCGGCCCAGTCGCCGAAGCCCTTGATGCCGGAGTCGGTGTCGGTGAGCACCACCTTCTCCGCGCCGCGGGCGTGCGCCGCGCCGAAGGCCGCGGCCAGGCGCAGCGCCGGGTTGTCCGCGCGGTCCTGGGACAGCACGGCCGCCGCCGCGGCCGCCTCGTCCAGCAGCCCGGCGATGTTCGCCCCGGCCAGACCGGCCGGGACCAGCCCGAACGCGGTCAGCGCGGAGTAGCGGCCGCCCACGTTCGGATCGGCCAGGAACACCTTGCGGTAGCCCGCCTCGGCGGAGAGCTTCTCGAACGGGGAGCCGGGGTCGGTGACCACGACGATCCGGCTGGCCGCGTCGATGCCGTTGTCGGCGAAGGCCTTGGCGAAGATCCGCCGGTGGCTGTCGGTCTCCACGGTCCCGCCGGACTTGGAGGAGACCACGATCACCGTGCGGGACAGGTCACCGGCCAGCGCGTCGGCCACCTGGCCGGGGTCGGTGGTGTCCAGCACGACCAGCCGCACTCCGGCGGTCTCGCAGATCACCTCCGGGGCCAGCGAGGAGCCGCCCATGCCGGCCAGCACCACCCGGTCCACGCCGTCGGCGTGCAGCTCCTCGCGCAGCTGGAGGATCTCGGCGACCAGCGGCCGGGAGCTCTCGTGCAGCGTGGTCCAGGACAGCCGGATGGATGCCTCGGACTCGGCCTCGGCACCCCAGAGGGTGGCGTCCTGTGCGGTGAGCTTGCTCGCGACCTGTTCCTCCGCGAGCTGCGCCGCCAGCGGTTCCGCTTCGGCGTTCAGTCCACTGTGGACGATCTCAACCGAGATCTGCTCGGTCATCTGTGGTCTCAGCCCTTCGCGCGTGCGAGCTGGTCGGTGACGGTCTGCAGCAGTTCTTCCCAGGACTTCTCGAACTTCTCCACGCCTTCCCGCTCCAGCACCGCGTAGACGTCGTCCACGTCGATGCCGGCCTCGGTGAGCGCGTCGAAGAGCTCCTGGGCCGCCTCGGCGGTGCCGCGCACGGTGTCGCCCTCGATCCGGCCGTGGTCCTCGACCGCGAACAGGGTCTTCTCCGGCATGGTGTTGACCACGTTCGGCGCGACCAACTGGTCCACGTACTGGGTGTCGGAGTAGTTCGGGTCCTTCACCCCGGTGGAGGCCCACAGCGGCCGCTGCGGCCGGGCGCCCTGCTGTTCCAGCCGCTGCCAGCGCTCGGAGGCGAAAACGTCCTCGTAGGCGGCGTAGGCCAGCCGGGCGTTGGCGATGGCGGCCTGGCCGCGCAGCGCCTGCGCCTCGGGTGTGCCCTTGGCCTCCAGGCGCTTGTCGATCTCGGTGTCCACCCTGGAGACGAAGAAGGAGGCCACCGAGGCGATCGTGGACAGGTCGTGGCCGTTGGCCTTGGCCTGCTCCAGCCCGGCGAGGTAGGCGTCCATGACGTCGAGGTAGCGGGCCACCGAGAAGATCAGCGTGACGTTGACGCTGACGCCTTCGGCCAGGGCCTTGGTGATGGCGGGCAGACCCTCGACGGTGGCCGGGATCTTGACCATCAGGTTGGGCCGGTCGACCGTCTTCCACAGGTCGAGGGCCTCGGCGGTGGTGCGCTCGGTGTCGTGCGCCAGGCGCGGGTCGACCTCGATGGAGACCCGGCCGTCCAGGCCGTCGGTGCCGTTGTAGACGCCGCGGAAGACGTCGCAGGCGTTGCGCACGTCGGTGGTGGTCAGCTCGCGGACGGTCTGGTCCAGGCTGGCCCCACGCTCGGCCAGCTCCTTGACCTGCGCGTCGTAGGCCTCGCCCTTGGCGAGGGCGCCGGCGAAGATGGTCGGGTTGGTGGTCACGCCGACCACGTGCTGGTTCTCGATCAGCGAGACCAGGTTGCCGGTGTTGAGCCGCTCCCTGGACAGGTCGTCGAGCCAGATGGAGACGCCGGCCTCGCTCAGCGCGGCCAGTGGGCTGTTGGCAGTCACTTGTTTCCCTCCACTCGCGCGATGCTGCGCTGTGCCGCGGCGACCACGGCGTCGTCGGTCAGGCCGAACTCGCGGTACAGCGTCTGGTAGTCCGCCGAGGCGCCGAAGTGCTCGATGGAGACGATCTCCCCGGCGTCGCCGACGAAGCGGTGCCACGGCTGGGCGATACCCGCCTCCACCACCACGCGCGCCTTGACCGCGGGCGGGATCACCTGGTCGCGGTAGTTCTGCTCCTGCTGGTCGAACCACTCGACGCACGGCATGGACACCACCCGAGCGGGAACGCCGCCGTCCTGCAGGATCTTCCTGGCCGCGACCGCGATCTGCACCTCGGAGCCAGTGGCGATCAGCACAACCTGGGCGTCGCCGCCCTCGGCCTCGGCGAGCACGTAGCCGCCCTTGGCCACGCCCTCGGCGTCGGTGCCCTCAAGGGTGGGCACGTTCTGCCGGGTCAGCGCCAGGCCGGTGGGGCCGTCCTGGGTCTCCAGCACCTTCTTCCAGGCGAAAGCGGTCTCGTTGGCATCGGCCGGGCGGACCACGGACAGGCCGGGGATGGCGCGCAGCGCGGCCAGGTGCTCGATCGGCTGGTGGGTCGGGCCGTCCTCGCCCAGGCCGATGGAGTCGTGCGTCCACACGTAGATGACCGGGGACTTCATCAGCGCGGCCAGCCGCACCGCGGGGCGCATGTAGTCGCTGAAGACCAGGAAGGTGCCGCCGTAGGGGCGGGTCGGGCCGTGCAGCGCGATGCCGTTGAGGATGGAGCCCATCGCGTGCTCGCGGATGCCGAAGTGCAGCGTCCGCCCATACGGGTTCGCGTTCCAGGTCTTGGTGGAGCTGCTCTCGGGGCCGAAGGAGTCCGCGCCCTTGATGGTGGTGTTGTTGCTCTCGGCCAGGTCGGCCGAGCCACCCCACAGCTCGGGCAGCACCTCGCCGATGGCGGCGAGGGTGTCGCCGGATGCCTTGCGGGTGGCCACGCCCTTGGGGTCGACCGGCCAGCTCGGCAGCTTGGCCGCCCAGCCCTCCGGCAGCTCCTTGCGGACCAGGCGGTCGTAGAGGGCCTTGCGCTCGGGGTTGGCCGCGGCCCAGGCGTCGAAGGACTTCTGCCACTCGGCCTTGGCCGCCTCGCCGCGCTTGACCACCTCGCGGGCGTGGGCGAGCACGTCGGCGTCGACCTGGAAGGTCTGGGCCGGGTCGAAGCCGAGGATCTCCTTGACCTTGGCGACCTCGTCCTCGCCGAGCGCGGAGCCGTGGATCTTGCCGGTGTTCTGCTTGGTCGGCGCGGGGAAGCCGATGATGGTGCGCAGCCGGATGAACGAGGGCTTGCCGGTCTCGGCCTTGGCCGCCTCCAGCGCCTGGAGCAGGCCGTCGACGTTCTCGCCGCCGAGCACGGTCTGCACGTGCCAGCCGTAGGCCTCGTAGCGCTTGGCCACGTCCTCGGACAGCGCGATCGCGGTGTCGTCCTCGATGCTGATCTGGTTGTCGTCGTAGATCACCACGAGGTTGCCGAGCTGCTGGTGGCCCGCGATCGAGGAAGCCTCGGAGGTCACGCCCTCCTCGATGTCGCCGTCGGAGGCGATCACGAAGACGTGGTGGTCGAACGGGCTCTCCCCAGGCGCGGCGTCCGGGTCGAAGAGACCTCGCTCACGCCGGGCGGCCATGGCCATGCCGACCGCGGAGGCCAGGCCCTGGCCCAGCGGGCCGGTGGTGATCTCCACGCCAGGGGTGTGCCGGTGCTCCGGGTGGCCCGGCGTGGCCGAGCCCCAGGTGCGCAGCGCCTTGAGGTCGTCCAGGGTCAGGCCGTAGCCCGACAGGTAGAGCTGGATGTACAGGGTGAGGCTGGAGTGCCCGCAGGAGAGCACGAAGCGGTCGCGGCCCGGCCAGTCCGGGTCGGCCGGGTCGTGCCGCATGGCCCGCTGGAACAGCGTGTACGCGGCGGGGGCCAGGCTCATCGCGGTGCCGGGGTGGCCGTTGCCCACCTTCTGGACCGCGTCGGCGGCGAGCACCCTGACCGTGTCGACCGCGCGCTTGTCCAGCTCGGTCCAGTCGGCAGGAAGGTGCGCGGTGGTCAACTCGGCGATGTTGACGGAGTCCTCTGAACCGGACACTTGACGCTGCTCCCAACTTGGTTGCCATAGCGGCGGAACCGGCGGACTGACCAGCCCCGAACCGTTGTTTTCCCTCTTTCGGCTCAGCCTAGTCCTTCGGCTGGCAGCTCACCGGACTCGATCCAGTTGTTGGCGCGCCCGGACCCCCGTTCGCGCCCCGCTTAGGTAGCGCGGCTACCATCCGATGGGACCCGCAGCTGGGTCTCCCCGAACCTGACGAGGATCTACCCGGCCCGCCCCCACCCATCCGCAGCGGCCGGGCCGATGAGGAGCGAGATGCCGCCCGTGACCGTGGTCAAGAGGGTCCGATGAGCGCCACCCTCGACGCGCCACCGCAGCGTCCCCTCGCCAAGGTGAAGACGACCGTCGGGGCGTACGTGGCCCTGACCAAGCCGCGGATCATCGAGCTGCTGCTGGTGACCACCATCCCGGCGATGCTGCTGGCCCAGCGGGGCATCCCGAGCGTGTGGCTGGTGCTGACCACGCTGGTCGGCGGCACCATGGCGGCCGGTAGCGCGAACGCGCTCAACTGCGTGGCCGACGCCGACATCGACGCGGTGATGAAGCGCACCAAGTCCCGGCCGCTGGCCAGGCACGCGGTGCCCACCCGCAACGCGCTGATCTTCGGCATCGTGCTCGGCGTGGCCAGCTTCGGCTGGCTGTGGGCCACCACGAACCTGCTCTCCGCGATCCTGGCGGTGGGCGCGATCCTGTTCTACGTGCTCATCTACACGATGGTGCTCAAGCGCCGCACGGCGCAGAACATCGTGTGGGGCGGCGCGGCCGGGTGCATGCCGGTGGTGATCGGCTGGTCCGCGGTGACCAACTCGGTGGACTGGCCGGCGCTGGTCATGTTCGGCGTGATCTTCTTCTGGACCCCGCCGCACTTCTGGGCGCTGGCCATGAAGTTCAAGGACGACTACGCCGCGGCCGGGGTGCCGATGCTGCCGGTGGTGGCCACCCCGGTGCAGGTGGCCAAGCAGATCGTCATCTACTCCTGGGTGATGGTGGCCTGGTCGCTGCTGCTCGCGCCCGCCACCAGCTGGCTCTACACCGGCGCGGCGGTGCTCGCCGGGGCCTGGTTCCTGCTGCTGGCGCACCGGTTGTACAAGGCGGTGCGGGACGGCGAGCCGGCCAACCCGATGAAGCTGTTCCACATGTCGAACACCTACCTGACCGCGGTGTTCGTGGTGCTCGCGGTGGACTCCGCGATCGGCCTGCCGGTGCTCGGCCTGCCGTTCTGAGCCACCCGTCCGGGCTGTGATCCAGCCGACACGGCCTGACCGCCTGCCGAGGGCGTCCCCGGAGTGTTCGCACTTCGAGGAGGTCCGATGCACCGCAACACCCCCGATTCGGCCGCGGTGGCCGCCGCCGGGATCGCCACCCACGCGTTCAACCATCTGACCGTGGTGGTGCAGGACGTGTGGCGCTTCATAGCCGATCCGGCCTCGGCGGGCATCAATCCCGGCACCATCTACCACCCGATCAGCGCGGTGCTGTACGTGTGGCTGGCCACGGTGGTCTACCGGGGCCGGAACTGGGGGCGGATCGCGATCACCGTGCTGCTCGGCTTCCAGGCGGTCGGCCGGTACTTCGTGTTCCTGGCCTACTCGGACCTGGAGGTGCGGGCGGACCTGGTCTGCGGGTGGGCGCTGTCGGCGTTCGTGCTGGTCCTGCTGTGGGGCCCGGCCCGGCGGCACTTCGCGGCGTGACCACGGCGCGGGCGGGTCAGCGCTGGGTCAGCCTGGTCAGCAGGGCCGAGCGGATGGCCGGCCGGGAGCCGAACAGCAGCAGGAAGGTGGCCTCGCGGACCAGGCGCTGGGCGTCGGAGCCGGGCAGCAGGCTGCGGCTGCCCTGGTGCACCGCGCAGGCGTTCGCCGCGCGCAGGGCCAGTTCCGCGCCCGCGGCGCGGGCCAGCGGCACGTCCTCCGGCGCGGCGGTGTGCAGCTGGGCGCGGGCCGCGTCGAGCTGACCGGGCAGCGCGCCCGCCGCGTCGCCGAGCAGGGTGATCGCGCGGCCGGCGACGCCAAGGGCGAGCGCGCCGTTGAAGCGCTGGGACTCGGCGTCGCCGGTGAGGTGCTCGGCCTGCGGGACGGTGTGCACCACGCGTTCATGCGGCACGAAGTAGCCGTCGAAGGCAAGGGTGACCGTGCGACTGGCCTGGACCGCGAGCAGGTCGAGCGGCTCCACCGACAGGGTGTCGCCTGCCACGGCGTCGAGCAGGGCGAAGACCAGCACGTCCTTCTCGTCGCGTGCGGCCACCTGGAGCAGGTCGACCATGCCCCAGCCGGAGACCCAGGGCGCGCTGCCGTCGAAGCGGTAGCCGCCCTCGACCGGTTCGGCGCGCAGCAGCGGCGGGCCGGGGCGCACCGCCGCGCCGACCGCGATGCCCGCGCGGCGGCGGCCCGCGGTGAGGTCGGCCAGGTAGGTCTCGCGCAGGGCCTGGTTGGCCGAGCGGTCCAGGGCGCGCACCGGGCCGTGGTGTTGCAGCCAGACGAACGTGGTGGTCAGGCAGCCGCCGGCCAGCACCTCCACCAGCCGCAGCACCGAGGAATAGTCCTCAATGTCCAATGTGGACAGACCATAGAAACCGTTGGCGGCCAACAGGTCCAGGTGGCTCGCGGGCACCCGGTCGGCGGTGTCCACCGCGTTCGCCGCCGGGAACAGCACGGTGTCGGCGATCTCCGCGGCCGTGCGCAGCGCCTGGCTCATGACTCTCCCCCGATATTCGGTTGCCCGGCCGATCCGGACTCTGGTCTGCTGCGCAGCCTAGGGCTGCCAGCCCCCGACCTAGGAGATGATCATGCGTCCCTCGTTCGTGTGCCACCGGGAAGGAGTCCCCCTCTACCTCAAGGACACGACGCTTGGCTTCGCACACGATCAACCTCGGCATCCTGGCGCACGTCGACGCCGGTAAGACGAGTCTCACCGAACGGCTGCTGCACACCGCGGGGGTCATCGACCGGATCGGCAGGGTCGACCACGGTGACACCCAGACCGACTCCCTCGCGCTGGAACGCAGGCGCGGCATCACCATCAAGTCCGCCGTGGTGTCCTTCGCCCTCGGCGGGACCACGGTCAACCTGATCGACACCCCCGGCCACCCGGACTTCATCGCCGAGGTGGAGCGGGTGCTCAGCGTGCTCGACGGCGCGGTGCTGGTGGTCTCCGCGGTGGAGGGTGTGCAGGCGCAGACCAGGGTGCTGCTGCGCGCGCTGCGCAGGCTCGGCATCCCGGCGCTGATCTTCGTGAACAAGACCGACCGGCGCGGCGCGGACCCGGCGCGGGTGCTGGGCGAGATCACCGAACGGCTCACCCCCTCCGTGGTGGACATGGCCGCTCGCCCTGCTGACCGCGTGGTGGACGTGCTGTCCCGGCAGGACGACGCCCTGCTGGCCGACTACCTGGCCGACGAGCGCTCGGTGACCTGGCCCCGGCTGCGCGCCGCGCTCACCGAACAGACCAGGCAGGCGCTGGTGCACCCGGTGTACGCCGGGTCGGCGATGACCGGGGCCGGGGTGGACGCCCTGGTCGAAGGCATCCGCGAGTTCCTGCCCGCGGACACCGGCGACCCTGCCGCGCCGGTCTCCGGCACCGTGTTCAAGGTCGACCGCGGCCCGGCCGGGGAGAAGCTGGCCTACCTGCGGCTGTTCGCCGGGACCGTGCGCACCCGCGACCGCCTGGACTTCGGCCGCGGCCGCCAGGGCAAGGTCACCGGGGTCAGCGTGTTCGCCGACGGCACGGCCATCCCCGCGGATGCGGTGGCCGCGGGCCGGATCGGGTTGCTGCGCGGACTGGACGAGATCCGCATCGGCGACCCGGTCGGGCAGCCGCATCCGCGCTCCGAACTGGGCAGGCAGTTCGCGCCGCCGACGCTGGAAACCGTGGTGCTGCCCAGGGATCCGGCCGACCGGGGTGCGCTGCACCTGGCGCTGAGCCAGCTGGCCGAGGCCGATCCGCTGATCAACCTGCGCCGGGACGAGACCCGCCAGGAGATCGCGGTCTCCCTCTACGGCGAGGTGCAGAAGGAGGTCATCGAGGCGACCCTGGCCGAGGAGTACGGCATCGCGGTGGAGTTTCGGGAGACCACCACGATCTGCCTGGAACGCCCGGCCGGCACCGGCACCGCGGTGGAGGTGATGACCAAGGACAAGGAGGTCAACCCGTTCCTGGCCACCATCGGCCTGCGCCTGGAGGCCACACCGCCGGGGTCGGGGGTGCGCTTCGGCTACGAGATCGAGCTGGGCTCGCTGCCGCCGGCCTTCCTCAAGGCGATCGAGGAGACCGTGCACGAGACCCTGCGCCAGGGCCTGCACGGCTGGCCGGTCACCGACTGCGCGGTCACCCTGGTCCGCTCCGGCTACGCGCCGAGGCAGAGCCACGCGCACGCCACCTTCGACAAGAGCATGTCCAGCACCGCGGGCGACTTCCGGCTGCTCACCCCGCTGGTGCTGATGACCGCGCTGCGCCAGGCCGGGACCACCGTGCACGAGCCGCTGCACCGCTTCGAGCTGGACATCCCGGCCGACACCCTGGCCCCGGTCCGGGCCGCGCTCGCGCCGCTGGGCGCGGTGCCGAGGGAGACCACGGCGCACGGCGCCGCCTACCGGTTGGCCGGGGACATCCCGGCGGCCGCGGTGCACGCCCTGCAACGGCAACTGCCCGGCCTGACCCGCGGCGAGGGCGTCTTGGAATGCGTCTTCGCCGGGCACCGGCCGGTGCGCGGACCGGTGCCGGAACGGCCGCGCACCGACCACAACCCGTTGAACCGCAAGGAATACCTACTGTGGGTTTTACGGAGGGTGTAGCCGAACGGCCGATCTTGCCGACCGATCGGTTGAGGTGGTCGCCAGTGCCGGGCGGACAGGCTGGCGGCCACCGCCTCCAGTCGAAAGGTTTTCCTTGATGTCAGGCACCACCCGCCGGGCCGCCGCGCTGCTGCTGGTCACCGCCTCGGCGCTGACCATCGCGGTCGCACCGGCCTCGGCCGCCCCGGAGCCCACACCCGGCTCAGCCGGACTCGGGGACCGGCTGCTGCCGGGCCTGGGCAACGGCGGCTACGACGCCGAGGCGTACACAGTGGACTTCCGGTTCGAGCCGGGCGTGACCACCATGGCCGGGCGCACCACGATGACCGCGCGCGCCACGGCGGGCCTGTCCCGGTTCAACCTGGACTTCGCCGGTGGCGTGGTGCACGAGGTGCGGGTGGACGGCCGCCGCGCCGGGTTCCGCACCGAGGGCGAGGAGCTGGTGGTCACCCCGGCCCGGCCGCTGCGCGCGGGCCGGGTGTTCCGCACCGAGGTTCGCTACACCACCGACCGGTCGGTCAAGCTGCCCTCGCCGGTGGATGAGACCGCGGGCTGGGGCAACACCACCGACGGCGGGTTCGCGCTGTGGGCGCAGCCGGACCGGGCGCACCAGTTCTTCCCGGTCAACGACCACCCCTCGGACAAGGCCAGGTTCACCTACCGGGTGGACGCGCCGGAGGGCTGGACGGTGGTGGCCAACGGGATCCGCACCGGCGAGCGGACCGGCGGCGGGCGCACGGTGGTCACGCACACCACGCTGCACCCGATCACCAGCCAGGTCGCCCAGCTCGCGGTCGGCAAGCTGGACCTGGTAACCGGCGCTGGCCCGCACGGGCTGCCGCTGCGCAGCGCGGTCGCCGCCGGGCACCTGGACCAGGTGCGGCCGGCGCTGGAGAAGATCAGCGGGCACCTGTCCTGGCTGGAGGCCAAGATCGGCCGCCGGTTCCCGCTGGAGACCTACGGGGTGCTGGCCATCGACGGGCACCGGCCGATGCACACCGAGGCCCTGGAGAACCCGACCCTGTCCACCTTCCTGGCCGACGGGCTGGCGAACCTCGCACACGCCGAACCGGTGCTGGTGCACGAGGCCGCGCACCAGTGGTTCGGCAACTCGGTCTCCTTCCGCGGCTACGACGACGTCTGGCTCAGCGAGGGCTTCGCCACCTACTTCGGCCAGCTCTGGGACGAGGAGCACGGCGGCCAGTCCCTGCCCGGCGTGCTGCGCCGGATCTACGGGGCCGACCAGGAGGCCCGCACCGCGCTGGGGTCCATCGTGGTGTCCAAGGACCCGGCGGGGATGTTCGGGCTGGCCAGGGGCGGTGGCGCGCTGGTGGTCTACGCGCTGCGGCAGGCCGCGGGCGAGCAGGCCTTCCAGCGGATCCTGCAGGCCTTCCTGGACCGGTACCGGGACGCCACCGCGAGCACCGCGGACTTCGAGCGGGTGGTCGCCGAGACCGGCGGTCCCGAGGTGGCCGCGGTGCTGCGGGACTGGCTGCACAGCCCGACCACCCCGCCGATGCCGGGCCACCCGGACTGGAAACCGGGCAGTTGAAAGGGACGTACCCGGCCCATCGCGGGCCGGGCACGTCGGGGGATGGCGCGGTCTGCCCAGCGCGGGCCAGGCACGCCAGGGAATGGCGCGGGCGGCCGAGTGCGGGCCGGGGTCAGCGCGGACCGTGCGCCACCGGAGTCAGTCCTGGAGCCCCGCGCCCCAGGAGTCCCGCTGGTGCGCGGCACCGCCCGCGACGAACCACCAATGCTCCAGCCCACCGTTGTCCCCGCGCGCGAACACGGTCAGCTCCTGCCCGCGGTACACCGTGACACTCGGCGTCGCGGTCACCCCGCCACCCCACGAGTCCCGGTGCAGCTGCCCGTCGAACCACCAGTGCTGCAAGCTGTTGTCGCTGCCGCGGGCGAACACGGTGAGGTGGTCGCCGAAGACGACCGCGGCCGGGTTGCCGCTGATGCCCAGCCCCCAGGAGTCGTGGCGCAGGCTCCCGCTGAACCACCAGTGCTTCAGCGAACCGTCCGTGCCCCTGGCGAACACCGTCAGCTCGTTGCGGTAGACCAGCGCGGCCGGGTTGCCCAGGATGCCGGTGCCCCAGGTGTCGCTGTGCAGGCTGCCGTTGAACCACCAGTGCCGCAGGCTGTTGTCGCCGCCGCGGGCGAACACGGTCAGCTCCTCGCCGAACTGGGTGGCCACCGGATCGCCCGCGAGTCCGGTGCCCCAGGTGTCCTGGCGCAGCTGCCCGTCGAACCACCAGTGCTTCAACGAACCGTCGGTGCCCCTGGCGAAGACGGTCAGCTCGCCCTTGTACAGCAACACTGTCGGGTCACCGGCCAGTCCCTCGCCCCACACGTCGTGGTGGAACCGCGTGCCGTCGTGCCACCAGTGCCGTAGCGTGCCGTCCGCGCCCCTGGCGAACACGGTCAGCTGGTCCCGGTAGAGCACCGCGGCCGGTTTGCCCGCGGTCCCCGCGCCCAGCACCTCCCGCTGGGTGGGCTGGCCGGGCGCGTACCACCAGCGGTGCAGCTGGTTGTCGGTGCCACGGCCGAAGAAGTTGAGCTGGTCGCCTGCCGCCAGCGTGGCGGGGCCGTTGCCGGGACCGGGATCCGGGTCGTCGGCGGCGATCCGCTCGCGCACCCAGCCCGCGAGATCGTCCACTCTGGACTCCACCGCCAGGTTGCGCTGCTCGGTCTCGCCGAGGCAGCCGCGCTGCCAGGAGGTGTGGTGCACGGCCACCAGCTCGGCCCGGCCGTCCCGCTTTCGGAACGCGGGACCGCCCGAGTCTCCCTTGCACACACCGGTGTTCGCGCCGTCGCCGGTGAGGTCCACCGTGGTCGCGCCGACCGCGCTCACCGTGAACGGCGCGGCGTGCAGCCGGTCCGGGGTCCACTCGGTGGCGGTGCGGCCGAACCCGGCCACGCTCACCTTCTCCCCCGCCGCCGGCGCACCGCCGATCGGCACCACCGGCACGTCCAGGACCCGGTGCGCCAGCTTGGCCAGCACCACGTTCCGGTCCGCCCGCGGCACCAGGTAGGCCACGCCGAGGACCTGGCCGCCGGTCTGGGACAGCGCGGTCCGGCCGACCGTGGCCCGCGCGGGCTTGCCCGGCGGGCCGGGCCGCAGGGTCTCCCCCGGCTCGAAGGTGAAACAGGAGGCGGCGGTGAGCACCCACTGCGGGTCGACGAGCGCGCCGGAGCAGGCGCGAGCCCCGTCACCGGTGTCCAGCTTGACGGTGAACCGGTGGCCGCCGTCGGGCACCGGAGCGCCGCTGACCGCGTGCGCGGCCGGCGCGGCCAGCAGCGCGATCAGCACGGCGAGCAGTCCGGCGCGTAGCCGGGTGGTCGAGGACATGCGGGACTCTCCCCCAGTTGTTCGGTCAACGACCTCAACCTCGCACCCGCGGCCAGGGCGCGCAGCAGCCGCACGGCCGAACCACCAGCCACCGGCCGGGTGCGTGGTGACCAGTACTTCTGTCCTGTCCCCCGGTTTGGGCCGCGCCTGCCGGCGGTAGGCCTGCTTCGGGCAGACCGGTGGAGGAGGCGCGATGACCGAGCAGCCGTGGCGGGAGCGGTGGGACGAGGTGGCGGGCACCAGGGTGCGCAGCCTGACCGCGGGCGAGCGCGGCCCGGTGGTGGTGCTGGTGCCGGGACTGGGCGCGCTGGGCTACCTGCACGACACCCTGGCCGGCTGCGGCGCGTGGGCGCGGGCCTTCCTGCTGGACGTGCCGGGCTTCGGCGAGCGCGGCCCGCTGGCCTGTCCGGCCGAGCTGGGCGCGGTGGCCGGCACGGTGGCCGCCTGGCTGGACGTGCCGGGCGAACCGGTGGTGCTCGTCGGGCACTCCACCGGCGCGCAGGCCGCGCTGCGGGCGGCGGTGGACCGGCCGGACCGGGTGCGGTCCCTGGTGCTGCTGGGCCCGACCTTCCCGCCGGAGCAGCGCAGGCTGCCCGGGCTCTTCCGCGGCTACCTGCGCAGCTCCCGGCACGAACCGCTCGGGCTGCTCCCGGTGACCGCGCCCTACTACCTGCGCGGCGGGCCCCGCCGGATCGCCCGGTTCGTCCGCTCCGCCCAGCGGGACCGGCCGGAACAGTTGATCACCCGCGTTGGCTGCCCGGTGCTGCTGGCCCGCGGCGAACAGGACGGCTTCGCCCCGCAGGACTGGCTCGACCGGCTCGCCGCCGCCGCGCCGGACGCGGTGTCCCGCACCCTGCCCGGCGCGCACGCCTTCCCCTACGGCCAGGGCGGCCTGACCTCCCGGTTGATCGCCGAGGCCGCACTGGATCGGAACAGTGACCTGCCGGGACCGGACGGGCGGTTGCGCTAGTCCGGTCCGGGTATCTCCGCAGACACGCCGGAGGGCCCGGCTGGGCGAAGGGCGGCGGTCTGGATGGAGCTTCGGTTCGAGGAGGACGACGAGCCGGTGCGCGCGGCGCGGCACTACCTCCGGCGGGTCGCCGCCGCGCTCGGGTTGCGCGGGGACTGCCTGTGCGTGGAGCAGGAGCGCCCGGTCAGCGTGTACCTGCCGCTGGAGGAGCGGCTACCGGACTTCCCCGGCCGCGATGTCGCCCTGCTGTGGGCGGAGGACCGCGGCTGGGCGGTCGCGGTGGAGACCCGCTGCGGCGCGGACCTCGAGGTGGTGGCCCGCCTGGACGGTGAGCACCGGCCACCACCGCGCGCGGTGGCCGGCTGGGTGCGCCGCCTCTGCCACAACGGCGCGACGTTTCCGGCCACCCGCGCCGGTGGCGCCGCGGCCCGCTGAAAGCGCCGTATATCTAGGTTTTCCGGTCGGGTACGGCCGAATGCGTGCACCGTGGAATCACCCTGGTATGCCGATGAGCGGAAGCGGTTTACTCCAAGAGGAGTCAGCGACCGGGAGGCAGCACGTGAGCACCGAATCACCGATTCAGGACGCCAACCTCGGCAAAGCGTTCGACGCGCTCGACATCACCAGGGACGGCATCATCACCGCCGAGGACTTCGACGCGCTGGCCACGCAGCTGGCCGACCGGCTCGCCCCGGGGGCGGACGAACACCGCAGGGAGAACATCACCTCCGCCTTCCGCGGCTGGTGGGCGCAGATCGAACGGGACGCCGACTCCGACAATGACGGACAAGTCAGCAGAGAGGAGTTCATCGCGGCCACCGAACGTGGCCTGGCGGAAAACCCGAACTATTTGGACGAGGCTTATCTCAAGGTCGCCGAATCGGCGTTCGAGGCGCTCGACCGGGACGGCGACGGACAGGTCGACCGCGGGGAGTACATCGAGCTGTACCTCGCCGCGGACGTCAGCGCCGACATCGCGGGCGCGGCATTCGACCGGATCGATGAGAACGGTGACGGCGTGATCGACTACGCCGAGTTCCTGGCAGCCCTGCGGGAGCTGTTCACCAGCTCCGATCCCGATGCCCCCGGGACCGGGCTGCTGGGCTGAACGCCGCGCGGTGACGGCCTCGCCCCGGCGCGATCCGCCACGGACGAGGCCGTCCGCCCGCCAGGCCGGCTGGTCCGGGCCACCGTCTCAGTCCGCCGCGCTGAGCAGGTTCCGCTCGCGCACGGCCGCCAGGGACAGCGTCTTGTAGCCCTGCTCGTCGAACAGCACGGTCAGCCGGTCCCCTTCGGTGGAGACCACCACGCCGGGCCCCCACTCCCGGTGCGCCACCGCGCTGTTGGGCGGGAACTCCGGGTCTTGCGCCGGTCGCGGTTCGGCCAGGCCGCTCAGGCAGTTGTCACAGGCGCGGCAGCCGCCGTCGTGCCCTTCGCCGAAGTAGCCGAGCAGGTACTGGCGGCGGCAGCCGGTGGTCTCGGCGTAGCCGCTCATCATCCGCACCCGGGACCGCAGCAGCCGCTGCCGCGCTTCCGCCGTGGCCGTGGCCTTGGCCACCGCCTGCTCCGGTGTCAGCCCGGGGTCGGCGTACTCGACGTGGCCGTCCGCGCCAGTGCTGACCGCCCCGGCCTCCTCCAGCAGGTTGACTGCCCTGGTGCGCCGGGCCGGCGGCAGTTCCGCGGGCTCGCCGGGCGGCAGCGGGCCGTCGTGGTCCTCGATCGCCCGAGCCACCTCGGCCAGGGTGTCCTGCGGCGGCGGGCTGCTGGTCAGGAACCGTTGCAGGGCAGCGTCTTGCGGGCGGTGGAACAGGACGACCTCGGCGGGCTCGTCGTCCCGGCCGGCCCGCCCGATCTGCTGGTAGTAGGAGTCCACCGACTCCGGCATCGCCGCGTGCAGCACGAACCGCACGTCGGGCAGGTCGATGCCCATGCCGAAGGCCGAGGTCGCCACCACCACGTCCAACTCCCCCGCGGTGAACCGCTCCTGCACCCGGTCGCGGTCGGCCGCCTTCATCCCGGCGTGGTACCCGGCGGCCCGGACCCCGGCCGCGGCCAGGTCGGCGGCGTACTGCTCGGCGTCCTTGCGGCTGGCCGTGTAGACCAGTCCTCGGCCACGCACCGGCTCGGCCGCCCTGGCCAGGACCGCGGCCCGCCGGGTGGCCTCGTCGGCGCAGCGCCGCACGGACAGGTGCAGGTTGGGCCGGTCGAAGCTGGTGACCACCTCGCGGTGCTCGCGCAGGCCGAGGCGCTGCGCGATGTCCGCGCGCACCGGTGGGGCCGCGGTGGCAGTCAGGGCGAGCACCCTCGGCCGTCCGAGCCGGGCGATGACCGGGGCCAGCCGCAGGTAGTCCGGCCGGAAGTCGTGGCCCCAGGCCGAGACGCAGTGCGCCTCGTCAACCACGAACAGCGACACCCCCAGCCCGGCCAGCTCGGCCACCAGGTCGTCCTTGGCCAGCTGCTCGGGCGCGAGGAACAGGTACTCGGCCTCGCCCGCGCGCAGCGACCGCCAGGCCTGCTCCCGCTCGGCGGCCCGCAGCGCGGAGTTCACCGCCACCGCCGCCGGAGCCCCGCTGCCGGCGATGCCGTCCACCTGGTCGCGCTGCAGGGCGATCAGCGGCGAGACCACCACGGTCGGCCCGTCCAGCAGCAGCGCGGGCACCTGGTAGATCGCGGACTTGCCAGCGCCGGTGGGCAGCACCGCGAGCACGTCGTGCCCGGCCATCAGCGACGCCATCGCGCGCAGCTGCTCCGGTCGCAGCTCCGGCCAGCCGAACTTCTCCGCGGCCACCCTGCTCAGCTCGTCCTCGTGCTCGGCTGAGGTGGTCACCGGCGGGCCCGCTCCCGCCGCCGCGGCCGAGGAGCCATGGCCGCCGTGCACCGGTGGCACAGCCGCAGCAGCTGATCCCGCGCCTCCGCCGACTGGGTCAGCCACACCGCGTCCGGCCAGACCACGTGCGGGAACGGCGCCAGCTGGGACCGTCGCAGCGCCAGCCCGCACACCGTCTGGTTGGTCCGCGGCCACCAGGCGTGCACGTCACCGGCTGGCAGCCGGACGCCGTCCTCGCCGGTCCACTCGCGGGAGGCCGCCACCGCGGCGAGTCCGGGAGCCATCGGCGCCCGCCGTCAGGACCGCTGGTGGCGGGCGGCCTGTTCGTGCACACCCTGATGCGGCGGCGCGCTGGGTTCCGCGCCGGTGCCCGAGCCCACGGGGGATCCGCCACTGGGCGGCGGGGCCTGTTCCGGCTGCCGCCGCTGGTCGCCGCCGGAGGGGCGCGCGCCCGCGTCCAGCTCGGCCAGCCGGGCGTCGAAGACGGCCAGCACGGCCGGACGGTTCGCGTGCGCCGTCTCGTACTCGCGCAAGGTGGCCAGCTGCGGCCGGTCCAGTGCCCTGATCCGGTGGTTCAGGCTGCCCTGCGGCAGGTGGTCGTAGTCGGGCAGCGGCAGCTCGGCGTGCTCGGACATGGTCGCTCCTTCCCGGGTACGCGGTGCGTTCCGGCTACCCCCGCGCCGACCGGGCAAACGGCACGCCGCGGGAGTTGATCGCGGCAGAACGGGCACTCCCCGCCCATGCGACTTCTCCAGGCACCCCTGATGGACAACTCGGCCGCGCTGCTCGTCGAGGGCTACGCCTGGCTGCCGGACCGGCTGCGCGAGTCCGACGGCGCGGTCGTGCACACCCGGCTGATGGGCCAGCCCACGGTCTGCCTCACCGGCCCCGAGGCGGCCCGGTTCTTCTACGACGAGCACAACATCCGCAGGCAGACCGCCATCCCCGGCCCGGTGCGGAGCACCCTGTTCGGCCGCGGCGCGGTGCACACCCTGGACGGCGACGAGCACCGCTGCCGCAAGAACCTGTTCCTCTCCGTGGTCGGCCCGGACACCGCCGCCGACCTGGTCGAACACGCCATCACCGCCTGGAAGCAGGAGACCGGCTCCTGGCGGAGCGGCCAGCGGATCGTGTTGTTCGAGGCCGCCGCCAGGGTGCTCACCCAGGGCGTCTGCCGCTGGGCCGGGATACCGCTGACCGAGGCCGAGACGCCCGCCGTGGCCCGCGACCTGACCGCCATGGTCGACGGCTTCGCCACCCCCGGTCCCCGGCACTGGCGGGCCCGGCGCGCCCGCGCCCGCCAGGAGGAACGGCTGGGGCAGCTGGTGACCCAGGTCCGCGCGGGTTCGGCACCAGCTCTGCCCGGCTCCGCGCTGCTGGCCGTGGCGAGCCACCGGGACGCCGACGGGCAGCCGCTGGACCCGCGGCTGGCCGCGGTGGAGCTGCTCAACATCATCCGGCCGACCGTCGCGGTCAGCTGGTTCGTCACCTTCGCCGGGCACGCCCTGCACCGCTGGCCGCAGCACCGGGAACCGCTGCGCGCGGGCGAACCGGGCTACGCCACCGCGTTCGCCCAGGAGCTGCGCCGCTTCTACCCCTTCGCCCCGTTCCTCGGCGGCCGCGCCGCCCGCGACCTCACCTGGCAGGGCGAGACCATCCCGGCCGGGGCGCTGGTGCTGCTGGACCTCTACGGCCAGAACCACGACCCCCGGCTCTGGCCCGACCCCTACCGGTTCGACCCGGCCCGCTTCCTCGACCGGACGATCGGCGAGTTCGAACTCGTCCCGCAGGGCGCGGGCGATCCGCGCACCGGTCACCGGTGCCCCGGCGAGGCGTTCACCCTCGGGCTGCTGGAGGCGCTGGTGACCCGGCTGGCCCGGGCCGACTACCGGGTGCCGCCCCAGGACCTGCGGATATCGCTGCGCCGGGTGCCCGCGCTGCCCGCCAGCCGGTTCCTGCTGATCCCCGGCTGAGCGGGACACAGTCCCTTCGGCGGCTGGGTTGCCCGCCGAGGGGTTCCTAGGATCCGGGTTCATGCAGCTACGTCGTCGTTTCCGGGTCAGGCGAACCGGAGCCCTCGTGCTGGCCGCCGCCCTGTCGGTGTCGATGGCGGGCACGGCCGCCGCCGCGCCCGCCGGGTGGGGCTCGCCGGTCTCCCTCGCGCCGATCGACCCGCAGCAGTGGGAGAACCCCGCTGACATGACGTGGTCGGACTACAAGAAGCCGCCGGGCACCGACTGGGCGAACCCGGCGCGCAAGCCGACCAAGCGGATGTTCAAGGGCGCGCTCGTCCTCGTCGACTACCCCGACCAGCCCTTCGCGGTCACCCAGCCGCCGAAGTCCACCGTCTTCGGCAACCCCACCCAGCTGGCCAACAACATCCCGCGCGCCCAGGTCGCGCAGTTCTACCAGGACTTCCTCAACAAGCCCGGCAAGATCAACAACGGGCACACCATCAACGAGTACTGGATGGAGGACTCCGGCGGCCGCTTCGGCGTCGACCTCAAGGCCTTCGGCGCGTACCAGCTGCCCGGCAAGTCCTACGAGTACGCGATGGAGTTCCAGGGCTCCGGCGCCTGCCCGGCCGGGTCCAGCTGCAACAAGGACCTGCGCACCGACGCGGGCAAGGCCTGGCGCGAGGACGTCGGCACCGAGGTGCCCAAGGGCTTCGACTTCGTCTTCTTCCTCTCCGCGGGACAGGACGAGTCGGGCACCTGGCAGGAGTTCGGGCCGATGATGTTCGCCAAGAAGGAGGACGTGCCGGACTCCTTCGGCCCGCCCGACCCCAACCTGCCGAACTGGGCGAAGACCCGCTACGTGGAGTGGACCTCGTGGAAGGCCGCGGCCTCCATCTGGCCCAACGCCGGCGGCGGCTCCTCCACCCAGGCGGAGAGCTCGGGGCAGGGCGTGTACGCGCACGAGTTCAGCCACATCCTGGGCATCGGCGACAACTACAACAACCCCTTCGGCAACCCGCCGGTGCGTGCCTACAGCGGCCCGTGGGACATGCTCAGCCGCGGCACCTTCAACGGTCCCGGCGGCACCCACACCCGCTGGTTCATCCCGCCGACGGCCGGGGCGTCCATGGGCGCGCAGCACATGCTGCGCAACAAGATGAAGCTCGGCATCGTCGACGAGGCGCACGTGCTGCGGCTGGACCGCGGCACGCTGACCACCTCCGGCCTCGCGGTGGCCACGGTGACCGCCCGCGCGGCGCAGCCGGGACCCGGCGGGCTGGCCGGGATCAACGTGGTCATGCCCGGCGGGGACAAGGCCCCGGCGTGCAGCCAGGCCAAGGATCCGCTCTGCGACGGCCGCGGCTACCAGAACTACACCCTGGAGGTCGTGGACCGGATGGGGTCGGACTCCTTCACCCCGGACAGCGGCGTGCTGCTGGCCAAGACGAAGAACGCCGACGCCGCCCCGTTCAAGTGGGTCATCGACGCCAACCCGCAGGACATCAACCTGGTCGACTACTACAAGCCGGACGGCACCCCGGTGAAGGTCACCGTGGGCGATCCGCGCCAGCTGGCTGACGCGCTGCTCAAGGCGGGCACCGGGTCCAAGTCGATCTACGAGTACACCGACCCGCACAACCGGCTGCACTTCTACGTGCTCGACATCAAGCGGGACGCCCAGGGCGTGCTCTCCTACACCGTCGCGGTCCGCTCCCTCGACGGCGCGGGCCCGCACACCAGGGGCGTGAAGCTGGACAACGCCCGCACCGGCTGGGTCGGGCACCGCGGCGCGACCGCGTGCTCGTTCCCGCTGACCAACACCGGCAAGGCCAGTGGCACCCCGGCCGCGCACCTGCGCTCGGACGTCTACCGGCTCAAGGCCGAGGTCAGCGGCGCGGGCTGGCAGGTCCAGCTGCCCAACGCGCTGGCCACGGCGAAGTTCGGCGAGAAGGCGGACGTGGCGGTCAACGTGGAGCGCACCACCGCGAAACCGGTCGAGCCCGCCACGGTCAAGCTGACCGCGACCTCGGAGTCCGACCCGAGCAAGACCGCGACGGCGACGTGCACCGTCCTGTCCTGATCCTGCTCACCGCACTGGTGGTGGCGGGCTGCGCGAGCACGCCCGCCACCACCGCCGCGCCGGTGAAACTGCTCGTCCGGGACGGGGCGATGCGCGAGGTGGGCGCCGAGTGCTCCGGCACCGGCGCCTACCAGGCCATCCACCCCAAGGCCGGCTACCGCGTGCAGGACGCCGGGGGCAGGCAGCTGGCCGAGGGCACGCTGCCGCCGGGCAAGGCGGTCAAGGCCATCGAGGAGCAGCTGGACGTGCCGAGGGAGCCCACGTTCTGTCAGGTCGAGTTCACCGCCGAGCTGCCGGCCGCCGACGGCTACCGGCTGCTGGTCGGCGACCTGCCGCCGATCGAGCTGGCCCGCGACCCGAGTCTGGGCGAGCGGGCGCCCCTGGTGGGATTGACCACGTGAGAACCGTCCTCGTCCTGCTGCTGGCGGCGCTGCTGACCGCCTGCACCGCGACCCCGCCGCCCGCGCGCGGCGGGGCCTCCGCACTGCCCGGCCCGCTGCCGCCGGGGGTCACCTTCCGCCCGCCGCCCCCGGAGGCGGGCGCCGCCCCCGACTTCACCGTGCCACTCACCGACGGCACCAAGGTCACCGCCTCCACGCTGTGGAAGGACCGGCCGCTGGTGGTGGTGTTCTTCAGCTCCTGGTGCGCCAAATGCGGCACTGAGCAGCGCAAACTCACCGAGCTTGCGAACACCTACAAGGACAAGGTGATCTTCCTCGGAGTCGCGGCCAGGGACACCGAGGCGGACCTGCGCGGCTACCTGGAGCAGCACCAGGTGCCCTACCCGGTCGGCCACGACGACCAGCAGCAGACCGTCGGCCGGAGCTACGCCGTGGCCGAACCGCCGCTGCTGGCCGTCATCGCCCCCGGCGGCACCCTGGTCAAAGGCCTGACCTCGGCGAACGCCGTGGAGACCGCGGTGAGGGAACTGCTGGGCTGAGCCGCGCTCAGGGCTGGGTGCGCAGCTCCAGCAGGGTCCCGCCGTCGCCGTTGTTGACCGGGTTCCACCGGTTCGGCGTGATGGGCGAGGTGCTGGTGACGTCCTTGACCCGCACCGTGACCGACCCGCGATGGCTGTCGCCCTTGACCGAGTACACCTCGGGAATGTCCATGCTGACAAATCCGGCACCCGGTCCCGCCGCGAAACAGATCGGGTCGGTGAATGCGGAACTGCTGAGCACGATCTGGTTGGCGTGCCCCGGCACGCAGGTGGTCAGCAGAATGACCCCGTTTCCTTTGAGTAGCCGAATACCGCGCTCGGCGAAAATCTTGTCCGCGCCCGGATAGGCGTAGTCCTCCTCCACCGGCGGCGGGTTGTCCGCCGCCACGGCGGTCCCGGCCGTGCCTAGGATTGTGCCGGAGACAACCATGGCCACGGAATAGGCCAACCGCAGTAATGCGCTCATGACAAATGTCCTCAAATTCTCTGGATGGAGGTAATAGAGCTTTTTGCCCCATCGCGAACCGATACTGACTTCATTATGAAAGCTATAACACGTGCAGCCGTCCTGGCGACGGCGCTGACCATGGGCGCGGGTTTGCTGGCGCCACTACCGGTGAATGCCGCACCGGCCCCGACCCATTCCCGAGCGGAAGTGCTGGCCGCCTACCGGGCCGGCGGCCAGGTCACCGCGCGGGCCGCCGAGGCGGCGCTGCTGGGCAGCGAGGAGGACGTGCGGCGCTTCCTCACCGAGCAGCGTCCGGTGGCCGCCGAGCACGACGCCCGGATCGAGGTCACCCGGCTGCTGGCCGCCTCCGGACCCGCCATGCGGGCGGCGGCCGACACCGCGCTCAACGGCGGGATGGCCGAGCTGCGGGCCTTCCTGGACTCCGGCTGGCAGCAGCCGCACCGCAACGACCAGCGCAGGCTGGTCAACCAGCTGATCGCCCGCGGCGGCACCCAACTGGCCAAGGCGGGGCAGGCCGCACTCAACGGCACCGACGCCGACGTCGAGGCGTTCCTGTCCACCGGCCGGGCGGTCGCCGAGGACCAGGACAACCGGATCCGGGTCAACAAGATCCTGGCCGCGGCCAAGGAGGGTTCTGCGGTCCACGTCACCGCCCAGCGCGCCCTGGACGGCGGCGCTGAGGACATCCGGGAGTTCCTGCGCAGCGGCTGGCAGGTCGCGGTGCAGCGGGACGAGGAGACGCTGACCGTCGCCGGGCTGGCCGAGCTGGCCGCCGACGCCCAGGTCAGGGCCGCTGAGCAGACCGACCTCGCCAAGGACAACGCCGACCAGGCGCTGGCCGCCGCGCGCAAGGCCAAGGAGGCCGCCGAGCGGGCTGCCGCCGAGACCGCCGCGGCCCAGGGCGACGCGCGCAAGGCCGCGCAGGCGGCCGGCCGGGCGG
>NZ_JBSFUA010000037.1:0-87686 GCF_053591555.1 Crossiella sp. NPDC003009 | reverse complement strand
GCTCGGCCACGGTCTGGCCCTTCTCCCTGGAGAAGTCGCCGGTCTGCTCGGCCACCACGGTGACGCCGGGGCGCCCGCGCCGAGGCGTTTCTGGAACGCCACGGCGTGCTCACCAGGGGCGCGCTGGAGACCGAGCGGGTCACCGGCGGGTTCAGCGCGGTCTACCGGGTGCTGCGCGCCATGGAGGACTCGGGCCAGGTGGTCCGCGGTTACGTGGTCGACGGCCTTGGCGCAGCGCAGTTCGCCGTCCGCGGCGCGGTGGACCAGCTCCGCGCCAACGCCCGCGGCGGCGAGCCCTTACCCGGCCAGCCCACCGCCGTGGTGCTGGCCGCGGCCGACCCGGCCCAGCCCTACGGCGCCGCGCTGCCCTGGCCGGCCGCGGTCGGCGACACCAAACACCGCCCTGGCCGCAAGGCCGGTGCGCTGGCGGTGCTCGTCGACGGGGTGCCCGCGCTGTACGTGGAGCGGGGTGGGCGGTCGCTGCTGTCCTTCACCGACGAGGAGGGCGCGTTGCGCAGCGCCGCGGCCGCGCTCGCCCAGGCGGTGCACGACGGCTGGCTGGGGCAGCTCGCGGTCCAGCGGGCCGACGGCGAGGTCGCGTTGACCTCGCACCTGGCCGATGTGTTGCGCGAGGCCGGTTTCCGGGCCACACCGAAGGGACTACGACTACGAGCCTGAAAAACTGATACCCGCCCGTCGATCGGCGGCTGCCTGCCGGACACCTCCGGCTGTCAGCGTGCCCTGGTGCGACTCACCAGACTGCTCGCCCTGCTGACCAGTGCCGTTCTGCCGCTGGGCGCCGCCGTGCCTGTGATGGCCGGGCCCGCGGTGGCGGCGCCCGCCGCGCCGGGACAGCTGAAAGTCATGTCGGTCAACCTCTGGTACGGCGGCACCAAGGTCAACGACTACCGCGCCAAGCAGGTCCGCTTTCTTCGGGAGCAGGCCGTGGACGTGGTGGCCATGCAGGAGACCTACAGCGTCGCGGCCAAGGAACTGGCGGCCGAGCTCGGCTGGCATCACTACCAGGCCAGCTACAGCCTCGGCCTGATCAGCCGGTACCCGATCACCGCCAGGTACGCCCCGACCAGCGCGACCGGGAAAACCCTCAAGGGAGCCGGAATCCGGATCCGGCTGCCCGAGGGCAAGGAGACGGTGGTGTGGTCGGCGCACCTGAACTACACCCCGTACGGCCCGTACGACGCCTGTCACGCGGGCATGAGCACCGCGCAGGTCCTGCGCCGAGAGGAGGACTCCCAGCGACCCCAAGAGATCCGCGACATCCTGGCCGAGCTGCGCGAGGAGCTGGCCGACGCCGAGCGCACCCCGGTGATCCTGGCCGGTGACTTCAACACACCCTCGCACCTGGACTGGACCGCGGCCACCCGGAAGTCCCACTGCGGTTACACCATCGACTGGCCCACCACCAAGGAGGTCGCCAAGGCAGGCCTGACCGACTCCTACCGCGCCGTGCACCCCGACCCGGCCCGCGGCCCCGGCAACACCTGGTCCCCGGTCTACCCCTGGAACGACGAGGCGGGTAAGCCGGAACCCCAGGACCGCATCGACTTCATCCACGTCAAGGGGTCGCTGCGGGTGCTGGACTCGCGCACGGTGGTCGTCGGCACGCCGAAGCCGGTGCCCCACCACCGCGACAACGAGTGGACCTCCGATCACGCTGCGGTGGTGAGCACCTTCCGCTTCACCGCCTGAGCCGCCAAGATTTCCCCATGGGGATACGCACGACCAGTACGGTCGCCGGGGGGCTGGCGATCTTCGGGGTGGCCGCGGCGCTGCTGGCGGTACCGGTGTGGCTGTTCACCGGGCTGTTCGACGGCACCAGCGCGCAGGAGAACGCCGAGACCGACGCCACCCGCCGGGCCAACGCCCTCGGCGACCACCTGGCGCGCTTGCGCCTGTCCGGTGTCACCGACCATGCCCGCCTGGCCACCGAGCAGGCCGGCGTCCAGGTGCTGCGCACCGAGGGCGTGGAACGGGCTCTGGGCGGGGTGTCGCTGCTCGTCCGGGTCACCGGGGAGGGCTGGCGCAGCAACTGGATGACGGGTGACCGCCGCTCCGGCCCGCCGGAAGCCACCGCCACCCGCTGCTTCACCCTGGACTTCGGCAAGCCGGGCCGCCCGGAGGGCACCGCGAGCCCCACCGCCTGCGTGGAGGCCAGCCCGCTGACCTTCCCCGCGCCGACCACGGCACCCGACCTGCGCCAGAACGTCCAGCCCACGGGCTGAATCCCGGCCGCGGGCGCGGGCGGCGGATCGGCCACCCGGTCAGGCGACCTTCGGCGTTGCCCGCGCACCCACGTACACGCACCCCGTCCCATCCGGCAGCTCCGTGAACACCACCGGCATCCAGTCGCCGCTGAACGTCCCCGTCCCCGGGCCCGCGCACACCGTCACCCGCTCCGACACCGACACCGCCGTCAGCTCCAGCTCCAGCGCGTCCGAGTACACCGCCATCCCGCCCACGAACCGGTACACCAGCCGGGTCACGCCCTCCTGTTCAGCCACCGTGATCTCCACGCCTTCGCGGCGGTAGGTCCCGGTGAAGCGGGCCAAGTCCACCGCGATGGGCTGGGCTGGCGGGCCGAAGGGGGCGGGCATGGTGACGTCGGCGAGCTCGGCCAGTAGTTCGCGGAACAGGTCCGCGTACAGCAGGCGGGCGTCGCCGCCGTTGGTGAGCAGGGCGACCGCGACCCCGGCGCCCGGGATGACGCGCAGGTAGGCGAACTGGCCGGTGGCGGCGCCGTCGTGGCCGTAGCCGGGGGTGCCGTGCCAGTCGTACAGGGTCCAGCCCAGGCCCCAGGCGTCGGAACTGACCGTCCACTTGTCCGGGACCTCGACCTCGCGGTGCTGCATCGCGGCCACCGTCCCCGCGGTGAGCAGGGCGCCGCCGTCGGGGGTTCGGCCGCCGTCGAGGTGTAGGCGGGCGAAGCGGACCACGTCACCGGCGCTGGCGCACAGGGCGCCGCCGTAGGGGCCGGCGTTGCGGGTCATCAGGTTCCACACCGGGACCGGCGCGGGGTCCTGGCCGGCGGGGCCCTCGTGGCCGATGGCGGCGCGGAAGCGCAGGACCTCCTCGGGCAGGGTGACCGAGTGGGTCAGGCCCAGCGGCTCCAGCAGCCGGGTGCGCAGGGCCTGCTCCCAGGTCTGGCCGGTGACCACCTCGATGATCCGGCCGAGCAGGCTGTACCCGCTGCTGCTGTAGGCGAAGGCCGCGCCGGGCGGGAAGTCCTGGCCGAGGTCGGCGCAGGCTTCGACGTACTTGGCCAGCGCGTCGTCGCCGCGGCCGGTGTCCAGGCTGAAGTCGCCGCTGAGGCCGCTGGTGTGGTTGAGCAGCTGGCGGACTGTGATCGTCTTGGTCGCCTCGGGATCGGCGACGCGGAACTCCGGCAGCACGTCCACGACCCGCGCCTCCAGGTCCAGGTCGCCGGCCTCGACCAGCCGCATGACCAGGGTGGCCGTGTACACCTTGGCGACCGAGCCGAGCTGGAACACCGACTCGGTGGTCGCGGGCACGCCGGTGCCGCGGTGCAGCAGGCCGCTGGCCAGCTCGTGGATCCGGCCGTCCGCCAGCACCGCCAGGGTCGCGCCTGGCACGTGGTGCAGGGCGCGGAGCTGGTCGAGCCGGGTCTGCCAGTGCGCGAGGTCGAAGGTCATCGGATGCTCCCCAGAGTTGCGAACGGTGTTTCGGTGTTGCGCACACTGTACGCAGATGAAGAGAAGGGGCGCAACTGCGCACATCGTGCGCTAGCCTTCGAGCATGGCCGCTGAGCAGAAGCCGAACCTGTCGGTGTGGACCCGTCCGCGCCGCACCCGCGAGCAACCCGCGCTGAGCCGGGGGCAGATCGTGGCCGAGGCCGTCCGGCTGCTCGACGCCGAGGGCCTGGAGACGCTGAGCATGCGCAACCTGGGCGCGCGGCTGGGCGCGGGCGCGACCTCGCTGTACCGGCACGTGGCCAACAAGGACGAGCTGATCGAGCTCGTGGTGGACGAGGTCTACGGCGAGATCGAGATCCCGGACCCGGACGAGGACTGGCGGGCGGGCGCGACGGCCTGCGCGCACAGCATGCGCGCGATGATCCTGCGGCACCCGTGGATGGCCTCGGTGCTCGGGCAGGCGGGGCTCTCGTACCTGGGCCCCAACGTGATGCGGCTCAACGACCGGATGCTCGCGGTCTACCTGGCCGCCGGTTTCGACCTGCTGGAGGCGGACCAGGCGCTGAGCGTGGTGGCCGCGTACGTGATCGGCATCAGCACCAGCGAGGCGGCCTGGCTGACCACGCTGGCGCGCAGCGGGCAGGGCGAGGCGGACTGGGCGGAACGGTTGCGGGAGACCGCGGCGCAGGCCATGGCGCCCTATCCGCGGCTGAGCGAGCTGACCGCGGCCTACGAGCGCCAGGACCAGCCCCGCGACCACCGCTTCGACTACGGGCTGGCCCGGATCCTGGACGGGCTGGCTACGCGGCTGGGCTAGCGACGCACGGCGGCGGACGCGGCGGGCCGGGCGCGGCGGGCAGGCAGGGCGCGGTGGGCCGCGCGGCGGAGGGTGGCGGACGCGCGGGTTAGCCGGCGAACAGCTCCGGGTAGGCGTTCAGCGCGGGCTGGCCGCCCAGGTGCGCGTACAGCACCGTCGAGTCCGGGCCGATCTCCTTGCGGGAGACCAGGTCCAGCAACCCTGCCATGGACTTGCCCTCGTACACCGGGTCGGTGATCATGCCCTCGGTCCGGGCCGCGACGCGCATCGCGGCCAGGGTCTGCTCGTCCGGGATGCCGTAGGCGCCTGCGTGGTAGCGCTCGTCCAGGATCAGCGCGTCGGGCGGGAGCTCGGTTTCCAGCAGGGTGGCGGTGTTCTCGGCGATGCGGCGGACCTGTTCGCGTGTCGTCTCGGGAGCGGCTGAGGCGTCGATGCCGATCACCCGGCGCGGTGGGCCGCCCGCGGCGGCGAAGCCGGCGATCATGCCCGCCTGCGTGGAGCCGGTCACCGAGCAGACCACGATGGTGTCGAAGAAGATTCCCAGCTCCCGTTCCTGCTCAACGACTTCCTGGGCCCAGCGGGCGAAGCCGAGGCCGCCAAGGGGATGGTCGCTGGCTCCTGCCGGGATGGCGTACGGGGTGCCGCCCTCGGCCCTGACCTCGGCGAGGGCCTGCTCCCAGCTGGGCCGGTAGCCGATGTCGAAACCGGCTGACGAGCGCCGGATGTCCGCGCCCAGCAGCCTGCTCAGCTGCAGGTTGCCCACCTGGGCGTAGCCGGGGGTGTCGTGCTCGACCCAGTCCTCCTGCACCAGCACCGCGCGCATCCCGGTCACCGCGGCGACCGCGGCCACCTGGCGGGTGTGGTTGGACTGCACGCCGCCGATGGAGACCAGCGTGTCGCAGCCCTGCGCGAGCGCGTCCACCACCAGGTACTCCAGCTTGCGCACCTTGTTGCCGCCGTAGGCGAGGCCGGAGTTGCAGTCCTCGCGCTTGGCCCAGATCCGGGCGCCGCCCAGGTGCCGGGTCAGCCGGGTCAGCTCATGCACCGGGGAGGGGCCGAACAGCAGGGGGTAGCGGGGGAACTTCGCCAGGCTCACGTGCTGCTCCTGTCGTCGTGCGTGGTGAGAGTGGCCCAGTTGGTCTCGACCAGTCGCGCGGCGCGCTCGGCCTCGCCCGCGCGGCAAGCGGCGATGATCTCCTCGTGCATGCGCACCGAGTCCCGCGCGGCGAGGGTGTCGAAGCGCAGCAGCACCAGGCGGTGCAGCGCGGGCAGGTACCGCTCGATGGTCGCGGCGACCGCGGCGTTGCCGCAGGCCGCGATCGCGATCGCGTGGAAGTCCTGGTCCGCGGTCAGCGCCGCCAGCGGATCGCCGGCGGCCAGCGCCGCCGCGAGCCGCTCGTTGGCCGCCCGCATCGCGGCCAGGTCCGGCTCCCCCATCCTCGGCACAGCCAGCCGCGCAGCCACCGACTGCATGGCCTGCACCACCACCTGCGCGTCCCGCAACGCCTCCGGGTCGACCGCGGTGACCCTGGTGTAGGAGTGCGGTTTGCTCTCGATCAGCCCCTCGTCGGCCAGGCGGGCCAGCGCCTCCCGGACCGGCGTGCGGGACAGGCCAAGGCGTTCGGCCAGCTCGACGTCGCGCACCGGCGAGCCGGGTGGCAGGTCGCCGACCACGATGGCCTGGCGGATGGCGGTCAGCGCGCGGTCTCGCAACAGCGACCGGTCCACCCGGCTAATATATTGCATACCGGCACGCTAACGCGGTTCCCCTCAACCCGCAAAAGTTGCGCGTCCCGAAAACTTGCGGGGCGCGAACTTTTCTCGCTACGGTGGCGTCATGGAACCCGGTCTGCGCGAACGCAAGAAGGCGGCCACCCGGCAGGCGCTCAGCTGGGCCGCGGTGCGGCTGGCGGTCGAGCGCGGGCTGGACAACGTGCTGGTCGAGGACATCGCGGCGGAGGCCGGGGTGTCCGCGCGGACCTTCAACAACTACTTCAGCGGCAAGGCCGAGGCGATCGCCTACCGGCACCTGGAGCGCGCCAGGCAGATCGGGGTCCGGCTGCGGGAGCGGCCCGCGGCCGAACCGCTGTGGACCGCGGTGGCCGAGGCCGTGCTCGGGCACTTCCAGGCCATGGCCGAGGCGCCGCCGGATCCGGCGTGGCAGGCCGGGGTGCGGCTGATGACCGCGGAGCCGAGTGTGGTCGGCGAGTTCCTCAAGGCCAGTGCGCAGGCCGACCAGGAGTTCGCCGAGGTGGTCGCCGAGCGCACCGGCACCGACGTGCGGCGGGACCTCTATCCGCGGCTGGTCGCCGGCTCGGTCAGCTCGGCCATCGCGGTGGCCACCGAACTCTGGATGCACGCCGACCCGCCGCGGCCGGTGATCCCGCTGATCTCCGACGCGCTGGCCCAGGTTTCGGCCGGACTGCCTGCGCCGTAACGACTTTCCCCGCCGCGGTCGCTCCGCCATGCCCTCGTCCAGCTGGCAAGAGCAAGGAGGACACCGTGGCAGAACAGCTTGACGTGGTCATCGCCGGTGGCGGCCCGAACGGGTTGCTGCTGGCCTGCGAACTGGCCCTGGGCGGGGTGCGGCCGGTGGTGCTGGAACGACTCGCCGAACCCTCGCTGGAACCCAAGGCCAACGGCCTGGTCGGCCGGGTGGTGGAGGCGCTCGACCACCGCGGCCTCTACCAGGCTTTCAGCGGGCAGACCGGCCGCCCGCCGCGCACGCCGTTCTTCCAGTTCGGCGCGCTGGTACTGGACCTGTCCATTGTGGACGATCACGCGCTGGGCACGCTCGCGGTGCCGCAGGCCAGGATGGAGGAGCTGCTCACCAAGCGCGCGCTGGAGCTCGGGGTGGAGATCCGGCGCGAGCACGAGGTCGCCGACTTCACCCAGGACGCTGACGGGGTCACCGTGCGGGTCCGGACGCCTCAGGGTGAACAGGAGATCCGCGCCCGGTACCTGATCGGCGCGGACGGCGGGCGCAGCACGATCCGGAAGCGTTGCGGCATCGGCTTTCCCGGGGTCACCGACGACTCCTTCACCGGCTGGATCGGCAGTGTGGCGATCGAGGAGCCGGTGGCGGTGCCCGGCACCGGGGAGCTGGAGGTGCCTGGCATCGGACGGCTGTACCCGGCCACTTTCCGGCGCACCGAACGCGGCCTGTTCGCCTACGGCATGTTCACCCCCGGCCAGTACCGGGTGTTCGTGATGGAGTGGCACCGGGACGAGGCGGAGTCCGGGCTGGCCGGGTTGCGCGCGGCAGCGGGCCGGGTGCTCGGCACGGACATCCCGATGCGCCTGGTGGAGGGCATGGACGAGCCGGACCGCACCACCGCGGGCATCAACTCCCGGCAGGCCGAGCGGTACCGGGACGGCCGGGTGCTGCTGGTGGGCGACTCGGCGCACGTGCACTCCGGCATCGGCGGCCCTGGGCTGAACCTGGGCATGCAGGACGCGCTGAACCTGGGCTGGAAACTGGCCGCGGTGCTCACCGGCCGGGCAGGCGCGGAACTGCTGGACTCCTATGAGCGGGAACGGTTCCCGGTCGGTGAGCGGGTGCTCATGCACACCAGGGCGCAGACCGCGCTGGTCTCGCCAGGGCCGAACGTGACCGCGCTGCGCGAGCTGATGACGGAGCTGCTCACCGAGGAGGTGGTGATCCGGCGGATCGCGGACCTGATGGCGGGCGCGGACATCCGCTACGACATGGGCGTGCTGAATCCGCATCCGCTGGTGGGCCGCTGGCTGCCGGATGTGTCCCTGCGCACCGCGGCGGGGCCGACCAGGGTGGCGGAGCTGATGCGCGCGGCCCGGCCGGTGCTGCTGGCGCTGGCGGACGCGCCGGAGCTGGTGGCCGTGGCGCGGGACTGGGCGGACCGGGTCGACCTGGTGCGGGCTGACCTGGACGTGGAGCCGGCCCGGCAGGAAGAACCGCCGGAGCCGACCGCACTGGGCGCCTCAGCCGGGGTGCGTACGCGTACAGGCACCGGGGCCGGGCTTGGGGAAGTCGAGGTCGTGCTGGTGCGGCCCGACGGCTACGTGGCCTGGGCGGGCGCCGCGGACGCGCCCGGCGCGGCGGAAGCGCTGCGCCGGGCGCTGGCCACCTGGTTCGGCAAGGCCGGCCGGTAACCGTCCACAGTGGACCGAGCGATCCCCGTGATCGCTCGGTCCACCGGGTCTAGAACGGCCACTCGCCGCGTTCGCCGCGTTCCACCAGGGACAGCAGCTCGAACGAGCGGTCGGTCAGGCCGCCGAAGGTGTGCCGGTTCGGCTGACCTGCCGGGGTGTGGCCGGGTGCGTATCCGGCCAGGTTCCAGGTGAACAGCGGAACCCTGGCCGGGATGGCGGTGCTGACGTCGCCGTCGCTGTGCTGCTCGTCGGTCAGGACCACCACCCGGTCGTGCCCGCGGAAGTGCTTCCGCAGCGCGCCGACGGTGTCCGTGCCCGAGCCGAGGAAGAAGCCGTCTGACTCCCACCTGCGCACGCCCCGCAGCACCGGTTCCTCCGGGCGCAGCGGGAAAACCGCGCTGTGGTCGGAGTACGACACCACGGTGGCGTGCTCGGCCCGCGCCGCGAGGGCGAGGCCGAACAGCACCGCCGCGTCCCACCGCTTCAGCGTGCCGTCGCGGGAGAACGAGTCGGTCATCGAGTAGGACGTGTCGATCAGCACCAGGGTGCGGCCGGTCAGCCTCGGCACCGAGGCCAGGGAACAGGTCAGCGCCGTGTCCAGGCTGGCCGACCAGCGCGCGCCCGCTGCCCGGTGGGCCGCCAGGAACCGCAGCGGCAGCTGCCGGGACCTGGCCACCTGGGCCGGGTCGGTCAGCCGCGCCGCGACCCGGGCGACATCCTGGTCGCTGATCCCGGCCCGGTCGAAGTTGCGCAGGTTGCGCAGCAACGCCATGTAGCCCATGGCCGGGAGCACCGCGGACCAGGCCGCCGCGTCCAGCGGAGCCTGCGCCCAGCCGGCCAGCGCCTCCCAGGTCATCCCGGCCTCGTGCAGGTCGGTGACGGCCTTGGCCGGGTCGCGGACCAGCAGCGCACGCCGGGCCTGCACCGGCAACGCGGTCAATGCCTGGCGGGCCTGCAGGACCGGCAGTCCTTCCGGCGCACCGGCGCGGTCGTGCCGCGCGTCGATGAGCCAGCGGAACAGCCTGCCCTGCAACGCATCCCTGGGTGCCGGGTGGGTCAGCTCGAGCACGTCGGCGAAGCGGAAGCCACGCGCGGCCGAGTCCCACTTGAGCGCGGCACGCTCGTCGTAGAGCCTGCGCACCGCGTCCGCGACACCCCGCTTGACCGGCTTCGGGATCGCGCGGCCGTAGCGCGCGGTCCAGTAGGCCAGCAGCTCGCCGGGTTCGTCGGCCCGCTGCAGCACGGATTCCACCACCTGCCGGGTCAACCCGGACAGCTGGTGCTCCTGCCTGGTCCGCGCGAACTCCACCGCGCCGGCCAGCGCCGCCGAACGCAGGTTCGCCGAACCGCGCAGCCAGCCGAGCAGCCGCGCCGTCCACTCCGGATCGAGCAGCGTGTTGGACCGAACCAGTGCGGCGTAACGGTTGTCCCGGTCCTCGGCGAGCTCGTAGCAGGAGGCCTCACCGACGAAGTTGCTGACCGCCAACAGGAACAGCTCGGTGCGAGCGTCCCGCTGGTACGCCTTGCCACCCTGTCGCGTACGCAGCCGGGTCAGCAGGTTGAACTTGCCCATGGAACACCCCCCGAGGATTTCCCTTGTGTGGTAACGAAAAAAGATTAGGTGTGCCCGAGATCAGAGTCGGCGACGGTACGCGTGCTCTACCGGACTGAGCTACCAGGCCCGAAGCCTGGACGGGATTCGAACCCGCGACATCGCCGTTATGAGTGGAAGTAACCGTTGCCTGCGCACCGGGCACATGAGGAACAGTAGCCGGAATGTCCAGCTGTCCCAACCGAATTTACAGCCGGCGGTCGGCGTAGACCGCCATCGCGTCCCTGATGAACCCGGCCACGCCCGTGCCGAACTTCTCGTAGTTCGCGGTGAACCGCTCGTCCTGCACGTACATCTCGCCGAGCCCCCGGAACTGCTCCGCGGTGGGCCGCCTGCCCTGCCAGCCCGCGACCACCCACTCGTAGTGCCGGGCCACGATCGCCTGCACTTCCTCGTCACCGGGGTCCCGGCCGGCGGCCGCGGCCTCGGCCAGGCCGGTGGCGATCTCCGCCTGCTCGTCGAGGTGCGCCTTGCGGCCGTCCTCGCCGAGCCCGCGCCACCACTGGTCACCGCGCTGGTATGCCTCCTTGCCCCAGCGCTCGGTCACCTCCTGCTCGTACTTCGTGTGGTCAAAACCGTCGAAAACCTCGGCAGCCATCAGTTCTTCACCTTCTTCCGTCTTCCGCAACGTGGTCCGCACCGACTCGATCTGCCGCCCGATCCGCTGCCGCTCCTGCTCCAGCAGTTTCAGGTGGGTGCGCAGCGCGGCGGCGGTGTCCCGCTGCCCGTCGAGCACCTCGGAGATCATCGGGAGGCTGAGGCCGAGCTCCCGCAACAGCAGAATCCGTTGCAGGCGCACGAGAGAGCTCTGGTCGTAGTACCGGTAACCGTTGCTCCCCACCCGGCTCGGCGGCAGCAGCCCCAGCTGGCCGTAGTGGCGCAGGGTGCGGCTGGTGGTGCCTGCCGAGCGCGCGATGTCCTGGATGGACCACTCCACCGCGGCTCACCTCCCGTTGTCGTTCGGTGAGGTCAACGGTAGAAGTTGACGCAGCGTCAATGTCAACCCGCGGTGGTGGCCAGCCTCAGCAGCGCCCACAGCTGGGCGGTGGCGTCCCGGCTGCCGGCCAGGGTCACCGTGCGGTCCGGCACCCGGCCCCACAGCCACAGGTAGACCGACATGGGCTCGCCGGTGACCAGCCCGTCCGCGCCTGCCGCCTCGGTGGCGGAGACGCGTTCGGCCACCGTGCCCTCGGGGCCGGTGTGCACCAGCCAGGCGTGGCCGCCGGTGCGCAGGCCGACCGTGCCGCGCTGCGGACCGGTGATGCCCAGCCGCCCCAGCCGGTAGCCCAGCCACAGCAGCAGCGCCTCGTCCACGCCGTCCACCGCGAACTCCGGCGCGATCTCCAGCAGCTCCTCGCCCGCGGCGGACTGCGCGTCCACCCGGTGCAGCGTGCTCTCGTGCGCGATCCGCCGCCGCCAGAACCCGTAGCTGGAGTCGGCCGGCCACCAGGTCGGGCAGGGCGCGTACGGATCGTGCGCGGCCAGCTCCTCGGCCAGCTCGCGCAAGCCGCTGCGCAGCTGCTCGGGCAGCGGCTCCGCGGGTTCCTCCTCGGCCGGGGTGACCAGCGGCGGAGCCCCGGTGCGCAGCCAGCTCAGGGCGAGCCGGTAGCCGTGCGCGGCCGCGCGGACCGCCTCACCGAGGGTCCGCCGCGGCCACGCGGGCACGGCGCTGCCGAGGTCGGCCCCGGCAGCGCACACGGCGAGCAGCTCCCCTTCGGCGCGCAGGGTGTCGAGCAGTCGGGCCGGGTCGATGAGGGCCTGCCCGCTCACCTGTCTGCCTCGTGCAGGACCCGCTCGGCGAGCACGAGGAAGTCCTCGGTCTGCCGGAGCAGGTCGTCGGCGTCGCGCTGGCTGACCAGCCGGGTGATGCCGGCCTGCACCTGCGCCCTGCGGTTGGCGCCCGCGGCGTAGAAGGCGGCCCATTCGCGCAGCTCAGGAGCTGCGTGTGCGAGCAGGACCCACACGCTGGTCGGGCGGTTCTTGCCGGGGCGGGGACGCGCCCGGATGGCCAGCACCGAAGCGGCGGCGCGCAGCGCGGCCAGGTGCGCCACGGCGTAGCGCTCGGCGGGCTGCGGCTCCCGGCGCGCGTTCTCCAGGCCGCGCTGGGCCTGGGCGAGCAGACCGGCCGCGGCCACCGGACCCGTGCGCGGCCGGTAGGGCAGCTCGGGGGAGTTGCGCCGCTGGATCGGGAAGTGGACGGGGACAGACATCACGGCCTCCTCAAGACGTCACCACAAAGGACGACTCCGCCGAGGGGAAGCCGGCGGCGCCGGGCGGCGAGGTGCTTCCCCCACCCCGCCGCCCGGCTTGGCCCGAACACATGATCTATCGAACATGCGTTCGAACGACTCCACACTAGCCTGGGGGACCGACAATGCTCAACCCATCTCGACGTGGGGCGGAACACCGCGGCGCGGGCGGGTCATGGTCTGATGGGACGGTGAGCGCAGCAGAGCATCCCGGCATCAGCGAGACCGTCGTCGAGCTGAGCGCCGACGACCTCCGCCTGCGGCTGGGTGAGGCCCTGGCGCTGTACGTGGCGGCGATGCGGTACCCGCCGAGCACCGTGCAGCAGCGGGCCCCGATGTGGCTGGCGCACATGGTCCGCGCGGGCTGGCGCTGTGTGGGGGCCTACGACGAGCAGGGCGCGCTGGCCGGGATCGGCTACGGCTACCGCGGCGCGAGCGGGCAGTGGTGGCACGAGCAGGTCCGGCGCGGGCTGACCGCGATCGCGGCGCCGAACGTGGTGCACCAGTGGATGGGCGACTACTTCGAGCTGACCGAGCTGCACGTGCGCCCGGACGCCCAGGGCCAGGGTCTCGGCGAGCAGCTGCTGCGCGGGCTGATGTCCCGCACCGACTCCGGCACCGTGCTGTTGTCCACCCCGGAGGGCCCGTCCCGGGCGTGGAAGCTGTACCGCCGCCTGGGTTTCCAGGACGTGCTGCGGCACTACACCTTCACCGGCGACCCAAGACCCTTCGCGGTCCTGGGCCGCCAGCTACCGCTGGAGCCCTAAGCTCCGAGGCGTTCCTTCAGGAGATCCAGGCCCATCGCGCCCATCTTCAGCGCGCGCTCGTGGAAGCGCTTGAGGTCGAAGTCCGCGCCCTCGCGCTGCTTGGCCTCGTCCCTGGCCTGTAGCCAAAGCCGCTCGCCGAGCTTGTACGAGGGGGCCTGGCCGGGCCAGCCCAGGTACCGGTCGATCTCGTCGCGCACGTGGGTGGCGTCGGTGATGGTCCTGGTGAGCATGAACTCCAGGCCCAGTTCCGGGGTCCAGCGCTCGCCGGGGTGGAAGCCGGAACCGGCCGGGATGGTCAGCTCCAGGTGCATGCCGATGTCCACGATCACCCTGGCCGCGCGGAACAGGTGCGCGTCCAGCATGCCGAGCAGGTTGCCGTCGTCGTCGAGGTAGCCCAGCTCGCGCATGAGCCGCTCGGCGTAGAGCGCCCAACCCTCGCCGTGGCCGGAGACCCAGCACAGCAGGCGCTGGAAGGTGTTGAGCCGCTCGGCCTCGTGCACCGCGGTGGCGATCTGCAGGTGATGGCCCGGCACGCCCTCGTGGTAGACGGTGGAGACCTCGCGCCAGGTGGAGAAGTCCTCCTTGTCCGCGGGCACCGACCACCACATCCGGCCGGGGCGGGAGAAGTCGTCGGTGGGGCCGGTGTAGTAGGCGCCCACGGTGCCGCCGGGCGGGGCGATCCGGCATTCCAGGGCCATCAGCCGGTCCGGGATCTCGAAGTGCACGCCGCGCAGGTCGGTCAGCGCCCGGTCGGAGAGCTCCTGCATCCAGCGCTGGAAGGCGTCCTGACCGTGCACCCGGTAGCGCGGGTCGGCGTCCAGCGCGGCGGCCGCCTCGGCCAGCGTGGCTCCCGGCTTGATCCGGCCGGCGACCTGCTTCATCTCCGACTCGATCCGGGAGAACTCCTCCCAGCCCCACTCGTAGGCCTCCTGCAGGTCCAGGGCGGCGCCGGTGAAGAACCGGGAGGACAGCTGGTAGACCTCGAGGCCGACCGCGTCCTTCTCCGGGGCGCTGGGCGCGAGCTCCTCGCGCAGGAACCGGCCGAAGTCGGCGTAGGCGGCGGAGGCGGCCTCGGCGTGCGCGCGCAGGTCGGCGGTCAGCGCCGCGGACACCCCGTCGACCTGGTCGGCGGCGGCAACCATGGTGCTGAAGAAGGACTCCCCGCCGCGGCGGCCCGCCCAGGTCTCGCACTGCTCGGCCACCCGACGGACCTGCCGGATCGCCGAGGTCCGGCCCTTGGCCGCGGAGTGGCTGAGCGCGGCGCGCACCTGGTCGAGCGCGGTGGGCATGCCGCCGAGCCGGGCGGAGATCACCGCCCAGTCCTCCGCGGTGCCACTGGGCATCAGGTCGAAGGTCTGCCGCAGCTCGTGCACCGGGCTGGCGATGACGTTGAGCTCGCTGACGTCCAGCCCGGCCTCGTGCCGTTCCACGCTCAGCCCGACCCGCTCCAGGAAGACGTCCTTGGCGGCCTGCTCGTCGGCGTCCGCGGCGGTGGCGGCGCGCAGGTCGCGCAGGGCGGCGCGGTTCAGCTCGGCGCGGGCGGCGTGGCCCTCCGGCGAGTAGTCGGTGAGCTTGTGGTCATGACCAGGGACACCGAGGTAGGTGGCGGTGTTCGGGTCGAGCGCGGCGAAATCTCGCACGTACCGCTCGCTGATCTGGTGGACGCCTTCGGTCGCGGACATGACCGGGACGCTACCTGGCGGCTCCGCGGCGACGCTTTCGGATTCTTGTGCGCTGGCAAGGACAGGTCACCCGAATGGCTGGCAGGATGATCCGGTGCCCCTGTCACGGCGACTCCTCGCCCTGCCACTGCTCGGGCTGCTGTGCGCGTTGTTCCTCTCCGGCTGCGTGCGCGCCTCGCTGACCATGGCGGTCACCGAGGACGACCGGGTCTCCGGCGAGCTGGTGCTGCTCACCCTGCCGACCCGCGAGGGTGACCTGGGCCCGCAGCTGAAGGTGCCTGCCGAGCTGGCCAGCCGGGTGCGGGTGCTGCCGCACAGCAGGGACGGCTACTCGGGCTCGCAGCTGTTCTTCAACGGGCTGACCTTCGAGGAGCTGCGCGGGCTGGCCAACGCCACCGAGCTGCTCTCCACCAACTACCGGTTGCAGCTGCGCCGCTCCGGCGGCCTGGTGACGCTGTCCGGGTCGGTCGACCTGACCTCGCTGTCGCCGGAGCGCACCGACGTCCAGCTGAAGATCAGCTTCCCCGGCCGGATCGCCACCACCAACGGCAAGCACCTGACCGACGGCATCGGCTGGTCGCCCAAGGCCGGGGAGATCACCGAGCTGGCCGCCACGGTGTCCTACGCCGACCAGCGCACCGAGTCCTGGGAGTACTGGGCGATGGTGGTCGCGGGCGGTTCCGGCGGGGTGGCGCTGCTGGTGTACGTGATGGCCTTCGTGGCGCACCGGCGCTACGTCGCCCGCCTCGACCCCGTGGAGTGAGCCGTTGCGCGCGCCGCTGACCATCGCCGTGGCCCAGCCGCCCTGCATCTCGCACGACGTGGCCGCCAACGCGGTCACCCACGCCGCCACCGTGCGCGCGGCCGGGGCCGGGGTGGTGGTCTTCCCCGAGCTGTCGCTGACCGGCTACGAGCTGGCCGCCGACCTGATCAGTCCCGAGGACGCCCGGCTGTGGCCGATCGTGGAGGCCTGCGCGGACACCGGCGCGCTGGCGCTGGCCGGCGCTCCGGTGGCCGGGCCGCACATCGGCATGCTGGCCATCGACGGCGACGGCGCCCGGGTGGTCTACCGCAAGCAGCACCTGGGCGGCGCGGAGCCGGAGCGGTTCCGGCCCGGCCCTGAGCCGGTGGTGCTGGCGGTGCACGGCTGGCGGCTGGGCCTGGCGATCTGCCGGGACACCGGCGTGCCCCGGCACGCGGCGGACACCGCGGCCCTGGGCATGGACGTCTACGTGGCCGGGGTGGTGCACGAGGAGTCCGAACTGACCGAGCAGGAGCGCCGCGCGCGGCGGGTGGCGAGTGAGCACGGCGTGCCGGTGGCGATGGCCAGCTGCGCGGGCGCCACCGGCGGCGGTTTTGACCACTGCGCCGGGCATTCGACGATCTGGGCCGCGGACGGCTCGGTGCTGGCCGCGGCGGGACCGGAGACCGGCGCGGTGGTCAGCGCGCGGCTGTCAGGACACGGCTGACTCCGACTCGCCGACCAGCCGCAGCCGGGGCCGGTCCTGGCGCAGGGTGTGCACCGGCGGCTGCCCGTAGGCCTGCCGGTACTGCGCGGCGAACCGGCCGAGGTGGGTGAAACCCCAGCGCAGCGCCACATCGGTGACCGAACCGCTGGCCCGGCCCTCGGCGATGGCCAGCAGGTCCCGGTGCGCCCGGTCCAGCCGGACCCGGTACAGGTAGGCCAGCGGGGTGGTGTCCAGGTGGATGCGGAAGGCCCGTTGCAGTGAGCGCACCCCGACCCTGGCCGCCAGCGCCATGTCCGCGGGGGTGACCGGTTCGGCGGCGTGCTCCTCGCAGTAGGCCATGGCCCGGCGCAGCACCTGCGGCAGCTCCGGCCGTTCGGGTTCGGCCAGCGCCTCGGCCAAGGTGTGCGGCTGGCTGTCCAGCAGTCCGTGCACCAGCATCTGCTCGAAGTGCGCGGCGGCCAGCGGCGAGCGGGCGAACAGTCCCGAGCCCGCCTGTTCGGCGAAGGCGCGCATGGCCAGCAGCCAGGACCGGGCCGCCGGGCCGACCTCCGGTTCGAACCGGGTCGGCGCGGCCGGCTGGTCGCCGAGCCGCAGTGCCAGCGCCTCGTCGATGGCGGCGCGGGTGAAGCGCAGGATCAGCGTGTTGCTGTCCCCGCTCCAGCGCATCCGCAGCCGCTGCCCCGGCCCGACCACGCTGCTGTCGGTGCCGACCTGGTGCTGGTCCACCCGCAGGTCCCCGTGCCCGGTCAGCGGGAGGTGCACGTTGTAGATGTCGGGCAGCTCCCCTGGCCGCACCTCGACCTCCGCGCCATAGCCCAGCTCGAACACCGACACCGCGCCGACGTGCGCGGCCACGAACCGCCCGGCCAGCGGCAGGTTGTCCACCACCCGCAGCCGGTGCGGTGCGAAGTGCGTGCTGACCACCTCGTGCACCTCGTCGACATCCCGGCCCTCGAACAAGATCATGCTGACTCCCCGTGCCGTACCCAGGACGTGCCATCCACCGCGCCGGTTGTCCGAATTGCGCCTCGCATCCTGTCGCGATCTGGATTTCCCTGCTCACGGGCCCGGCCTAGGTTTCGCGGTACGACGCGCGCCACTGGGGGTGCGCGGGTCGGGAACAGGAGGGTCACCATGGCGGCGACACAGTTCCACAACACCAGGCCGACCGGCGACCTGCAGGTGGTCCTGCGCGCCGGAAAGCGGCGCGGCGGCCGGGCCACCGCGGCCCGGCCCACCAACGGCCGGTCCGGAACCACCTCGCCAGGAAACCGCTCCCGCCCCTAGGTTTCCCGGCATGACACAGCGACGGTTGATCTCCAGCGGATCGACGTTCGAGGAGCAGGTCGGGTACTCCAGGGCCGTGGTGGCCGGGGACCACGTCTACGTCTCCGGCACCACCGGCTTCGACTACACCACCATGACCATCTCCGACGACCTGCTGACCCAGACCGCCCAGTGCCTGCGCAACATCGAGCAGGCCCTCGCCGAGGCGGGGTGCACCTTCGCCAACGTGGTGCGGGTGCGCTACCTGCTGCCGGAACGCACCGACTTCGAGCCGTGCTGGCCGTTGCTGCGCAAGGCTTTCGGCCAGGCGCGGCCCGCGGCGACGCTGGCGATCTGCGGGCTGCTGGACACCAGGGCGCGGATCGAGATCGAGGTGGACGCGCGGCTCTGATCAGCTCGCCGGGGCGAACTTCGCCGCGATCCGGGGCAGCGCGGCGCGCACCGAGCCGTTGTGGTCGACCGCGCCCACATCGGTGACCGTGTGCTCCGCCCCCTTGCCCGCGAGCTGACCCGCGCACTGCCGTGCGTGCGCGAAGGCCACATCCCGGTCCCCCGCGGCGTGGAAGATCTCCACCGGCACCGCGGGCCGCCAGTCGCAGGTGGTGTCCAGGGCGCGGAGCTGGTCGCGGAAGGGGCCGGACGGGTTGCGGATCTTGGTGAGGAAGTCCTCGGTGAACAGGTCCTTCGCCTTGGCGGGCAGGGCGGCGGCGATCTCCTGGGTCTTGTGGTCGCCGTCGAAGAGGGTCTCCACCCGGTCGGCGTAGGGCTCGCGGAAGGCCTGGCCGGGCGAGTCGTACAGGCCGTACATCCGGTCCCAGGCAGTGACGAAGTAGGCCAGGTACAGCGCGGCCTTGTCCACCTCGTCCCCGGCGGCGTCGGCCTCGAACCGGCTCAGGTCGAACGGGCCGCCGACCGGGGCCAGCGCGTCCAGGGTGAAGGCCGGGTCCGCGCCCTCCTGCACCGCCCGGCCCAGCAGCATGGTGGCCGGTCCGCCCTGGGAGAAGCCGCTGATCCGCAGCCGCTCGTCGAAGGTGCGGCCCTGCTTGCCGGCGACCTCCCTGGCCGCGCGCAGGGCGTCCAGGGCGGCGGACACGGTGGCTTGCGGGTGGCCGTAGGGGTGGTGGCCGGGGCCCTCGCCCAGGCCGAGGTAGTCGGGGGCGGAGACGGCCCGGCCGGTGGCGGCGAACAGCAGCGCGGCGGCGCGGTCGGTGGACTCCGCCCGCACCGAGGCCACGTCGCCGCGGTAGACCGTGGTGCCGTGCAGCCAGGAGACCACGCCCAGGTCGCTGTGGTCGTTGCGGGGCAAGGCGATCAGCTGGCTGGCGGTGGTGGGCTCACCGCGCACGCCGATGGTCCGGTACACCACCCGGTGCGCGGTCACGCCGTAGCGGACCTGGGCGTCGTCGATCTTGGCCGCGGTCAGCCGGGCGCGCACCTCCTCGGCGCTCAGCTCGGCTACCTGGGTGGTGGACACCACCGAGCCGCGCTGTTCGGGGGCGGGCGGGGCGGCGGTGGCGCAGGCGGTCGCGGCCAGCGCGGCGGCACAGGTCAGGGTCAGCGGGAGGAGTCGTTTCGCAAGCACGGCACCAGCTTGTCGATCAAGACTGGCGATCGGCATGGCGTCAGGCCGCCTCTTGCGGTGGAGTTGCGGAGTGGTGCCAGACCTACCTGGTCAGGACGCCTTGGTGTCCGGTTCCGGGGGCATCAGGCGGATGAACGGCCCGGCCTCCTCCGCGCGCGATCGCCGGTCGGCCCGTTTGCGCCGCCAGCAGGACCGCAGCACCACCACGGTCAGCACCACCGCGACCGCCACCCACACCACCAGCACGATGGTCAGCTGCGCGTGATCCGACAGCAGGGGCTGCGCATCCGGGGCCGTCACGGGTGGCACCACCTTTCGCCGGGTGCGATGACCTTAGCGAAAGTCATATGGCGCAACGGTGTTCACCGTATCTGTTCATCACAAGGAGACCGGATGCGACGAACGGCTGCACCTGAGTGGACCAGTCGGCCCTACGGTCCGTGCAGACCGCAGGGCCGAACTTTCACGCTCTGGCGGGTACCAGTCCGAGGTTTTCCAGCACCTCGCGCGTCGCGGTCGACTTGTTCAGCGTGTAGTAGTGCAGGTTCCGCACGCCCTCGGCCAGCAACCGCTCGGACAGCTCGGTGGCGATCCGCACGCCCTCCTCGCGCACCGCGGCCGGGTCATCGGCGATCGGGTCGATCCGGGCCAGCACCTCGGCCGGGATCGGGTCGCCGGAGAGCTCGGCCATCCGGCGCACGCCCTTGACCGAGGTGATCGGCATCAGGCCGGGCAGCAGCGGCACCCGGTCCACGTCCACCCCGCGCGCGGCCACCCGGTCGCGCAGCCGGAGGAACTCCTCCACCCGGAACACCGTCTGGGACACCGCGTACTGGGCCCCGGCGTCGAACTTGCGGACCAGGTAGTCCGCGTCGGTGTCCAGGTCGGGTGAGCGCGGGTGGCCGTTGGGGAAGCAGGCCACGCTGACGCAGAAGTCGCCGAGCCCGCGCACCAGGCGGACCAGGTCCTCGGCGTAGGCCAGGCCCTCGGGGTGGGCGATCCACTCGCCGTGCGGGTCGCCCGGCGGGTCGCCGCGCAGCGCGAGCACGTTGGTCACCCCGGCCGAGGCGTACCAGCCGATGATGTTGCGCAGCTCGGCCACCGAGTGGTTCACCGCGGTCAGGTGCGCCACCGGCAGCAGCGTGGTCTCCGCGGCGATGCGGCCGGTGATCCGGATGGTGCGGTCCCGCTTGGAGCCGCCCGCGCCGTAGGTGACCGAGACGAACGTGGGTTCCAGCGGTTCCAGCTCCCGGATCGAGCGCCACAGGCCCCGTTCCGCGTTCTCATCGCCCGGCGGGAAGAACTCCACCGAGAACGAGGGTCTGCCTGTGCACAGGCGATCCACCACCGACGTCATACGCCAAGGTTACTGGCCCGGAATGCCGCTTTGCCGGGTTGTTCCAACAAGTGGATCCGCCCTTCGCGGCACTGTCCGGCCGGCCCCGATACCAGGTGCCGTAAATGGGAGTTTCGCCACCCGGGCATGCGCCCAGGCGGAGGAACACGCAGGATTGAAGGGTGCCTCCACCGCAGCTGCTGCGCCATCCGATCGACGTCGACCTCACCGCGCACGTGCACGAGGCGCTCCAGGAGTTCCTCGAGGAGCGCCGGCGGGAGATCGACGCGATCGATGAGACGGTGGCCGCCGCGATGGACTCGCTGACCAGGTTCATCCTGGACGGCGGCAAGCGGATCCGGCCGACTTTCGCCTGGTGGGGCTGGCGGGCCGGGGGCGGCCGGCCGGAGTCGCCGGACGCGCCGGAGGTGCTGCGCGCGGTCAGCTCGCTGGAGCTGATCCAGGCCTGCGCGCTGGTGCACGACGACCTGATGGACTCCTCGGACCGGCGGCGCGGGCAGCCGACCCTGCACGTGCGCTTCGCCATGCAGCACCACGCGGCAGGCTGGGCAGGCACCCCGGACGCCTTCGGGCTCTCCGCCGCGATCCTGCTCGGCGACCTGGCCCTGGCCTGGGCCGACGACCTGCTCTACGACGCCGCGCTGGACCAAGCCGCGCTGGCGCGGGCGCGCCCGGTGTGGCGGGCCATGCGCACCGAGGTGCTGGTCGGGCAGTACCTGGACGTGCTGGCCCAGGCCCGCGCGGCGAACGAGCCGGAGACCGCGATGCGGATCAACCGGTACAAGACCGCCGCCTACACCGTGGAGCGGCCGCTGCACCTGGGCGCCGCGCTGGCCGGTGGCTCGCCGGAGCTGATCGCCGGGCTGCGCGCCTTCGGCACCGACCTCGGCATCGGCTTCCAGCTGCGCGATGACCTGCTCGGCGTGTTCGGCGACCCCAAGGTCACCGGCAAACCCGCTGGTGACGACCTGCGCGAGGGCAAGCGCACGCTGCTGGTCACGCTCGGCCTGCAGCGGGCGGAGGAGCTGGGCGACCGGCCCGCGCTGGTCGCGTTGCAGGAGGCGATCGGCAACCCGGAGCTGGACGAAGCCGGGGTGGACCGGACCAGGGAGCTGCTGCACCGGCTGGGCGCGGTCGAGGCGGTGGAGCAGCGGATCACCGCGCACACCGAGGCCGCGCTGAGCGCGCTGGCGACCGCGCCGATGGCCGAGGAGCAGGCCCGCGGCAAGCTCGCCGAGCTCGCGATCGAGGCCACCCGCCGCGATCACTGACCAATGGCTGTCACCGCGTTGACACGGGCTGGAAACAGGCCCGCCGGAATTCCCCCTTACGGCTGACACCTGAATGGCACCAAGGGGCGAGGGATTGATGACCTGCGTCTCCCCGGTCCCGATCCCGTGCCGGGGCGTGAAGCCGTTGTGGGACCATGGAGGTCGCGATGACCTCCATTCCCTCGCTTCCTCGTTCGAGCGCCGGCGGTGAACCGGTGCGGTTTTCGCATGAGGTCGCCCAGGTGCTCGCCGCGCCGCTGACGGCGGGCAGCACGGACATGGTCACCCAGCCGATGACGCGGCCCGAGGCGCCCGAGCGCCCGGTCGTCCCGCCCGTCACAACCGCCAAGGCGGCCGCGGAGCCGGAGCCGGTTCCCGCGCCGGGACCGCGGCCGGTGTCGCTGCGCTCGGTGCTGCTCGGCGGGCTCGGCTCGGCCTTCATCGCCCTCGGTGGCGTCGGCGCCGGCGGCGTGCTGGTGCGCGACCCGCTGCTGGCCGACACCGGTTTCAGCTGGGTGCGCTTCGGCCACGGCAAGGACCTGGCCACCCTGCTGCTCTACGGCGGCCTGGCGCTGATCGTGCTGGCCTGGGTGCGGCTGGGCCGCGACGTCTGGGCGGGCCGGACCTCGGCGCGCGGGATGCTGCTGGCCATCGGCGTGTGGACGCTGCCGCTGCTGATCGCGCCGCCGCTGTTCAGCCGGGACATCTACAGCTACCTGGCCCAGGGCGCGCTGGCCTGGCAGGGCTACGACCCGTACGTGGCAGGCCCGATCGAGCTCAGCCGGGGGCCGCTGCTGGAGAACGTGAGCTGGCTCTGGCAGAACAGCCCCGCGCCCTACGGCCCACTGTTCATCCTCATCGCCAAGGGCGTGGTCGCGCTCACCGGCGACAGCATGATCCTCGGCGTGGTGCTGATGCGGCTGGCGCTGGTCAGCGGCCTGGTGCTGCTGTGCTGGGCGCTGCCCCGGCTGGCCGTGCGGCTGGGCGGCAAGGCCCCGCTGGCGCTGTGGCTGGCCGCGGCCAACCCGCTGATCCTGGTGCACCTGGTCGGCGGCCCGCACAACGACCTGCTCATGGTCGGCCTGCTCGCCGCGGGCGTGGTCTTCGTGCTGGACCGCCGGTTCGTGCTGGGCATCGCGCTGGTCAGCCTGGCGGTCGCGGTGAAGGCGACCGCGGCGCTCGCGCTGCCCTTCCTGGTGTGGATGTGGGCGGCCCGGATGGCCGGTTCACCACGCCGCAGGCTCGGCCGCGCGGTGGCCGCGGGGCTGGCCGTGTTCACCGGCACCTTCGCGCTGACCATGCTCGCCGCCGGGGTCGGCCTCGGCTGGCTGCACGCGCTGAGCAACTCCTCGGCGGTGATCAACTGGCTGTCGCTGCCCACCGCGGCAGGTCAGCTGGTGCACGGCCTGGTCAGCGTGTTCTTCACCGTGGACGGCGGCTGGTTCCTCGGCGTGGCCAGGACCACCGGCTACCTGCTGCTGATCGCCTTCGGCCTGCGGCAGTGGTGGCTGGCCCGCACCGGCGGCAAGACCGCGGTGCACCGCGCGGCCCTGGTGCTGCTGGCCGCCTCGGTGCTCTCGCCGACCACGTTCCCCTGGTACTTCAGCTGGGGGCTGGCGCTGGCCGCGGGTTTCGCCTGGTCCGGCCGCCTGGTGGTGGGCGTGGTGGCCGCCTCGGTGTGGCTGCTGCTGGTCACCTACCCCACCGGCGAGTCGGCGCTCTACGACTGGGACTACCTGGCCGGGGCGTTCGCTGTCTCCGCGCTGGCCGCGGTCTCGCTGGTCCGGCCGGACCCGCTGCGGCTGCGCTCTTCTCCAGTCACCTGAACTGGTGACCGTGACGGCGGTGGCGCCGCCACGGTCGGCCGACGGGGGAACCTCAGAACGCCATCGCCTGGGCGCGCCGCTTCACCTCGCGGGAGCGGTCCGAACGCAGCGCGTCGACCGGGGTGCCCGGCAACGAGTCGTCCTCGGTGAACAGCCAGCGCAGGATGTCCTCCACGGTGTAACCACCGTCCTTGAGCACGGTGATCGTGCCGGCTAGGTGCTTGACCACGCCGTTGTCGTCGAGGAAGTCCGCAGGCACGGACAGCACCCGGTCGCGGCGCACCGCGAGCAGCTGGCCGTCGCGCAACATCTGGTGGACCCGGGTGATCGGCAGGCCGAGGTGCTCCGCGACCGTGGGCAGCGGCAGGACCTCCACCTCGCGCTTCAGCACGTCATCGGCGGCAGGGATCGTACTCACAGCTCGTCAGCCTGCCACATTCCGACTGGGTGTGCGCTGAACCACGGATTGACCCCGCTCCGTACGATCGGGGTGTGCAGACGCGGGGTTCAGTACTGACCGGCACGGTGTTGGAGCGCCGATACCGGGTCGAGGGATTGATCGCGCACGGTGGCATGTCCACGGTGTACCGCGGGCTCGACACCAGGCTGGACCGTCCGGTGGCCATCAAGGTCATGGACCAGCGGCTCTCCGGCGACCGGAGCTTCCTGGACCGGCTGGAGCGGGAGGCCCGCAGCGCCGCCCGGCTGCACCACCCGTGCGTGGTCGGCGTGTACGACCAGGGCATCGACCCGACCCCAGAGGGCGACCTGGCCTTCATCGTGATGGAGCTGCTCCAGGGCGGCACCCTGCGCGACCTGCTGCGCAAGCAGGGCCCGCTGCCGGTGCCGCTGGCGCTGAGCGTCATCGAGCCGGTGCTCTCCGCGCTGGCCGCCGCGCACCGCTCCGGGCTGGTGCACCGCGACATCAAGCCGGAGAACGTGCTCATCGGCAAGGGCGGCGCGGTCAAGGTCGCCGACTTCGGCCTGGTCAGGGCGATCGCCGGGGCCGGGACCACCAGCGACAGCATGATCCTGGGCACGGTCGCCTACCTCTCCCCCGAGCAGGTCGCCACCGGCGCGGCGGATGCCCGCAGCGATGTCTACGCCGCCGGGATCGTGCTCTACGAGATGCTCACCGGCGCCCAGCCCTACACCGGCGACACCGCGATCTCGGTGGCCTACCGGCACGTCAACAGCGATGTGCCTGCGCCGGGCCTGGCCAAGCCCGGGCTGCCGCCGGAGCTGGACGAGCTGGTGCTGGCCGCCACCCGCCGCGATCCGAACCAGCGCCCCGCCGACGCGGCCGCCTTCCTGCTGGCCGTGCAGCAGCTGCGGGACAAGCTGGGCCTGACCACCGTGCCGGTGCCGGTCCCGGTCGAGGAGATCGACGAGGCGGTCACCCAGCAGATGAAGCCGGTGGTGGACGATCCGGACGCCACCGTCCGGGCGGTGCCCCGCGCCGCCGTGCCCGCGCCTGCCCCGATCGGGCCGCAGGGCACCAGGGCGATGTCGCGGGCCGAGCTCCCCCAGCTCGCCCCGGTGGCCGGTCCGCCGACCCCGCCGCGGCCCGCGCCCAGCCTGGCCGAGCAGCGGGCCAGGGAACGCGCGCGCAGCCGCCGCTCCTTCACCATCTGGGTGTCGGTGGTCGCGGTGCTCGCGGTGGCCATCGGCATCACCGCCTGGTGGCTGGGCTCCGGCCGCTGGGCCCAGGTGCCCGATGTGGCCGGGCAGACCCAGGAGACCGCGATCAGCTCGGTCAAGGCCGTGGACCTGGTCCCCGACGTCAAGGTCGAGCACCACAACGACGTGGTCGCGGGCACCGTGATCCGCACCGATCCGGCGCGCGGCGCCGACGTGCTGCGCGGGGACAAGGTCTCCGTGGTGGTTTCCCGCGGCCGCCCGGTGGTGCCCGACGTCAAGGCGGGCATCAGCCCGCAGGAGGCCGAGGACCTGATCCGCAACGCCCAGCTGGCCCCGCGCCTGGACAAGGGCCTGGACGGCTTCAGCTCCGAGGTGCCCGAGGGCAAGGTGCTCAAGATCGACCCGGCCCCCGGCACCCCGGTGCAGATGGGCGCGGCGGTGGCGATCGGGCTGTCCAAGGGCGCGGCGCCGGTGAACGTGCCGACCGTGGCCGGCATGACCAGGGACGCCGCCTTCGCCGAGCTGCGCAGGGTGGGCCTTGAGCCGTTCGAGAAGGGCCAGGACTTCTCCGCCGACGTCGAGGGCGGCCGGGTGATCAGCTCCGATCCGGCCATCGGCGCCAAGGTGGCCAAGGGCAGCCGGGTCGGGGTGGTGCTCTCCAACGCGGTCACCATGCCCGCGCTGCTGGGCAAGACCGTCGGCGAGGTCCGGCAGTGGGCGGCCGAGCGCGGGCTGACCGTGGAGGTCCAGCACGCCTTCGGCGGCGGGGACGACGCCAGGGTGCTCGGCCAGGGAGCACCGCCGGGAACCAGGGTGCGCCCGGGGTCCAAGTTCAGCGTCACCGCGTTCCCGTGATCGGGAAAACGGGCCGGGTCACCGGGCGCGTCGGGCCGGGGCTGATCGGCGAGGTGATGGTGGCGATCCGCGGCGGGGTGGAGGCGTACTACGCCAAACCGGCCGACCCCGCCGCGACCATCGAGGTGGACGCCAGGGTGCTGGTGGTCGACTTCGAGCCGCCGCGGATGCTCTACGTGGAGCCCTGGGAACTCCCCTAGGTCACGACCCGAACAGAGACGGAACCTTTCTCGTCTGGCCGGTGTCCCACCGGGTATGACGATGAATCAGATGATTCTGATCGCGGTTGGCGGGGGCGTCGTCGGGTTGCTCCTGCTGTTCCTGCTGCTGCGGTTGCTGTGGCGGGTGGCGGAGCCGAACGAGGCCATGATCATCTCTGGGTTCGGGGCCAAGGGGACGGCCGCGGACACCGCGGACAGCCTCGGCTTCAAGATCGTGACCGGCAAGGGCACCCTGGTGCTGCCCGGTTTCCAGGTGGCGCGGCGGCTGTCGCTGGACACGCACGCGGCCAACCTGCAGATCTCCTGCGTGACCAAGCAGGGCCTGCCGGTGACCGTGCGCGCGGTGGTGATCTACAAGGTGGGCGACGACTTCGTCTCCATCGCCAACGCCGCCCGCCGGTTCCTGGACCAGCAGAACGGCATGAACAACACCATCCACGAGCTGTTCTCCGGTCACCTGCGCTCGATAGTGGGCGGGCTGACCATCGAGGAGATGATCCACAACCGGGACGCGCTCACCGGCGAGGTCCGGCAGTCCTCGGCGATCGAGATGAGCAAGCTGGGCCTGGTGGTGGACTCGCTGCAGATCCAGGAGATCGAGGACGAGTCCGGCTACATCCTCAACCTGGGCAAGCCGCACGCCGCCGCGGTGGCGGCCGCGGCTCGCATCGCCGAGGCCCAGCGGGACCAGGAGGCGGCCGAGGCCGAGCAGATCGCGGCCGCGCTCAAGGCCGCCGCGCTGCGCGACAGCCGGATCAAGCAGTCGGCGTACCAGGCCGAGATCGACCAGGCCGCGGCCAAGGCGCAGCAGTCCGGGCCGCTGGCGCAGGCCAGCGCGCGCCAGGAGGTCGTGGTGCAGGAGACCAGGGCCGCGCAGCTGGAGGCCGACCTGGCCGAGCAGCGGTTGCAGTCCCAGGTGCGCAAGCCCGCCGACGCCAGGGCGTATGAGACCAGGACGCTGGCCGACGCCGAGCGCGACGCGCAGATCGCCCGCGCGCAGGCCGAGGCCAAGGAGACCGAGCTGCGCGCCACCGCCGACGCGACCAGGGTGAAGACCGCCGCGATCGCCGACGCCGAGGCCACCAAGGCCCGCGGTGAGGCCAGCGCGAGCGCCACCCGGGCCACCGGTGAGGCCGAGGCCGCCTCGGCCAAGGCCCGCGGTCTGGCCGAGGCGGAGGCCGCGCGGGCGAAGGGTCTCGCCGAGGCCGAGTCGATCAAGGCGAGGGCGAACGCGCTGGCGGAGAACCAGGAGGCCGTCATCGCTCAGCAGCTGGCGGAGAAGTGGCCGGAGATCGTGGCCGCCGGCGCGAGCGCGCTGGGCAACGTGGACCACATGGTGGTGCTCAACGGCGCGGACGGCCTTTCCGACCTGCTGGCCAAGGCGATGACCCTGGGCGGCACCGGACTGGGCCTGGCGCGCACCCTGATGCAGTCCATGGGAACCAGCCCGGCAGAACCCAACAGCGCCGAGGGCAACACTGTGAAAAAAGAGGGCGGCCTGGATCTGACCAGCTTCCAGGGGGCAAAGGAGTCCTAGGACAGCGAGCCGCGTAAATATTGTGCGGTTCGACGGCTCGCGCCACACAACCCGTTCGCTACCCTCAACAGACGCCGGTGGGAGGACCGGCACTGGGGAGGGGGAGACTGGGATGGAACCGTACGAGGAAAGCGGCGCGGGCCGACCGGCCGTGGAGCACCTCTTCGGCGAACCGGCCTGGGGCGGCACGCAGCGCCCGGCCGAGCCGGAGGACGGCACCAGGACGCACGGGCTGTTCACCGACGTGGCGCATTAGCTCACTGCTGACTGCTGGGCCTGGACGAACGCCTCGATCCCGTTGAGCAGGTGGGACAGGCCGAACTCCAGGTCTGGCAGCACGTCGTTGGGCTCCGGGTAGTCCTCAGGCACGTCGAAAGCCCCGCCGGCCATGATCCCGGCCAGTTCCGGGTAGCGGTCCGGGCTGACGAAGCGGCCCAGGGTGGCGGCGTAGGCGTTGGCCACCGGCCCCTCGGCGCGGTCGGTGAGCGGCCGCTGGTCGATGGAGACCTTGGCCAGGCCCTGCACCGCGGCGAAGATGAAGGTGACCACCGAGACCCGCTGGTAGCCCTCAAAACCCAGTCCGGCCAGCGCGCGCAGCCCGCACTCCAGCCAGGACAGCTGGTTCGGGCCCACCGGCGGGCGGTCGGCCTGCACCTTGAGCAGCCAGGGGTGCCGCTGGCAGACCGCCCAGAACGCGTGCGCCCAGCCGGTCAGCGCGGCGCGCCAGTGCTGCTCGGCGGTCAGTTCGGCGGGTGGCGCGCCGATGGCGTGGTCCACCATCAGGTCGACCAGCTGCTCCTTGGCCGGGACGTACCGGTAGAGCGACATCGTGGTGTAGCCCAGCTCGGCGGCCACCCGCTGCATGGACAGCGCGCCAAGGCCCTCCGCGTCGGCGATGCGCACCGCGGCCTCGACGATCTTGCCCACCGACATCTTCGGCCGTGGGCCCCTGCTCGGCTGGGCCCGCTCGCCCCACAGCAGCTCCAGGCTGCGCGCCATCGCCTCGTACTCGGCTGACATCTCCCACCCTCCCTGGCTTGACCCACATCCTAGAACTGTGTATCAAATACACAATCAGTATGCGTGATACACAGTTTGGGGGCGAGATGGTTTCGGACGCTGTGATCAGCGTGTCCGGCCTGCGCAAGAGCTTCGGTTCGGTGCCGGTGCTGCGCGGAGTGGACCTGACCGTGCGGCGCGGGCGGATGCTCGCGCTGCTCGGTCCCAACGGAGCGGGCAAGACCACGGTGGTGCGCATTCTCAGCACCCTGCTGGCCGCCGACGGCGGCACGGCCCTGGTCAACGGGGCCGAGGTGGGCCGCCGGCCGGACCGGGTGCGCCGGATGATCGGCCTGACCGGCCAGCAGACCGCGCTGGACGGACTGCTCACCGGCCGGGAGAACCTGGTCATGCTGGGCCGCCTGCACCGGCTGAGCAGGCGCGCGGCCAAGGCGAGGGCGGCCGAACTGCTGGCCGAGTTCGAACTGGCCGGGGCGGCCGACCGGGCGGTCAGCGGCTACTCCGGCGGCATGCGGCGGCGGCTGGACCTGGCCGCCAGCCTGATCACCGCGCCGCCGGTGCTGTTCCTGGACGAGCCCACCACCGGCCTGGACCCGCGCAGCCGCAACACGTTGTGGACCGCCATCGAGCGGCTGCTGACCGAGGGCACCACCATCCTGCTGACCACTCAGTACCTGGAGGAGGCCGACCGGCTGGCCGACCAGGTGGTGCTGCTGGACCACGGCCGGGTGATCGCCGAGGGCAGCCCGGCCGAGCTGAAGGCCACCGTGGGCGCCGAGCGCCTGGAGCTGACCTTCGCCACCACCGCCGAACTGGACCGCGCGCTGGCCGCGCTGCCTGCCGAGGCGCTGCGGCACGAGGGCGAGGTGCCCCGGCTCAGCCTCGCCGTGGGCAGCGCCCGCCAGCTGCGCCAAGTCCTGGAGCAGCTGGAAACCGCGGGCCTGGAGCCGACCGGCCTGGCCCTGACCCGTCCGACCCTGGACGACGTGTTCCTGTCCCTCACCGGCGCCCGCCCGGCCGCCGAGACCGTCGGAGGCGCCGCGTGAAACCCCTGTCCTACCTCATCGACGCCCAGGTGATGATCGGCCGCAACCTCCGGCACATCCTGCGCAGCCCCGAGCAGCTCGCGGTGATGTTCATGATCCCTGCCACCATGCTGGTGATCTTCCGGTTCATGTTCGGCGGCGCGGTGGCCACCGGCGGCACCAGCTACGTCAACTACCTGATCGCGGGCATCCTGGTGATCAGCGTGGGCACCAACTCGATGCCCACCGCGGTCGGCGTCCGGCAGGACCTGGCCGACGGCATCGTGGATCGGCTGCGCTCGATGCCGATGCTCAGCTCGGCAGTGATCATCGGGCACGTCGCGGCCACCGTGGTGCGCACCACGGTTTCCACCATCGTCATGGTGCTCATCGGCCTGCTGCTCGGTTTCCGCCCGCAGGCCTCGCCGCTGGACTGGCTGGCGGTCTTCGGCCTGCTCTGGCTCTTCGCCGCGGCGATGGCCTGGATCGCGGCCCTGTTCGGCCTGCTCGCCCGCACCGTGGAGGGCGCCAGTGGGCTGAGCCTGATCCTGCTGTTCGTGCCCTACGCCAGCAGCGCGTTCGTGCCCGCGCACACCCTGCCGGACTGGCTGCGCGCCTTTGTCGAGCACCAGCCGATGACGCTGGTGATGGACACCGTGCGCCCGCTGCTGCTGGGCCTGCCGACCACCGGTCAGGGCTGGCTGGCGGTGCTGTGGTGGTCGGCGATCCTGCTGCTGGCGATGCCGCTGACCGGCCGGTTGTTCCGGCGGCGCACGGCTAGCTGAACCGGTTGTATCCGGATTGGACCCCGGCTGTATCCGCCGGGGTCAGGCTCCCGGCCATGACGCGAGCACTTCTCCGGCTGGGACTTGCCCTGGCCGTGGCACTGGGTGGACTCGCGGCCGTCGCGCAACCCGCGGCGGCCGCGCCCGCGTTCCAGCTCCCGTTCCCCTGCAACCAGGTGTGGGAAGGGCAGACCCGCACCGGCCACAGCCCGCAGAACTCCGTCGACTTCAACCGCGCCAACGACGAGGGCGACCCCGTGCTGGCATCCGCCGCGGGCCGGGTGAGCCGGGTGGCGAACGAAGGCAGCACCTCCTACGGCCGCTGGATCGAGATCGACCACGGCGGCGGCTGGACCTCCCGCTACGCGCACCTGTCCAGCCAAGAGGTCAGCGTGGGCACGCAGGTGGCCAGGGGCAGGCAGATCGGCAAGGTGGGCAACACCGGCGGCTCCACCGGCGCGCACCTGCACTACGAGCAGCGGCTCAACGGGGCCGATGTGCGGATCACCTTCAACGGCAGCCAGATCCTGTACTTCGGCAGCCGGAGCTACACCAGCCGCAACTGCGGTGGCGGCGGCAACCCCTATACCCCGGAGCAGGTCTGCGGCAGCGGCTACGGCGTGGTCGACGAGCAGGCCCTGGGCACCGTCGGCCGCACCTACCTGCTCTACAACAACAGCAATGGTAACAACTGCGTGGTGACCCTGAAGTCGGTCTCCGTGGGCACCGCGAGCGCGGTCTCGGCCTTCCTGGAGGTCCAGGGCGAGGCCCGCACCACCGACTCCGGCAACTTCACCCACTACGCGGGACCGGTGCGCAAAGCGGCCCCCGGCAAGTGCGTGAAGTGGGGCGGCTCGGTCGGTTCCACCGCCTACACCAGCGGGTTCGAGCACTGCGGTAGCTGAGCCCCGGCGCCAACCGCAGGGAAAGTCTGTGGCGGCCGTCCCCTGGGGGTCGGCCGCCACAGACGCGTCGAACCTCAGTTGCGCAGCATCTCCGCGACCAGGAACGCCAGCTCAAGGGACTGCTGGGTGTTCAGGCGCGGGTCGCAGGCGGTCTCGTAGCGACCGGCCAGGTCGGCGTCGGAGATCTCCTGTGCCCCACCGAGGCATTCGGTGACGTCCTCACCGGTCAGCTCGATGTGGATGCCACCGGGGTGGGTGCCCAGCTTGCGGTGCACCTCGAAGAAGCCCTGCACCTCGTCCACGATCCGGTCGAAGTGCCGGGTCTTGTAGCCGGTGCTGGCCTCGATGGTGTTGCCGTGCATGGGGTCGCACTGCCAGATGACCTGGTGGCCGGAGGCGGTGACCTTCTCCACGATGGGCGGCAGCACCTCGCGCACCTTGGAGTTGCCCATGCGCGAGATCAGCGTCAGCCGGCCGGGGGTGTTGTGCGGGTCGAGCCGCTGCACGTACTCCACGGCCATCTCCGGCGTGGTGCCCGGCCCGATCTTGAGCCCGATCGGGTTGGCCAGCAGCTCGGCGAAGGCGATGTGCGCGCCGTCGAGCTGACGGGTGCGCTCACCGATCCACAGGAAGTGCGCGGACAGGTCGTACAGCTTGGGCGTCTCGCCGCTGACGTCCATCCGCAGCATGGCGCGCTCGTAGTCCAGCACGAGCGCCTCGTGGCTGGCGTAGAGCTCGACCGTCTCCAGGTTGTGGTCGGTCACGCCGCAGGCCTGCATGAAGCGCAGCCCGCGGTCGATCTCGGCCGCCACCGCCTCGTACCGCTCACCGGCGGGCGAGGAGCGCACGAAGTCCTTGTTCCAGTCGTGCACCCGGTGCAGGTCGGCCATGCCCGCGCTGGTGAGCGCGCGGACCAGGTTCATCGCCGCACCGGCGTTGGCGTAGGCGCGGACCAGCCGGGACGGGTCGTGCGCGCGGGCCTCCGGCGTGGCGACCAGCGAGTTGACCATGTCGCCCCGGTAGGTGGGCAGGCCGAGCGCGTCGGTGCCGGAGGAGCGGGGCTTGGCGTACTGCCCGGCGATCCGGCCCACCTTGACCACCGGCATGGAAGCGCCGTAGGTCAGCACGATCGCCATCTGCAGCAGCGTCCGGATGTTGCCCCGGATGTGCGGCTCGGTGTTGTCGGCGAAGGTCTCCGCGCAGTCGCCGCCCTGGAGCAGGAACGCCTCACCGCGGGCCACCTGGGCCAGGCGGTCACGCAGGCGCTCGATCTCCGGCGGCACCGTGATCGGGGGAACACTTTCGAGCACGGCGCGGACGTTGCGTACCTGCTCGGGGTCGGGCCAGTCCGGCTGCTGGGCAGCGGGACGGGCGAGGGCGTCGTCGAGACGGGTACGCAGTTCGGGTGGCAGGGGCGGCAACGCAGGAAGCGTGTCGACCGGCACGTCCACGGTCCAGTTCACGGGCCAAGGGTACGCGGTGTAGTCCAGCTCCTGATCCCTGGTACAGCCCTCCCGCTATGTGGAACGAAAACGTGAGAGCAGGCTCACCGAATCAATCCAGTTAGGTCAGGCTAACCTTAAACTCAGGGAGTCATCCAGAGCTGAGGGAGAACGTCATGCAGCGCCCGCTACGGGTCGCGGTCATCGGTGCGGGACCGGCGGGCATCTACGCCGCCGACATCCTGGCCAAGTCCGAAACCCCGGTCAGCATCGACCTGCTGGAAAAGCTGCCTGCTCCTTATGGCCTGATCCGCTACGGCGTGGCCCCCGACCATCCCCGCATCAAGCAGATCGTGCACGCCCTGCAGCGAGTGCTGGAACGCCCGGAGATCCGCTTCCTGGGCAACGTCAACTACGGCACCGACCTCACCCTGGACGACCTGCGCAGGCACTACGACGTGGCCATCTTCGCCACCGGCGCCGAGAAGGACCGCAGCCTCGACATCCCCGGCATCGGCCTGGACGGCAGCTACGGCGCGGCCGACTTCGTCAGCTGGTACGACGGCCACCCGGACGTGCCGAGGGACTGGCCGCTGGTCGCCAACAGCGTCGCCGTGCTCGGCGTGGGCAACGTCGCCCTGGACGTGGCCCGCATCCTGGCCAAGACCGCCGACGAGCTGCTCAGCACCGAGATCCCGGACAACGTCTACCGGGGCCTCAAGGGCAGCCCGGTCACCGACGTGCACGTCTTCGGCCGCCGGGGCCCGGCCCAGGCCAAGTTCACCCCGCTGGAGCTGCGCGAGCTCGACCACTCCCCCAACGTCGAGGTCATCGTCCACCCCGAGGACATCGAGTTCGACCAGGGCAGCCTGCAGGCCATCGAGCGCAGCAACCAGGTCCGCCAGGTGGTCAAGACCCTCCAGGACTGGGCCATCCGCGACCCCGGCGCCCGCCCCCGGCGCCTGCACCTGCACTTCCTGCACCGCCCGGTGGCGATCCTCGGCGACGGCGTGGTCACCGGCCTGCGCACCGAGCGCATGGAGCTGGACGGCACCGGCGACGTCAAGGGCACCGGCGCCTTCCACGAGTGGCCGGTCCAGGCCGTCTACCGCGCGGTCGGCTACCTGAGCAGCCACCTGGCGGAGCTGCCGTTCGACCACGCGGCAGGCGTGGTGCCGAACGAGGCCGGCCGGGTCCTCGACGGCGCGGAGCAGGTGGACCGCACCTACGTCACCGGCTGGATCAAGCGCGGCCCGGTCGGCCTCATCGGCCACACCAAGGGCGACGCGCTGGAAACCGTCAACAGCATCCTGGCCGACCTGCCGAACATCACCCCGGCCGCGGAGCCGAATCCGGACCGGGTCACCGAGCTCCTCATCGAACGCGGCATCGAATACACCACCCTCGACGGCTGGAACCGGCTCGACACCCACGAACTGAAACTCGGCCTGGCCGCCAACCGGGAACGCATCAAGGTGGTGAGCCGCGAGGAGATGATCGAGATCTCCAGCGAAGTGGCGGATCGTTCGACTCGAATTTCGTCGAATTAAGCCAGGCACAGGTTTCTCGCCGCTCAGGGATTGACTGGGCAGGTCGGCTACTGCAATGTTGCGATACGCTTTTCCGCCGCCCTGAAGACGCGGGAGAAACCTGTGCGCTCACCAGCAAAAAAGATCAAAGTCGGCTTCCTCGCCGCGGTGCTGGCGGTTGCCGCCTCCGCGTCCGGCTTGGCGAGTCCGGCATCGGCAGCTCCGGTGAACCAGCTGAACGCCGCGCAGATCGTGGCCAACATGGGTGCGGGCTGGAACCTGGGCAACCAGCTGGAAGCCAATATCAACGGAACACCCGGCGAAACCGCCTGGGGTCAGCCGACCATCACGCAGGCACTCATCGACAAGGTGCGGGCCGCCGGGTTCAAGACGATCCGAATCCCAGTCTCCTACCTGCGCCACATCGGCGCCGGCCCCAACTACACGATCAACTCTTCCTGGCTGAACAGGATCCAGGAGGTCGTGAACTACGCCTACAACCGCGGCCTGCACGTGCTGATCAACATGCACGGTGACGGTTACAAGACCATCAGCAACTCCTGGCTGATCTGCGACTCCTCCGCGCAGGCCACCATCAAGGCCAAGTACCAGAAGGTGTGGCAGCAGATCGCGCAGCGGTTCCAGAACTACGACCAGCGCCTGATCCTGGAGTCGATGAACGAGAATTTCGACGGGCAGTTCGGCAATCCGACCCAGCCCTGCTACTCGAACATCAACAGCTACAACCAGATCTTCGTGGACACCGTGCGGCGGGCGGGCGGGCAGAACAGTTCACGGTGGTTGCTCGTGCCCGGCTGGAACACGAACATCGACTACACCGCGGGTAACTACGGCTTCGTGCTGCCGACCGACCAGTACCGGTCTCCCTCGATCCCGGCCAACGAGAAGCGCATCATGATTTCCGTGCACTACTACAGCCCGTGGGACTTCGCGGGTGAGGAGAAGGACACCATCACGCAGTGGGGCCGGGGGTCGACCAATCCCGCCCGGAAATCCACCTGGGGCCAGGAGGACTACCTGGATTCCCAGCTGAAGAAGATGTACGACACCTTCGTCAGGAAGGGCTACCCGGTAGTCGTCGGTGAGTACGGCTCGATCGACAAGTCCTCGGCCGACTCCTCGAACAACAGGTATCGCGCGGACTACGCGCGGGCCATCGTGTCGGTGTCGAAGAAGTACGGCGCGGCCACCGTCTACTGGGACAACGGCGAAACCGGACGGCACGGGTTCGGGCTGTTCAACCGGCGGACCCTCGCGGTGACGCAGCAGGGCATCATCAACGCCATCATGAGCGGCCTCCAGTAGCTGAGCAACGAGAAGAAAGCGACGCTCTCCCCGTTGAGAGCGTCGCTTAGCTCAACCCGTGAACTCAGCCGAAGAAGACCTCGGCCTCGGCGTACCGGTCCACCGGCACGGTCTTCAGCTCGGCCGTGGCCTCGGCCAGCTTCACCCGCACGATGTCCGTGCCCTTCAGCGCCACCATCACGCCGAAGTCGCCGTCGTTGACCGCGTCCACCGCGTGCAGCCCGAACCTGGTGGCCAGCACCCGGTCGTAGGCCGTCGGGGTACCACCGCGCTGGGTGTGCCCCAGGATCACCGCCCTGGACTCCTTGCCGGTCCGCTGCGCGATCTCCTCGGCCAGCCAGGTGCCGATGCCGCCGAGCCGGACGTGCCCGAAGGCGTCCTTCTCACCGGTGAGCAGGACCTCGGCCCCGTTCTCCGGCACCGCGCCCTCGGCCACCACGATGATCGGCGCGTACTCGCGTTCGAACCGCCGCTGCACCCACTCGACGACCTTGTCCACGCTGAACGGCTTCTCCGGCACCAGGATCACGTTCGCGCCGCCGGCCAGGCCGGAGTGCAGCGCGATCCAGCCCGCGTGCCGCCCCATGACCTCCACGACCAGAGCCCGGTGGTGCGACTCGGCGGTCGTGCGCAACCGGTCGATGGACTCGGTGGCGATGTGCACCGCGGTGTCGAAGCCGAAGGTGTAGTCCGTCGCGCCCAGGTCGTTGTCGATCGTCTTCGGCACGCCGACCACACCGATGCCGTCATCGGTCAGCCGCTTGGCCACACCCAGGGTGTCCTCACCGCCGATGGCGATGAGCGCGTCCACCCCCAGCTCGGCCAGGTTCTTCCGGATGGCCTCGACGCCACCCTCGACCTTGTACGGGTTGGTCCGGGAGCTGCCCAGGATCGTGCCGCCGCGAGTCAGGATGTCCTCGACCTGGTCCAGGCCCAGCGGCTTGGTGTGACCCTCGATCGGGCCCTTCCACCCGTTGCGGAAGCCGACGAAGTCGTGGCCGTAGACCTCGACGCCCTTGCGGACGACTGCCCGGATGACCGCGTTCAGCCCCGGGCAGTCGCCGCCACCCGTGAGCACACCAATGCGCATGTAGTGCCTCCTCTTCGCGCCGACTGTGAGCGGCGTCTCTCGCGTCACCGCCGAGTCTGCCCGCACCTGGATCGGTGCAGCAAGCGGGGTGCCGATAACCGGCAACACTTCCGGAACTTCGGGCGAAGAAGAGGAACTACCGCCGCCTGCTCAGCGGACCGCGAAGCCCTTCCGCTGGCGGGTCTGCTCCATGATCTGCCAGCGCTGGTAGTTGTGCCTGGCGTCGGCCAGCGCGTCGTGCGCGTCGGCGGGCGGGCCGGGCAGCCGGGGCTTGCCCAGGTCCTCCCAGCGCTGCCGCAGGTCCCTGGTGAACCGGGGCAGCTCCGGCGGCAGGGCGGGCATCGCGCCCCACAGCTGGGCCAGCGCCACGTGGTCGTAGGCGGCGAACCAGGCCCACAGCTCGGGCTGGTTGTCCGACTCGGTCACGAAGTCGAGCAGCTCGCGGCGGATCTGGTTGCGGCTGCGCCAGTGCGGATCCGAGGGCGGGGGCAGTTTGGCGAGCACGTGCTGCCGCACCCACGGGCCCGCCCGCTCGGGGTCGAACTCAGTGGACACGGCGTAGTACTCACGACCGTCCTCACTCACCACCCCGATGGAGACGAGGTCGATGGTGACCCCGTCCTCGATGAACTCACAGTCGTAGAAGAACCGCACCGACCAAGGTTAGTCGCCGCCCGTTCCGCCCCTGACCGCGACTCAGGCGGCCTTGCGCTCCGGGGTGGCCGAGGACGGCGTGGCCTGCGGCTCCTTGACCTTCGCGGCGTAGACGTCCACGTACTCCTGCCCGGACATCTCCATCAGGGTGTACATGATCTCGTCGGTGATGGACCGCTCGATGAACCGGTCCCCGCCGAGGCCCTCGTACCGGGAGAAGTCCAGCGGCGGGCCGATCACGATGCGGATCTTGTGCGGCCGCCACATCTTGGAGCCGATCGGGTTGGCCCGGTCCGTGCCGACCATGATCACCGGCACCACCGGCACCCCGGCCTCCAGCGCCATCCTGGCCACGCCGGTCTTGCCCTTGTACAGCCTGCCGTCGGGCGAGCGGGTGCCCTCGGGGTAGATGCCGAGGAGCTTGCCCTCCTTGAGCAGCCGGACGCCGGTGTCCAGCGCGGCCTGCGCGGCCATCGCGCTGGAGCGGTCGATCGGCACCTGGCCCAGCCCGCCGAAGAAGGCCCGCTTGAACCGGCCCTTGATGCCCTTGCCGGTGAAGTACTCCCGCTTGGCCAGGAAGGTGACCCGGCGCGGCACCATCAGGGGCAGGAAGAACGAGTCGGCCACCGCGAGGTGGTTGCTGGCCAGGATGGCTCCGCCGGACTCCGGGACGTGCTCAAGTCCCTGGATGGACGGACGGAAGAACAGCCGCAAGATGGGTCCGAGCAGAACCCACTTCATCACCCACCACAACACCGCGGAAAGCGCCTCCCTCAAAGCCCAGACCAGGCCGGTGTACGCCAGACTACGGAGCGAGTTCGACTGCGCACAACGGCAACGCACCCGTTGACGTGCACAGGTGACCAGACACACCCATCTTCTTCTGCCGGAAGGCCCATTCCGACGTCTGCCGGGCACGGCCCGCTCATGGGACGATGGCGGGGATGAGCAACCGCGCGGAGGAGACCAACGGACCGGAGGACGTGGACGCCGCCTTCGAGGCGATCGTCGCGGGTCTCCGCCGTGAGGGCAGCGCTCCGGAATGGCCGGAGACCCCGGAGGCCGCGGCCAAGGCCGTCGAGCCGCCGGAAGCGGAACGCGCCCCGCGCCCCGAGCGCGCGGCCGAACAAGAGCAGCCGTCCCGCCAGGCGGCCGCGCCGCCGGAGGAGGACGAGGGCCACTACGAGCCCCCGGAGCCGCCGCCCATCCCGCCGCTGCGCCGCACCACGGCCGCGGCGCTGGCGCTGATCGGCCTGGGCGTGCTGCTGTTCTTCACCCACGGTGTGATCGGCATGCTGTGGAGCACCGCCTTCCCGCTGGGCCTGCTGCTGATCAGCGGCGGCATCGGCTGGCTGGTGGTCAACATGCGCAAGGGGCCGCCCCCGGACTCCGGCTGGGACGACGGCGCCCAGGTCTGACGGCGTTCAGCTCTTCGCCAGCGCCAACAGGTTCGCCACCAGCCCGAGCACGATCAGCAGGCCCAGGATCGTGTGCAGAGCGTCCGGCGTGACCCGGTCCGCGCGCACCGGGAACGGCGTCCAGCCGCGCTGCACGTTGGTCTCGATGACCGCTTTCGGCCAGCCGGTCAGGTAGGGCACCCACCAGCTGACCAGGTTGCCGACCAGCATCACCGCGTACAGCACCGCGGCCACCCACAGCTCGAACCGGTGCCCGAGCAGCGTGGTCACCGCCAGCAGCAGCAGGAACAGCTGCATCCACCCGTTGGCCGCCCGGTTCTCGAACCGCAGGTCGTTGAACGGCGGCATCGGGATCCAGTGCGTGACGGTGAAGTATCCGGTCAGCGCCAGGACGCGCTGGTCGAGCGGGTCTCCGAGCTGTCCCGCCCGCCAGAGCCCGCACCGGACGAGCCCCCGGCCACCCAGCTGCGCGCCTTCGCGCACTCCCTGCGCGCCACCCTGATCCGGCACCCCGGCGTGCTGCCGCTGGTGGCCACCCGGCCGCTGCACGGCGCGGGCGCACTGCCGTTCATGGAGGCCACGCTGGCCCGCCTGCGCGCGGCCGGGCTCACCGCGGCCGCGGCCATGGACCTGCTCAACGTGCTGGGCTGCTTCGTCATCGGGCACACCCTGGCCGAGGTGGTCGCCACCGGGGCGGGGCTGGACATGGCGAGCCGGTTCGCGCGGGCGGTGGAGGTGCTGCTCGACGGGTTCGGCGGGAGCCAGCTCACAGGGGATTCGGTAACGCGGTGAAGTGGGCCACGAACTGCGGTTTCTCGTTTGTGTACCGATTCAGTCGAGGCGTAGCCTGAGACTCGTCAGAACCGATACAGAAACGGAAGGCAGGTCCCTCTTCATGGATCAGCTCCAGGCCATGTGGCTCGCCAAGGCGCTCGCCGAGACGAGCTGGGCGCGTGAGCAGAAGCAGCACCGTCGCAACACCACCGGTGGCCGTCGCCGCCGCCTGTTCCGCCGCAGCGCCCGCTGACCCAGCGGCGCCTGACCGGCAGCGTCGCCGGTTCAGCCAGGCGTTCTCCACTTGCCGGACCCGTGCCACCGCGCCGGGTCCGTTTCGTTTTCGAAGGGGCTCAGACCCTGGCGACCAGGTCCGCGGCCAGCGCGGCCGCGCCGACGATGCCGGCGTCGTCGCCGAGCTGGGCCGGGCGGATGCGGGCCAGCGGGCGGTGGCCGGCTCCGGTCACCTGCCGCGCGTAGTGCTCGCGGGCCTCGTCCAGGAACAGCGGCGCGGACTCCGAGACCCCGCCGCCGATCACCACGACCTCCGGGTCGTAGACGTCGGCGACCAGGGCCAGGCCCTCGCCGAGCCAGCGGGCCAGCTCGCCGAAGGCGCGCAGCGCCAGCGGGTCGCCCTCGCGGGCCGCGCCGGCCACCGCGCGGCCGGTGATGGTGCGGCCGTCGCGCACCGGCTCGCGGGCCAGCACGGTGGACAGGCCGGGCTCGTTGGCCAGCAGCTCCACCGTGGTCGCGGCCAGCGCGGTGCCCGAGCAGTAGCGCTCCCAGCAACCCCGCTTGCCACACGGGCACGGGCGGCCGTCCGGCACCACCCGCAGGTGGCCCAGCTCGGGCGCCACGCCGTGCGCGCCGCGGAAGACCTCGCCGTCGACCAGCAGCGCGCCGCCGATCCCGGTGCCGAGTGCGACCATCACCGACACCCGCGCGCCGCGGGAGGCGCCGAAGCGGTACTCGGCCATGGCCGCGGCGTTCGCGTCGTGCTCCAGCACCACGGGCAGCCGCAGCTTGCGGGTCATCCGGTCCGCGACCGGGGCCTGCCGCCAGGCCAGGTGCGGGGCGAAGCGCACGCCGCGCCGGTCCTCGGTGACGAACCCGGCGACCGCGAGGCCGACCGCGCACACCTCGTGCCGCTCGGTCAGCTGGCCGACCACCGAGGCGATGGCGTTCTCCAGCGCGTCCTGGCCGGCCGGGGTGGCGGTGCGGGCGGTGTCCAGCACGGAGCCGTGGTCGTCGACCACCCCTGCCCGCACCGTGGTCCCGCCGACGTCGATGCCGACAGTCAGCACTCCCGCTCCACCGTGATCCGCTGTACCCGGGGCGCGCTCGGCGCTTCAGGCCCAGGCGACCCGGCGGGCGGCGGCGCGGCACCGGCGTCCTGACCCGGCGCCGCGGGCACCCGCTCCTCCATGGCCGCGCGCAGCGTGCCCAGCAGCCCGGCCAGGTGCTCGGCCGCGCGCACGGCCAGCTCCGGCCGTTCGCCGCGGGCCACCGCGATGGCCGCACACAGCGGGCACCAGCCGCAGCTGGCGGGACTGTGCTCGCCGCCGGGCTGCTCGGCGGCGAGCTTGCGCAGCCAGGGCACCGCCCGCTCGGCGAGGGCGTCCAGCAGCAGCCTGGCCTCCTCGGCCAGCCGGTTCTGTCCGTCGCCGGTGTTGTTCTGCTCGTTCATCGCCTCACCGCATCCAGAGCCGGGGGTCGGGCCGGAACCGCACGGTCAGCCCCTCGGTCCCGGCGGCCGCGCCGGTCACCTCGCACCGCCGCAGCACCGCGGGCAGCGCGACCAGCTTGCGCCTGCCGTCCACCGTGACCACCAGGTCGTCGTCCACCCGCGCCAGGTCCACTGAGGACTCGGCCAGCAGCGGCAGCGCCAGGTGCAGCTCGTAGCGGGCCTCCAGGCCGCGGCCACCGCCGCTGACCGAGACCAGCGGCGGCCGGTCGGCCCCGGCCAGCGGGTCGCCCTCGCCGTAGAGCTCGGCGGCCAGTTCCAGCAGCGCGGGCACCCCGACCGGTTCGGCGGCCCGGTGTTCCACGATCCGCACCGGCACGTCGGTGGCCTCGTGCAGCTCGGCCAGCACGGTGTCCTGCTCGCCGCGGCGGGTGCGCAGCCACTGGGCCGCGGCGCCCCGGCCACCGGCGCCCAGGTCGGGCAGCACCCGGTTGGCGATGAGTCCGTCCACCCGGATGCCTTGCAGCGCCAAGGCGGTCAGCGTGCGCCGGGTCTCGGCGGCGACCACCCGCTCCGGGGTCAGCACCAGCCGGACGCTGGTGTGCTCGGGGCTCACCAACAAGTCGCGCAGGGCCTCCAGCCGCACGGCCAGCCTGCCCAGCGCCTCGGCCGCGGCGTCCCACTTCTCCACCGTGGCGCTGCCCGCGACACCGGCGAGCAGGCCGCGGACCACCCTGCGGTGGGTGGGGAAGAGCCGTTCCAGGTAGCCGGCGAAGGCCTCGGGCAGGGCGAGCAGGCGCAGTGTCTCGGCGGTCGGACCGCAGTCCACCACCACCGTCTCCCACGGGCCAAGGCGCGCGGCGCGCTCGACCTCGGCGAGGGCCAGCAGCTCCTCCACGCCGGGCAGCACGGTCAGCTCCTCGGCGTCCAGCTCGTCCACCCCGGCGCCGGCCAGCACGGTGTGCAGGTGCCCGCGCAGCTCCTGCCAGGCCCCGTCGACCAGGCCACGGGCGTCGATCTGGGCCGCGTACAGCCCGTTCGCGCCCTCGACCTCGGCGGGCGCGGAGGTCAGCGGGGCGCCGAGGGCGTCGCCGAGGGAGTGCGCCGGGTCGGTGGAGACGACCAGCGCTTTGTGGCCGCCTGCCGCGAGGCGGGCGGCCGTCGCGGCGGCGAGGGTCGTCTTGCCCACCCCGCCCTTGCCGGTGAACAGCAGGACACGCACGAGTGACGATTCTCCGGGACGCCGGTTCAGCCCGCGCTCTCGACCCGTCGCTTGAGGTTCTTCAGCGCGATATCCATGATCATCTTCTCCGCCTTGCGCTTGAACAGCCCGATCATCGGGATGGCCAGCTCGACGGTGAGCGAGTAGGTGACCTTGGTGCCGGCGCCCTCTTCGGCCAGCTGGTAGCGGCCGTTCTGGGCCTTCTGCATGGTGCCCTTGACCAGGTTCCAGCCGAGCGAGCGGCCGTCCTCGCTGTAGTCGTAGGCCAGCACGTACTCGTCCTTGAACGCGCCGGCGTCCACCTTGAACCGGACCTGGCTCGGCCGGTCCTGATCGTCGGTCTCCAGCACCTCGACCGACTTGAACTGGTCGGCCCAGTCGGGATAACTGACGAAGTCGGCGATCACCGCCATGATCTCCTCTGGCGAGGCGGCGATGACGATGGACTGGGTGGACTGGTCGGCCATAGCCGGGAGGTTACCGCGTTCGGGGGTCACCACCGCAGCACGTAGGGCCGCTCCCGCCGCTGGAAATGACCCACGTTGACGCATTCCGTCCGCCCGATCCGCATCCGCTGCGCCAACGGCTGGTGCACGTGCCCGAACACCGACCACCGAGGCCGGTCCCGGTCAATGAGCTCCACGATCGCCGAGGAGCCCAGCTCGGCCCGCCGCGCCACCACGTCGTAGGTCAGCTCGGCCCGCGCGGGCGGGATGTGCGTGCAGAGCACGTCGACCGCGCCGAGCTCCAGCACCGCCTCGCCGAACTCCTCCGCCGAGCGCAGGTACGGCAGCCACGGCGCGTTCTGCGGCAGCGAGGTGCCCGGCAGCAGCAGCGCCCCACCGGCGAACCCGAACCGCAGCCCTCCGATCTCGGCCACGTCCCCGTCCAGCACCTGGAGATCGGGACCGGCGAACTCCTTCCACAGGTACGGCAGGTCGACGTTGCCGGGCGTGGCATAGGTCGGCGCGGACATCGCCCCGAACATGGCCGCGTACTGCTCCCGCGCGGCCTCCTCGATCACCGACGCGGCGTCGGCCAGCCCAGCCCACAACGACCGGACAAAGGCGCCAGCCTCGCCCCGCCGCCCGCCTTTGCGCAGCTCAGCGAACTGCCGGACCTTCTCCGCGCCGAACACCGCGCCGAAGATCCCGCGCTCGTGGTTGTGGTAGTCGACGAAGTCCAGCAGGTCCCCGAGCACGACCAGCGCGTCCGCTCCCTCACCGGCACGGGCCAGCGCGTCGGCGTTGCCATGGACGTCGGAGACCACATGAACTCGCACGGAACGACTTTAGGCGAGCGGCGGGATCAGTTGAGGCGGCCCAGGTCGATCGTGACGGGGAAGGGCACCGTGGTGGTGAAGGTGCCGGTGACCCGGGAATCGTCCTGGTACCCGAACTCCTCGGTGCGGTGACAGGCGACCAGGGAGACCGGGCGGGTGATGTCGACGATCCAGTAGTGCGGGATACCGGCGTCGGCGTACTCAAGCCGCTTGGTCACGTTGTCGGTGCGCCGTGAGCCAGGCGAGACAACCTCGACGACCAGGCGAACTTCGGAGGCCCGGATGATGCCCCCCTCGGCCTCGATCCTGGGCAGCACGGAGCGGTCGACCACGATGAGGTCCGGTCGCCGGGAAAAACCGGGTTCGTCCGGTGGCGCGAACTCGAGGTCGATGTCGACGTCCGGCACGGCTTCGAGATCGTCGGGGAGTTGCTGTTCGAGCTGCGCCATGAGCCGGTAGATGGCTCGGTTGTGCTGAGGCACCGGACTCGGGGTCATCAGGAGGCGGCCTTCCAGGAGTTCGGTGTAGCCGTGTTCGACTTCACCCAGCGCGAGATACTCCTCGATGGTCAGGAGGTGAAAAAACCCGGTCTCCGGAAGTGCCGTCACAGCCGCTCCTCACGTCTACCGGCAGTATCCCACCGGCCGCCGGCTCACCGCACCAGCACCGCCTCGGCCTTGGCGTTGCGCTCGAACTTCGACCACGGCGTCCCCGCCCCAGCACCGCAGTACCCGCACCCCGCCCCGAAGAACAACCCGCGCGCCTGCCCGTCCCCCATCAGGTGCCACCGGAACCAGGCCGTCACCGGCCCCCGCAACTCGATGCCGGCCAGATGCCCCGCCCCGCGCAGCTCCCCGAACACCGCGGGCACCTGGCCCGCCCGCGCGTACTGGCTCCACACCACCGGCGACCCCACGAGGAGGTCGTTCTGCCCCGCGGTGAACAACGCCGGCCCGCCGTTGCTCCACAGCAGCACCGGGTGCCGCGCACAGCCGAGGCTGCCGAGCTGGCTGGGCCGGAAGATCGTGTGACCGGTGCCGTTGGAGGCGGAAGTGACCGCGAACGGACCCGAGGACGCCCAGTTCCCGTTGACCGAGGGGCAGGCAGTGGCTCCGGCGGCCGCCACGGGTGCGAGGCCCGCCAGCGAGACGAACACCGAGAAAGCGATCGCGGCAAGCCGCAAGCCACCCCGCTTCACCGCAGGCCGCGGGCCTTCTCGTAGATCTCGATGTACTGCTCCGGCGACACCTCGGCCACCACCTCGCCGATCAGCTCCAGCGGCAGGTCGTCCAGCTTGGTGAACCGCACGCAGGACTTCCCCATGTTGAGCTTCTTCCCGGTCGCCTCGTACCGCGCCCGGAAGCCGTCCCCGTCCGCGTACGCCCCCATCAGGTACAGCGACAGGTACTGCTTCTGCGAGGCCAGCGCCACGTAGCCCAGTGGGTGGCCGTTGTAGGTGTCCGGGTACCGGCTCAGCGGGACGTGCCAGCAGATCATCCCGAAGTCCATGCCCTCTTCGTAGCCCGCCGGCAGGTTCGCCAGGACGACCTCACGGACGGCGGCCACGGTCTCGCGGCGGTCCGGGGGCAGCTCGGCCAGGTACTCCTCGACGGTGTTCGCGCTGCTCTGCATACGTGCAGGCTAAGGCGCGACCCCGACCGGCCGGCCCGCCTCGAACAGGTCCTTCCAGGTGAACGCGACCTTCTTCTGGGCGCGCTGGCGGCGCACGGTCTCGCGCTGGGCCTCGCGCGGGGTGAACGGGACCTCGCCCGGGCGTTCGGCGCGCAGGAAGTAGTGCACGACGGTGCCGTCCAGCACCGCCTCCAGCCACAGCTCCATGGTGCCGACCAGCGCCCCGGCCACGGTCCAGCGCAGGCCCTCGGCGCCGCGGTCGGCGTATACGGTCAGCTCCAGGTCCGGCCAGTACGCGCGCCAGGAGGCCGGGTCGGCGAGGCTGGCGGCCAGGGTGGACGGGGGAACTGTGATGAAGAGTTCGTCGACCACGTCTACCGAGGACATGGGACAAAGCGTGCCATAACGGCCACAGCTGGGTTACGCCCTATTGTCACAGCGTCACAAGGAGCTAGGTTAACCCGTCAGTAACACCCTCCCTGCGTTAGCGAGGTTGACGTGCGAGAGTTCAGCGTCCCGGCCACCGCCACCGTGGCCGATGAGGAGAACCTCACCGACATGGTGTGGGCCAACGCGGAGCGGTTCGCGACGGCGGTGAGCTTCCGCAGACGGGTCGACGGCACCTGGCTTGACGTCACCGCCAAGGACTTCGCCAACCAGGTCGTCGCACTGGCCAAGGGTTTCATCGCCGCGGGCGTCCAGCAGGGCGACCGGATCGGGCTGCTGTCCAAGACCCGGTACGAGTGGACCCTGTTCGACTACGCGATCTGGTTCGCCGGCGCGGTCAGCGTGCCGATCTACGAGACCTCCTCGGCCGGTCAGATCGAGTGGATCCTGTCCGACTCGGGTGCCCGCGCGGTGGTCGTGGAGACCTCGGCACACCGCAGCACCCTGGACGGCGTGCGCGGCAACCTGCCCGAACTGTCCGATGTGTGGCAGATCGAGAACGGCGCCGTGACCAGTCTCACCGAGGCGGGCAAGGACGTGCCCGACAGCGAGGTGCACAACCGGCGCGCGGCGGTGCGGGCCGACGACCTGGCCACCATCATCTACACCTCGGGCACCACCGGCCGCCCCAAGGGCTGCGAGCTGACCCACCGCAACCTGCTGGCCGAGATCCGCTCCGACATCGCCGCCTTCCCCAGCCTGCTGCAGCCCGGCAACTCGATGCTGGCCTTCCTGCCGCTGGCGCACGTGCTGGCCAGGGTGCTCGCGGTGTGCGCGGTCTACACCCGCACCACGGTCGGGCACACCGCGGATGTGAAGAACCTGGTCGCCGACCTCGGCACCTTCCGGCCGACCTTCGTGGTCTCGGTGCCCAGGGTGTTCGAGAAGGTCTACAACGGCGCGAAGCAGAAGGCGCACGCCGAGGGCAAGGGCAAGATCTTCGACCTGGCCGAGGCGACCGCGGTGGCCTACAGCGAGGCGCAGGACCACGGTGGCGCGGGCCTTGGCCTCAAGCTCAAGCACGCGCTGTTCGACAAGCTGGTCTACGTCAAGCTGCGCAACGCCCTCGGCGGCCGCTGCCAGGCCGCGGTCTCCGGCGGCGCCCCGCTCGGCGCCCGGCTGGCGCACTTCTTCCGCGGGGTCGGCGTCACCGTCTACGAGGGCTACGGCCTCACCGAGACCAGCGCCGCGGCCTGCGTGAACACCCAGGACGCGATCCGGATCGGCTCGGTCGGCCGCCCGGTGGCAGGCACCTCGGTGCGCATCGGCGAGGACGGCGAGGTGCTGATCAAGGGCGACATCGTCTTCCGCCGCTACTGGAAGAACGAGGCGGCCAGCGCCGAGTCGATCAGGGACGACTGGTTCCACACCGGTGACCTCGGCGAGCTCGACGACGCGGGCTTCCTCTTCATCACCGGGCGGAAGAAGGAGATCATCGTCACCGCCGGCGGCAAGAACGTGGCCCCCGCGGTGCTGGAGGACCGGCTGCGGGCGCACCCGCTGATCAGCCAGTGCATGGTGGTCGGCGACCGGCAGCCGTTCATCGCCGCGCTGATCACCATCGACCCGGAGTTCTTCCCGGCCTGGAAGAAGCAGCACGGCAAGCCGGAAGCCGCCAGTGTGGCCGAGATGATCGAGGACGCCGAGCTGCGCGGGGAGATCGAGGCCGCGGTGGCCGAGGCCAACCAGGCGGTCTCTAACGCGGAGGCGATCAAGAAGTTCCGGATCCTGCCGGTGGACTTCACCGAGGCCGGTGGCGAGCTGACGCCGAGCCTGAAGCTGCGCCGGAACGTGGTGAACGAGACCTACTCGACCGAGATCTCCGGCATGTACAGCTGAGGCAAAAATTTCGGGTGGCCCGCGCTTCGTCCCCCTGTAGCGCGGGCCACCCGGCCCCCCTGAGAACAAGGTTGCCGGACGGCGCTGTCGTCTCGCTGACGTGTGACTAACGCGGACGCCTACAGTGTTCGGGGCACGGTCGGCCCAGGCTTCATGGTGCCCGTAACCAGGGCACGGGGGGAAGGAATTCATGGAATCGGCGCCCAAGGAGGTGGTTTTCCGGATCCTCGGGCCGGTCGAGGTCCGCCGCGGCGGGCTGCCGGTCGAGGTGCGAGCCGGGAAACACCGGGCGCTGCTGGCCACCCTGCTGCTGCGGGCCAACCAGGTGGTGCCGGTCGAGGAGCTGTTCGACCGGATCTGGGGCGACACGCCGCCCGCCCGCGCCCGCGGCACCCTGCAGACCTACGTGATGCGGCTGCGCCAGGCCCTCGGCGACGAACCGGGCCCCGGCCAGCTGGTGCACACCCGCCCCGAGGGCTACCTGATCCGGCTCGGCTCCGCCCAGCTCGACCTGTTCACCTTCCGCGAGCTGCTGGAACGGGGCCGGGCACTGGCCGCGGCCGCCGATCCGGCAGGCGAGGCGGACTGCCTGCGCCGGGCGCTGGCGCTCTGGCGCGGCGAGGCCCTGTCCGGGGTGCCCTCGGACGCGCTGCGCCGGGACGAGGCGCCCCGGCTGGCCGAGGAGCGGTTGCAGGCCCTGGAACGCCGGATCGAGGTCGACCTCCAGCTGGGCAGGCACGCCGAGCTGGCCGCCGAGCTGCACCGGCTCACCGCCGAGCACCCGCTGCGCGAGCGGTTCTGGCACCAGCTGATGCTGGCCCTCTACCGCTGCGACCGGCAGGCCGAGGCGCTGCGCGTGTTCGGCCAGCTCAGCGACACCCTGGCCGAGGAGCTGGGCATCGACCCCGGTGAGCCGCTGCGCCAGCTGCACCGGGCGATCCTGGTCAACGACCCCGCGCTGGCCGCGCCCCGCCCGGTCGAGCCACCGGCCGACCTGCCCGCCCAGCCGCGCCAGGGCGTGCTCCGCCAGCTGCCGCCGGACCTGGCCGACTTCGTGGGCAGGGCCGGTGAGCTGCGGCGGATCGGCGAGCTGCTGTCCAGCTCCGCCCCGCGCACGGCCGCGCCGATCGTGGTGCTGGCCGGCCCGCCGGGCATCGGCAAGACCGCGCTGGCCGTGCGGGCCGCGCACCGGCTGGGCGAACGCTTCCCGGACGGCCAGCTGCACATCAACCTGCGCGGGCACGCCAGCAGCCAGCCGATGACCGTGGCCGAGGCGCTGGCGCACTTCCTGCGGGTGCTGGGCGTGCCGCAGAAGCAGATCCCGACCGAGATCGAGGAGCAGGCCGCGCTGTACCGGTCGCTGCTCACCGGCCGCCGGGTGCTGGTGGTGCTGGACAACGCGGCCGCCGCCGAGCAGGTCCGCCCGCTGCTGCCGGCCGAGCCGCACTGCGGGGTGCTGGTGACCAGCCGGGACGACCTGCGCGGGCTGACCGCGCTGCAGGGCGCGCGCAGGCTCACCCTGGAGGTGCTGGACCGGCCGGAGGCGCGGGACCTGCTGGCCGCGATCCTCGGGCCGGACCGGATCGCCGCCGAGCCGAGCGCCGCCGACGGACTGGCCGAGCTGTGCGCCCGGCTGCCGCTGGCGCTGCGGATCGCCGCGGCCAACCTGGTCAGCAACCCCCGGCACACTCTGGGCGGCTACCGGGACGAGCTGCGCGCAGGCACCATCGCCGCGCTGAGCATCGACGGCGACGACCAGGCCGCGGTGCACGCCGCCTTCGACCTGTCCTACACCGCGCTGCCGGCCGACGTCCGCCGCCTGTTCCGCCACCTCGGCCTGGTCCCCGGCCCCGACTTCACCGCGCTGGCCGCCGCGGCACTGGCCGATGTCGACCTGGCCGAGGCCGACCGCCTGCTGGACCGCCTGGCCGCGGCCAACCTGGTCGGCCAGCACTCGCCTGGACGCTTCCACTTCCACGACCTGCTCCGCCGCTACGCCCAGGACCTGGGCGAGGAGGAGGACAGCGCCGGGGAGCTGGCCGCCGCGCGGCAGCGGCTGTTCGCCGGCTACCTGCGGGGCGCGGACCAGGCCATCCGGCGGCTCTACCCGGACGCGCTGCTGCTCACCAGGGACACCGAGGAGGTCCCCGCGCCCGAGTTCGCCACCGGCCAGGAGGCGCTGGCCTGGCTGGACACCGAGCGGCCCAACCTGCTCGCCGCGGTGCACCACGCCGCCGGCCACGGGCCGCCGGAGACCGCCTGGCACCTGATCGACTCGCTGCGGCTGTACTTCTACGCGCACCGGCACACCGCGGAGTGGCTGGCCGCCGGGCACGCCGCGCTGCGCGCCGCCCAGGAGCACGGCGAGGCCGAGGCGGCCGCGACCATGCACCACAACATCGGCACCGCGCACAGCAACGGCGGCGACTACCAGCAGGCCGTCGAGCACTTCCAGCGCGCGCTGGCCCTGCGCGCCGGTCGCCCGAAGACCGCGGCCACCGCGACCACGCTGAACAACCTGGGCATCGCGCACGCGGTGTTCGGCAGGCTCGCCGAAGCCGCCGGGCACCTGCACCGGGCGGTCGACCTGCACCGCGAACTGGGCGCGCGGGCGCTGGCCTACAGCACCCTGGTCAACCTGGCCATCGTGCTGGCCGACCTCGGGCAGCTGCGCCTGGCCGCGGACCAGCTCACCGAGGCGCTGGCCTTCTACGCCGACCACGGCTCCCGCTACGACCAGGCCAACACCCAGGAAGCCCTGGCCAAGGTGCACCTGGACCTCGGCGAGCACGCCGAAGCCGCCCGGCACGCCGAGGCCGCGCTGGCCAACGCGCGCGCGGTGGACGACCGGCGCACCGAGTGCGACACCCTGTGCACCCAGGCCGCGCTGCACCTGGCCGCCGGTGAGCACGCCGCCGCGCTGCGCGCCGCCACCGGCTCACTCGGCCTGGCCCGCGACATCGCGCACGCCAGCACCGAGATCGACGCGCTGATCGTGCTCACCCAGACGCACACCGCGGCAGGCGCGGTCGAGGAGGCGCTGCACTGCGGGCGGGAGGCCGAGCGGGTGGCCAGGGCCGCCGGCCGCCGGGTCAAGGTCGGCCAGGCGCTCACCGCGCTGGCCGCCGCCTGGCTGGCCGCGGACCCGCTGGGCGCCGACGGCCTGGCCGCGGCGCTGTCCACCGCGCAGCAGGCGCTGGACGTGCACGTGGAGACCGGTCACCGGCTCGGCGAGGCCCGCACCCTGCTGCTCATCGCGGAGGGACTGGGCCGCGGCGCGGAGGCCGAAGCCGCGGCGCCGTACCTGGCGCGGGCGCGGGAGTTGTTCACGCTGGTGTGGGGGCGCCAGCGCGAGCCAGCGGGGGTCGAGTAGACAGGTTGAGCGGAAGGGGGGTGGTGGCGTGACCGGGCTGGAGTTCCAGATCCTCGGTCCGTTGCAGGTGAGCAGTGCCGGCCGGGTGCTGCGGATCGGCGCGGCCCAGCACCGGGTGCTGCTGGCCTGCCTGCTGCTCAGTCCCGGCAAGCCGATCGACGCGGACACCATCGCCGGCCACCTATGGCCGAGGGAGGCCGCCCGGCCGCGCAACCCGCGCGGCGCGGTGCACACCTACGTGCAGCGGCTGCGCGCGCGCCTGGGCGCCGAGGTGATCCGCACCGTGGCACACGGCTACCTGCTCGACGTGCCACCGGAAGCCGTTGACCTGCACCGGTTCGCCGCGCACCTGCGCCGCGCGGACGAGGCCCAGGACACCGCGGTGGAGCACACCGAGCTGACCGCGGCGCTGGCCCAGTGGCACGGCGAGCCCTTCGCCGACGTGCCCGCGCCGGGCTTCACCGAGCCGGAGGCGGCCCGCTGGCAGGAGCGCAGGCTGACCGCGCTGGCCAGGCGGATCCAGCTGGACCTGGACCGCGGCGAGCACAACGCGGTGATCGGCGAGCTCCAGCTGCTCACCCGGCGGCACCCGGTGCAGGAGGTGTTCTGGAGCCAGCTGATGGTCGCCCTCTACCGCGCCCAGCGCCCGGCCGAGGCGGTGCAGGTCTACGCCACCGCGGCGGCCACCCTGCAGGCCGAGCTGGGCATCTCGCCGGGGGCCAGGCTGCGCTGGACGCACGAGGCGGTGCTGACCAACGCCCCGGGACTGGCCGCGCCGGCACCAGCGGCCGACCTGTGGCGACCGGCCTGCCAGCTGCCCTCCGACATCAGTGACTTCACCGGCCGCCAGACCGAGCTGACCGAGCTGGGCGAGCTGCTGGCGCGGCGGCGGGAGCGGCGGGTGCTGGTGTGCGGGCAGCCCGGCATCGGCAAGACCGCGCTCGCGGTGCGCGCCGGGCACCTGCTGCGCCCGGCCTTCCCGGACGGTCAGCTCTACGTGAACCTGCGCGGTTACTGCCCCGGCGAGCAGCTCGACCCGGCCCAGGTGCTCGGCCAGTTCCTGCGTGCGCTCGGCGTGCCCGCCGACCAGGTGCCCTACCGCACCGCGGACCGGATCAGCCGCTACCGGGCGCTGCTGGCCGGGCGGCGGGTGCTGGTGCTGCTGGACAACGCGGGCTCGGCCGCCCAGCTGTTGCCGCTGCTGCCGGACACCCCCGGCTGCGCCGCGCTGGTCACCAGCCGCAACGCTCTGTCCACTGTGGACTGTCTTCGGATCAGGCTGGATCCGTTGGGGGAACAGGACTCCCTGGACCTGATTGGCGCGATCCTCGGCCCGGAACACCTGGCGGAGCACCGCGCGGCCGCCGCCGAGCTGGCCGGGCTGTGCGCGCGGCTGCCGCTGGCGCTGCGCATCGCCGCGGCCAACCTGACCGTCCGCGGCGAGCCGGACCTGCCCGGCTACGTGCACGAGCTGGCCACCGGCAACCGGCTGGCCGCGCTGGCCATCGACGGCGACGACGACGCGGCCGTGCACCGCGCCTTCGACCTCTCCTATGCCACGCTTTCCCCTGCCGCGCAACGGGTCTTCCGTGACCTCGGCCTGGTGCCGGGCCCCGACTTCACCGCCGCGCACGCCGCCGTGCTCACCGGGTGCACCCCGGCGGAGGCGGCCGAGCTGCTGGCCCAGCTGGCCACCGCGCACCTGGTGCAGGAGCACCGCGAGGGCCGCTACCAGTTCCACGACCTGCTCCGGCTCTACACCGGCAGGCAGCGCGACCTGGAGGACCCGCCGGAGGCGGTGGCCGCGGCCCGGCAGCGGCTGCTGGCCTACCTGCTGGACTGCGCGAGCTACGCCGCCCTGCTGCTCTACGCCGAGGCCCCGCGCGCGGACGTGGTGGTCGGCGAGCAGGCCCCGTTCACCGACTCCGACGGCGCCAAGCACTGGCTGGACGCCGAACGCGCCACCCTGGTGGCCGCCGTGCTGGCCACCCAGGAGCAGCCGGACGAGCTGTGCGTGGCCCTGGCCACCGCGCTGACCACCCACTTCTGGACCAACGGGCACTTCGAGGAGCAGGTGCTCAGCTGCGAGGCCGGGCTGCGCTCGGCGCGGCGGCAGGGCCTGGTCCTCGGGCAGGCCGACATGCACAACGCGCTCAGCGGGGCGCTGTCGGTGTACGGGCGGGTGGCCGAGGCGGTGCGGCACGGCGCGCTGGCGGTGTGCCGCTACCGCGAGATCGGCTCCCGCTCGGGGAAGGCCATGGCGCTGACCAACATCGGCATGGCCTACGAGGTCGCCACCCGCTTCCACCGGGCGATCGCCCGCTACACCGAGGCGATCCGGCTCAGCGCCGAGGCCGGGTTCCCGGCGGGCGAGGGCTACGCCAGCCAGGGCCTGCACTCGGCCTACGTCGCGGTCGGCCGACTACCCGAGGCGGTCGCCCGGATCGAGCACGCCTGCCAGATCGCGCACCGGCTGCAAGCGCACGAGTCGGAGACGCTGTGCCTGGTGCGCCTGGCCGACACCCTGGCCGGGGTGGGCGAGTTCGCCGAGGCCGGCCGCCGGCTGACCCAGGCGCAGCGGCTGGCCCAGCGCCTCGGCCGCCTGCAGCAGCGCCTGGTCGAGGAGGCCCGCGCCCGGTACGAGCTGGCCAAGGGCGATGTGGCGGCCGCGCGGGTGCACCTGGACCGGGTGCTGGCCAGCGAGGCGGGCAGCTCACGGGACCGCCTGGAACCGGCCACCCGCACGCTGATCGCGGCCATTCACCGCGCGCACCGGGAGTGGACCGAAGCGCTGCGGCACTACCGGGCCGCCCGCGAACTGGCCAGCACCTCCGGCGGCCACCCCGCGGTCCCGGTGCTGATCTGCCTCGGCGTGTCCGCGGTGCACCGCGGCCAGGGCGACCCGGCCGCGGCGCTGCCGCACGCCGAGGAGGGCGAGCTGATGGCCCGCACCAGGGGCCTGCGCACCGCGCTCGGCGACGCGCTCACCGAGCTAGCCATGGTGCGGCTGGACCTCGGCGAGCCGGAGACCGCGGCCGGACTGGCCGAGTCTGCGATCGCCGTGCACCGGGAGACCGGCAGGCGGCCGGGTGAGGCGCATGCGCTGGAGGTGCTCGGCCAGGCCAGGCTGGCCACCCACGGCCCGCGTGTCGCCTGTCCATTGTGGACACAGGCGCTGGCACACTACGTAGCCATGGGCGTGGTGGACACCAGCGCCGTCCGGGCCAGGCTGGACGAGCACGGAGCCACCCCGTGACGCTGGAGTTCCGGCTGCTCGGCCCCACCGAGACAGTCCACAATGGAGCGTTGCTGCCCGCGCTGCCCGGCAAGCACCGCACCGTGCTGGCCGCGCTGCTGCTGCGACCCGGCCGCCCGGTGAGCATCACCGAGCTGACCGAGCAGGTGTGGGAGCAGCCCCCGCGCAACCCGAAGAACGCGCTGCAGACCTACATCCGCCGCATGCGCGCCACCCTGCCCGAACCGGTGCTGCGCACCACCGCCACCGGCTACCTGGCCGATGTCCCGCCCGATTCCGTTGACCTGCACCGCTTCCGCGCCCTGGTCGCCGAAGCCGGCGGCGACCCGCACGCCGAACGCGCCACCCTGCGCGCCGCGCTGGCGCTGTGGCGCGGCCCCGCGCTCTCCGACGTCTTCTCCCCCGCCCTGCGGGTCACCGCGGCCGGCCTGGAAGCCGAACGGCAGCGGGCGCTGGAACGCCGGATCGACCTGGACCTGGCGCTGGGCGGGCACGCCGAGCTGGTGCCGGAGCTGCAACAGCTGACCACCCAGGACCCGCTGCGCGAACGGCACTGGGCCCAGCTGATGCTCGCGCTGGCCGGCTCCGGCCGCCAAGCCGAAGCGCTGCAAGCCTTCCAGACCGCGAGCGAGACCCTGAGCAGCCTGCTCGGCATCCGCCCGTCCCCGGAACTGCGCGCCCAGCACCAGGCCATCCTGACCGAACAGCTCCCCCGCACCACCCCGCCCCCTGCGCCGCGCGGCGGCCTGCCCATCCACCAGCTCCCGCTGGACATCAACGACTTCGTCGGCCGCGCGGAGCTGGTCGAGGCCATCACCACCGCCCCGCACGGCTGCACGGTGATCTACGGCCAGCCCGGCGTCGGCAAGACCGCGCTGGCCGTGCACATCGGCCACCTGCTCAAGGACCGCTACCCCGACGGCCAGCTCTACGTCGACCTGCGCGGCTACTCCCCCGAGGAGAAACCCACCACCTTCGCGGTGCTGGCCCGCTTCCTGCGCGCCTTCGGCCTCACCGAGTCCGAGATCCCCGCCGACGAACCGGGCCGCGCCCGCCTGTACCAGTCCCTGCTCGCCGACCGCCGCTTCCTGGTCCTGCTGGACAACGCCGCCGACGCCACCACCGTCGCCCCCCTGGTGCCCACCGGCAAGCACTGCCGAACCCTGATCACCAGCCGCGGCGTGATCCCGGGCCTGCCGGAATGCCGCCGCATCACCCTGGACGTGCTCAGCCATACCGAAGCCAGGAGCCTGCTCCGCCGCGTCCTCGGTCCGGCCCTGGTCGAAGCCAACCCGGCCGAGGCCGACCGCCTGGCCGAACTGTGCGCCCGCCTCCCGCTCGCATTGCGGGTGGCCGCGGCCAACATCGCGGGCCTGTCCTCCCCCGACCTCGGCACCTACCTGCACCGGCTGGCCGGCCGCGACCGGCTCGCCGAACTGGCCATCGACGACGACCGGGACACCGTGGTCCGCCGCGCCTTCGACCTGTCCTACCGCGCGCTGTCCGCGCCGGCCCGCCGGATGTTCCGGCTATCCAGCGTGACGCCGGGCTCCGACCTCACCGAACCGACGGCGACCGCGCTCGCCGGGGAACCGGCCGGGGCCGCGCTGGCCGAACTGGCCGACGCGCACCTGCTCGATGAGTACCGGCCCGGCCGCTACCGCGCGCACGACCTGCTCCACCTCTACGCCGCGGAACGCCACCAGGCGGAGGACGCCCCAGCGGACCGGGCGGCCGCCGAGGACCGGCTGCTCGAGCACTGCCTGACCGGCACGGTGCAGTTGACCGGCCTGCTGTACGGGCCGCGTACCGAGACCGCGCTCGACGACTGGTCGCCGCAGCGGGCCTGGCCGCGGCCGCGCACCGCAGCCGAGGGCCTGGAGTGGTTCGACACCGAGTTCGCCACCCTGACCGGGGTGCAGGGGCGGGCCGCCAGCGCCGATCCTGAGCGCAGCGCGATGCTGGGTATCGCGCTGCTGCGGGTGTTCTACATCCAGTACCAGCACGCCGAACAGGTCATCCTCGCCCGGCGCACCGTCGAAGCGGCGGACCGGGCCGGAGCGCACCGGCCGGGCGCGGACGCGCGGGTCATCTTGAGTGAGATCCTGCTCTGGTTGCGGGACTACCGCGCCAGTGTGCGGCTGGGCACCGAGGCCAAGCTGGTCTTCACCCGGCTTGGCCTGCCGGCGGGCGAGGCCCTCGCGCTGATCCGCATCGGCCACGCCCACGGCCTCGCCGGGCGGCTGGACCGGTCCCAGGTGTACTTCGAGCGCGCCCACCAGCTGGCTACCGCGGCGGGTTCGCGGCTGGTCCAAGGGGTGGCGCTGACCCATCTTGGTGCGGCGACCATGCGACTGGGCCGCCTCGCCGAGTCCGGCGCGCAGGTCTCCGCCGCGATCGAGATCTTCGCCGAGCTCGGCGCGGCGGGGCTGGAGACGCTCGCCCTGGCCGACCTCGCCAACCAGCAGGTCCGCCTCGGGCGGCCCGAACTGGCCCTGCGCAGCCTGTCACGCAGCCGCGACCTGCGCTGGAAGCTGGGCATCGCCGCCCCGGAGGCCGTCGGCACCGGCTTGATCGCCGAGGCCTACGCGGAGCTGGGCGAGTACGAGCAGGCGCAGCGGCAGATCAACGCGCTGCGAACCGACCCGTCCCCGGTGCGGCGCAGGCTGAACAGCGCCTACGGCCTGGTCGCCGAGGGCATCGCGGAGCACCGGCGGGGACGGCCCCGGCTCGCCGCCGACCGCTTCGCGGCCGCCTACGAGCAGGCGGCCCCGCTCGGCCAGTTCCAGGAGATGACACAGGCGCTGCTCGGGAACGCCCTGGCCCACCTCGACCTGGCCGAGCTGCCCGAGGCCCGGCGGCTCGCCAGAGCGGCGGTCGCCCTGGCGCGGCGCACCCGCCAGCGGACCTTCGAGGCCCGCGGCCTGCTGGCGCTGGCCAGGACCGAACAGCGGCTGGGCGCGACCGCGGCGGCGGCCCAGCACGCGCGGGCCGCGCTGACCGCTTTCCAGGAGACCGGCTACGAGGGCGGCACCGGGCAGACCCTCGCGCTGCTCGCCGAGCTGGGCGCGGCTCAGCCGTCCAGGTAACCCGCCAGCCGCGCCCCGGCGGCGTCCCAGCGCCAGGCCCGGCGCATCCACTCCCGCCCGGCCCGCCCCATGCTCGCCGCCAGCTCCGGATCACCCAGCAGCCGCCCGACCGACTCGGCCACCGCGCGCACCGAGCGCCCGTCCACCACGCTGCCGGTCACCCCGTCCCGCACCGTCTCCGGCACCCCGCCGGAGTCCCCGGCCACCACCGGCAGCCCGCTGGCCGCGGCCTCCAGGAAGACCAGGCCGTGGCCTTCGACGTCCAGGCCGAAGCCGCGTTTGCGGCAGGGCATGGCGAAGACGTCGGCGGCGGCGTAGTAGGCGGGGACCTCGGTCATCGGGACCGCGCCGGTGAAGATCACGTGTTCGTCCACAGTGGACTGTCTGGCCAGGCGGCGCAGGCGTTTGTGGTACGGGCCGCCGCCGACCAGCAGGAGCTTCGCGCCGGGGACCTGGGTCCGGATCCGGGGCAGGGCGCGGATCAGGGCGTCCTGGCCCTTGCGCGGGACCAGGCGGGAGACGCACAGCACCACCGGGGCCGCGCCGAGGCGGTGGCGGCGGCGGATCTCTTGGCGGGCAACGGAGTCCGGACGGAAGTAGGTGGCGTCCACCCCGGCCGGCAGGTGTTCCAGCGCGGCCAGCGGGCCGAAGGAGGAGGCGATGGCCGAGCGGGTGTACCGGCTCACGCAGGTGACCACGTCCGCGGCCGCGCCGATCCGGCGCAGTGCCCAGCGCGCCCCGGGGAACATGGACCAGCCGACCTCGTGGCCGTGGCTGCACGCCACCACCCGGCGCGCCCCGGCCACCCGCAGCCGCGCGGCCAGCAGGCCCAGCGGGGCGGCCGCGCCGAACCACACCGCGGTGCAGCCCTCGGCGCGCAGGATGTCGGTGGCCCTGGCCACCACCTCGGGCTCGGGTAACAGCAGCGGGCTGGCGTGCCGGATCACTGGGAACGGCAGCGCGGCGTCGAAGTCCGCGGCCGAACCCACCGGGCCGTCCCAGGCCGGGGCGTAGACCACCAGGCTGTCCGGGGGCAGCGCGGTGGCCAGCGAGTGCAGGTACGCCGGGATGCCACCGGGACGGGGCGGGAAGTCGTTGGTGACCAGCAAGGTGCGGCGCACGGGGCGAACCCTAGTGGTTCGGCCCGGAGTATTCGCCTGGTATCGGCCGTGCCACGGCGCGTCCGGCAAGGCGCCGGGGCATCCGCGTACCGGGTCGTACGTGGGTGCCCCGGCAACGCCGCCGGTCGCGTCGTGGTGCGGTCGAGACCAGGCGAAGGCTCCGGGCCGAACCACTAGTTGTAGGTCTTGCGCAGGAACTCTCGCCAACCGACTAGGAGTTTCGCCCGGTCCACGCCGAGGATCTCGCGGAGTATCCGGTCCTGTCCCGCGGTGTCGATCTGGCCCGCCCTGGCCAGCCGCCGGTACAGCTCCACCAGCGTGGCCTCGCCGTAGCGCTCGGCGATGTGCGCCGACAGCGACCAGGACGACTGGTAGGCCACGTCCAGGCGCTGGCCGCCGGAGCGGAAGTCGGTGTCGGCCGGCAGGTCCAGCACGCCGTCCTGGGCGCGCACCCGGCGGGTCAGGTCGGGGGCGGCCTCGGTGGGGGCGATGCCGGAGCCGCGGTAGCCCACGTAGTCGGCGAAGCCCTCCAGCAGCCACATCGGCGCGCCGTCCACGGTGGCGGCGCGAGCGGCCACGTGGGTGATCTCGTGCCGCAGCACCACCCGCAGCGCGCTGGCCGACAGGCGGGTGGCGGTCTTGGGGTTGAACACGATCCGGGCGCCCTCGACCAGCTGCTGCTCGTGGTCCACCCGGTCGGCCAGGGCGACCGCGGCGATGGAGTCCACCGCGAACTCCGAGCCGACCGTCGCCTGTAGCTCCCTGGTGGTCTCCGGCAGCACCACGACCACCCGCTGCGACCACTCCCGGCCCCACACCTCGCTGACCGCGCGCACCGCCGCGTCCAGCTCCTTGGCCACCCGCTGGGCCAGCGCCTGGTTGGCACGGTGGCCGAGCACGATGCCGGAGTTGGTGGTCAGCACCTGGCAGGGCCCGAAGTCCCACGGCCCGCGCCAGGTCCGGCGGCCCTGGGCCTCCAGCGCCGAGTCCGAGGTCAGGTACCAGCTGTCGCCGTAGCGGGCGAACAGGTAGCCCATCGGCCGGGTGGTGGCCACCGCGTCGCCGCCGCCGATGGCGTAGCTCAGCTCGACCCTGGGCGAGTACAGCTCGTCGGCGTCGGGGGCGTAGGAGGTCAGCCCCGAGGTGCCCAGCGCCTCGGCCGGCTCGACCTGGTAGCGCCAGCCGCTCAGCGGCACCCCGGCCAGGTTGACGAACAGGTTGCGCTGGGCGGTGCCGAAAGCGGAGTCGGCGTTGGGGTCGAGGGTGGCCAGGAAGGTGGCCTCGTCCCTGCGCAGCACCGCCTCGGCCCTGCGGCGCAGCAGCTCGGCCACCGCGGCCGCGCGCGGGGCCTCCGCCGAGGTGGCCGGGGCTTCCGGGGGGACCGGGCGGCCCGCCGCGTCCAGGGTGGTGACCTGGGGCGAGGGGTCGACGACGTCCCTGGCCTGCGGCGTGGCGACCACGGCCAGCCCAGCAAGCAGCACGGCGGCCACCGCGGCGACCAGCCAACTCCTGTACCGGCCAACCCCGGACACAGCTGCATCCTAGGACGGGAATGGCCGCAGGGCCGACACCCGATCGGTGACGGCCCCGCGGAAAACAGACTTACCTACCCGTCTGGGTCAGGACCCGACCCCGACCCGGCGGACCGCGATGATCCCGCTCTGCAGCGGGGCGATCTTGACCACGTCGCCGGTGGTGGGCGCGTGCACCATCTTGCCGTTGCCGACCGAGATGCCGATGTGGCCCTTGTAGGCCACCAGGTCGCCCGCCTGGATCGCGTTGATCGGCACCGCGGTGCCGATCCGCGCCTGCTGCGAGCTCGACCGCGGCAGCGTCATGCCGACCTGCTGGTACGCCCAGTAGACCAAGCCGGAGCAGTCGAAGGTGCTCGGGCCCTCGTCGCCGTAGACGTAGGGCGAGCCGCGCTTGCTCAGCGCCTTCTGCAGCGCCGCGCCCGCGATGCCGCTGTTGCCGGGGATGTCGACGACCGAGTTGTCCTCGGGCCCCTTGAGCTTCTTCTTCTCGTCCGCGGTGAGCTTGTCGTACTGCGCCTTCACCTTGGACGTGCGGCTCTTCAGCTCGGCGTCGCGCTTGTCCAGCTCGGCCTTGATCCGCTGGGCCTCGTCGGTGGCCTTCTGCGCGCGGTCCTTGGCGTCCACCGCTCGCTTGGCCGCGTCCTCGGCCTGCTTGATGGTGGCGTGCAGCTTGTCGATCGCGTCCTTGTTGTCGCCCGCGATCAGGTCCAGCACGTACATCTTCTCCAGGAACACCTGCGGCGACGACGAGGTCATCAGCGCTTCGACCTGGCTCAGCCGGGCGCCCTCGAAGTCGGCGGCGGCGACCTTGTCGACGTCCTGGCGGAGTGCCTGCTCCTGCTCGCGAGCCTGGGCGCCCAGCTTGCTGGCGTCCTCGGCCTCCTTGTTGGCCTTGGCCAGGTCCGCGTTCTTCTTGTCGAGGTCGTCCTGGGCCTCGTGCAGGGATTCCGCGAGCTTCTCGGTCTCCTTGGCCAGTTCCTGGAGCTGCTTCATCGCCTCGGAGGCGTTGGCGGGCAGTTCCGGGTCGGCCAGCGCGGGGGTCGTCGGCGCGATGCCAACAGCTACGACCACTGCTGAGGCCGCGAGGGCCCCGCGCATCGTGCGCTTGAGTCGATGCGACGCCACGTGGCGTACTACTCCTTCGTGCTCGCTACCGCTTACCGGGTTAGCTGACGGGTTCGGGCCCGAAGTCGCCCTACGCGCGGCGCCTTCGATCAAGGCCCGCCCGATTCACCCCAACTGCCTGGGTCCCCGGTTCGGCCCCCCGACAGGCCGATTCGGCGGTGACTCGCGGTGTCGCCCTCGGTTGGACGACGGTCCGCCGCGAGATCTCGGACAGGTTACGAGTAGTGAGGCCCGCAGTCCACCGCCGGGGGTCGGCCGATGTTTGGCCGTGACCTGGCCGCCCGATCGGAGTAGTTACCCAGCGACACAACAGCGCTGTGTAGTCGCTCACTATATTCAGCGCGACCTGCGGTGTTCGCCCTGTCCAGAGATCAACTCTGGCCACGCACCGACACGGACGGTTTCTGGTTGCAGGATGGTTCATCCGAGAAAAGTGACGAGCGCCACACGTATAGCGGGTATGGGTGGACTCACACCCGGCCGAGCCTGGCCAGCAGCACGGCCGAGGGCACCGGGTGCGCACCGCGCCTGCGCACCGAGTCGGCCACCGCGCGGTCGGAGGTCACCACCACCACCGGGCGGCCTTCCGGCTCGGCGGTGACCAGCGCCCTGATCACGTCGTCGGCCAGCACCCCGGGGTCGCTGAAGAGCACCCGCACCCCGCGCGGCGCGGAGGCGGGCACCGCGACCACGCCCGCGCCGTCGAAGACCAGGGTGACCTCGGCCCCGGTGCGCGCGGCCAGCACCGCGAGCTGGTGCACCAGCCGGTCCCGCTGCTCGGAGAGGGTCAGCTCGGGATAGCCGGTCTTGGTCACGTTGTAGCCGTCCACCACCAGGTGCACGGCAGGCAGCGCCAGCAGCCGGTCCAGCGCGGCCGGGTCCTGCACCCGGCCGACCGCACCCGAGGCCGGGGTGGCCCCGCGCACGGTGTCCGCGGGCCGGGGGCCGCTGCCGCCGAGGGCCAGTTCCCTGCGCAGCCCGGTGACCGCGCCGGCCAGGGTGTCCACCAGCAGGCCCAGCCGGACCTCGTCGGCCTGCCTGGCCTCGCGGGCGGACTGCCTGGCCACCTCGGCCTCGGCCTGGGCGCGGGCGGCCTTGAGCCGCTCCACCTCGGCCCGTTCCCGTTCCTTGTCCCGTTCTGCGGTGACCGCGGCGACCACCGCCTCGGTCTCGCCGTGTCCCTTGCTCAGCGCGGACCGCGCCGCCTCGGCCTCGTCCTTGGCCTGGCGCAGCTTCACGCCCTGCTCGCGCAGGCGCTTGCGCAGCCGGTCCAGCTCGGCCTCGCCCTCCTGCCGGACCTGCTCGGCCGCGCCCCTGGCCTCGGCCAGCTCGGCGCGCACCCTGGCCAGCTCGGCCTCCAGCCGCTCCAGCCGGGACAGCGCCGCGTCCCGCTCGGCCCGCAGCTGCGCGTCCACCGAGCGCCTGGCCACCAGCTCCACGTGCAGCGGGGCGGCCGGATCGGCCAGCAGCACCGCGGCGGCCGCGGTGGCCACCGGGTCGCCGGGCGCCAGCTCCAGGGTGCTGGGCCGGTGCTCCCGGCACCACTGCACCACCGCGTTGCGGAAGACCGCGGAGTCGCGCAGCGCGGCCAGCAGCGGCCCGGCGCCCAGCTTGGCCCGCTTGGCCGGGGCGAACCGGGCCACCGGCCGCAGCGGCTGCGGGATGTCGAGCTGGGGCATGGTGCCCAGCGCCTCGGCGGAGAGCTCGGCGAGCCGCACCCGAACCGCCTCCGGCAGGGTGTCGAAGTCCACCTCGGGCTCCGACGGCGGCGCACCGTCCACAGCGGACGGACCCGGGTCGGGTTCCGGCCGGTCGTGGCTGGTCTGCGCGGGCAACGGGAACACCCGCATAAGGTTAGCCGCCGTCAACCCCCTCGGCGCGCGCCCGTGGTTACGCTCGGCGACGCTTCGGCAACAACCTGATCACGCCCGCGCCGGGACGAGGCCGCCGCGCGCCCATTCAACAATTGAGTGCGCGCTCCTGACAGTTTTGCGCCAGGAAAGCAACGCCGGACCGAATTGCGTAAATCTCTCAGTTCTCGTCGACCATTGTGGGTAATTCTGGCCTGCTCATCTTGTCCTTGCGCATGGAAGACTGGAGGATTCGCACCAGCAGTCCGCGCGGGATCCGGCGCACCAGCGGCATCAGCCAGGCAGGCGCCAGCGAGCTGACGAAGATTCGCAGCGTGGTCGCCGAGACCTTGGCGAACTCCGCGCAGGCCTGCTCCACCAGCCGGGCGCGGAACTCCTCCAGCTTGGCCCGGCCGCGCTCGGCGCCGAAGATCTTCGCGTACATCCGGATCGTGCTGTAGCTGCCCGCGGCCACGTCCTTGGCGTAGGAGGGCACGTCGTCGGCGATCTCCCAGAGCATGTACAGCGGCTTGTTCACCCGCACCAGCTCGTCCACGATCCTGGGGTCCACCCCGACCAGGTTGAGCATCAGCGGGATGGCCAGCGCGATGTCGGAGGAGCGGATGGAGAGCACCTCGTAGACCGAGTCCTCGGTGACCTCGACCTGGCCGAGCAGCAGCTGCCCCTCCAGCTCGAAGTACCGCTGCAGGTCGTCCAGCCGCGCCCTGGCCTGCTCGTCCAGCAGGCCGTAGCCCTCCAGCAGGTCCTCCATGTCCCGCCGCCAGCCGAGGTCGACCTCGAAGGACCCGTTGACCTGGGCCTCCTCATAGGCGAGGTCGGCCTGGTAGACCAGGGCCAGGAAGTGGATCACCAGCGGCTCGAACACCTTCGCGGTGTCCTCGCTGACCCCGACCAGGTGCAGCATCGTCTCGTAGCCGTCGAGGAACATGACCCGGCTGGCCTTGAGCGACTCCAGGTAGGTGACCCGGGTCGTGGACCAGAACTCGGGAGCATCGGCGCCGAGGATGCGCTCGCGGAGCGCCTCGGCGGTGGCAGTGCCGTGCACCATTGCGTTTCCCCAGGTGGGTTGGTGGTTCAGGGCAGATGTAAGCGCTTGCCTACGCAAGCTCTGCGCGCGCGGCGACCGAGGTGGTGATCGGCTGCGGCACGGACGGCTGGTCCTGCCGCCTGGCCAGCCAGGTGCGCAGCTCGCGGTGGCCGCTACGGCCGAGCCTGCCCGCCCGCAGCCGCTGGTGCGTCTCGGTGAGCAGGTCCTGGCGGTGCTCGCGCACCCTGGTCGCGGCCCGCTGCGGGCCGGTCAGCGCCAGCAGCGCGCGGTAGTGGTTGTACCGGTCGGCGCGCACGTCGGCCGGGTAGTCGGCGAGGTCGCCGTCGAGCTGGGCCAGCCGCACCGCGGACTCGTAGACGGCCAGCTCGTGCCCGGCCAGCGGCCGCCCGCGCAGCGTGCTGATCACCTTGACCAGCGCGAGCAGCTCACCGGCGCGCAGCCTGCTCAGCTCGGTCAGCAGCGAGGGGGTCGGTTCGAGCAGGCCCGCGCGCAGCGAGGCGGTCAGCGTGCGGGCGTGCTCGAGGTCGTAGAGGCACTTCTGCACGTCGCTGTCGAAGGCGCCGTAGCTGCGGAAGAACGCCTCGATCTCCTTCTTCCAGGAGTCGTCGGCGACCTCCGTGCGGCGGGCCTGGCTGCACAGCGCGAGGTAGTGGTAGGCGATCGGCTGGATCAGCCGGATCTCCAGCCTGCTCGCGCCGAGCAGCTCCCAGTAGCGCAGCCCGCCGCAGGAGAAAAGCCGCGCGGTCGAGGTCACCTTGTCCTGATAGGTGACACTGCTCTGCGTCCACAGTTCGGGCGCAGACCGGCCGTAGACGTTATCCCTGATTTTTTCTAACGACTTCCGTCCCCACTTGGACAACGGTGCACTCCTCGCCTCGAAACTTGGGGCGAAACTAGCAGCGTGCGCCGTTGCCGCCGCGCGGTTGACGAAAACTTGAGGAAAGACTTCCCTTTTCGCCACCCGCAGATCTGCTGGTGCCTTCGGCGATTTCTATCGGGCGTTCACGTCTTCGGGCAACGGTGTGGGCACCGGCGCGGTGGCCAGGTCCCAGGTGCGCCCGACGTTGATCAGCAGCGGCAGCAGCACCGCGCGCGGCAGCCGCGCCACCACCGAGGCGGTCAGCTCGATGCCCAGATCCGGCAGGGCCGCGGTGAGCAGCTTGCGCAGCGCCGCGGTGCTCGCGCCGGGCAGCTGCCCCAGCGCCTGGCGCAGCAGGCCGGCCCGGTACGCGCGCAGCTTGTGCACGCCCTGGCTCTGGCCGTGCGCCTGGACGAACAGCCGGAGCAGGTTGAACCGGTCCCAGGCGATGTCCTCCGGGTAGCCTGCGAGGTCGCCGCGCAGGTCCTGCAACCGCAGCCACGGGTCGATCAGGCCGAGGTGCTCCTCGTCCACCGGGCGGTCCCGCAGCAGGTAGAGCAGCCGGTTGAGCACCCGGACGTCGGCGACCCTGCTGTGCGTCAGCTCGGTGATCACCTTCTCGTCCGCGGCCAGCTCGCCGCGCCGCAGCCGGTCCCTGGTGACCAGGGACTCCGACAGCTCGGCCAGTCCGGCCCGCACCTGCTCGTCGAGCACGCCGTAGCTCTCGGCCAGCGTGACCAGCTCGGCCACCAGCGCCGGGTCGGACTCCGCCTGGTAGGCCAGCGCGATGTAGTGCCGGACGAACGGGCGGATCACCTCGAACTCGCCCCTGCTGAAGCCCAGCGCGTACCGCGCGCCCCAGTTGTCCCAGAGCAGCGCGCGGTTGGCCCGCATGCTGTCCCGGTAGCTGATGTCCAGCTTCTGCCAGGCCGCAGGCGGCTCCTTGGGAACCATCCGTTCCTTGAGCCGCTGCACCGCCGCCTCGGTCACGATCTTTCTCCCTGCTGAAGTGTGTGGTGGTGGCGTCAGCCGCTGGGTCAGGACACCGGTACCAGCGGGCCGGACTCGGCGATCGGCTCCGGGATCACCTCGGCGCCGTTGCCCTCCAGCTTGTAGGCGCTGACCGCCAGCTTGGCCAGCACCGCGCGGGGCAGCGTGCCGAGCAGCTCGGGCACCACCGGCAGGTTCAGGTTCACCAGCGGGGTGCTGGTCAGGTAGCGCACCAGCGCCGGCTTGCCCACCTCGCCGAAGAGGGCCAGGCCCCTGGCCCAGATCCGCTCCCGCAGCGCCTGCAGCTTCTCCTTGGCCTGCTCGACGCCGTAGAGGGCGACGTAGAGCCGCAGCGAGTTGTAGCTCGCGTCGGCGATGTCGCGCTCGTAGGAGTCGAAGTCGTCGCCGATGTCGAACAGCGCCATCGGGGCCTTGAGCAGCTGGTAGAACTGCTCGTTCGGGGTCCGGCCCTTGAGCCGGTCCATCACCCTGATCATCACGTGCAGGTCCGAGGAGCGCAGGAACGAGATCTCCTCGATGACCTCCTCGGTCAGCGGCAGCTCGCCCAGCAGCAGCTGGCCCTCCATGACGTAGTAGCGCTCCAGGTTGTCCACCCCGGCCTGGATGCGGCTGTCGTAGAGGTTGTGGTTCTTCAGCAGCTCCTGCATGCGGGTCTTCCAGCTGTGGTCGGTGACCCGGCTGGAACCGGCCTGCTGGGCCGCCTCGTAGATGATGTCGCCCTGGTAGACCAGCGAGTAGAAATGCAGCACCAGCGGCTCGACCAGCTTGGCCTCGGCCGGGGTGCATCCGATGGTGTGCCAGTAGCCGCCGTCGGTCTTGTTCAGGATCGACATCTCGGCGCGCATGTTCTCGAAGTACGAGATCCGGTTGTCCTGCCAGCTGTCGGGGCGTTCCCCCGCGGCCAGCGTGCGGCTGATCCGCTCCAGTACCCGCCCGTTACGCGTGCCCACTCCCAAGACCTCCGAACCCACCATGGCTGATGAGCCCGAACGTAACCGTGGATCTTGAACGCAGGCCAGGAAGAACCTTTGCAGTGGTCCGGTTCTGCCGACGGAACTGTCAGTGGGGTGACTTACCGTCGCAGCTGATGAGCCAGCACAGCCCGAGGGCCACCCCACTGCAGCTGTCCTTCGAGCAGCTCGGCACCCCGCTGCACGAGGTGACCTTCGTCGTGCTGGACCTGGAGACCACCGGCGGGCGGCCGGGATCGGACATGATCACCGAGTTCGGCGCGGTGAAGGTGCGCGGCGGCGAGGTGCTCGGCGAGTTCGGCACCCTGGTCGACCCGGAGCGCGGCATCCCGCCGGAGGTGGTCGCGCTGACCGGCATCACCGAGATGATGGTGCGCCAGGCGCCCAAGCTGGCCCAGGTGCTGCCCGCGTTCCTGGAGTTCGCCACCGGGGACCCCAAGACCGTGCTGGTGGCGCACAACGCGCCCTTCGACATCGGCTTCCTCAAGGCCGCCGCGGCCCAGCTGGACTACCCGTGGCCGAAGCCACAGGTGCTGTGCACGGTCCGGCTGGCCCGCAGGGTGCTCTCCCGCGAGGAGGCCCCCAGCTGCCGCCTGTCCGCGCTGGCCGCCCTCTTCGGCGCCAGGGTCACCCCGAACCACCGGGCCCTCGATGACGCCAAGGCCACCGTGGACGTGCTGCACGCGCTGCTGGAGCGCCTCGGCCCGCTGGGCGTGCACTCGCTGGAGGAGCTGCTCGGCTACCTGCCCGAGGTCACCCCGGCCCAGCGCGGCAAACGCGGCCTGGCCACCGGACTGCCGGAACGGCCGGGCGTGTACCTCTTCCGCGGCCCGCGCGAGGAGGTGCTCTACGTGGGCACCGCGACCAACCTGCGCCGCCGGGTCGGCCAGTACTTCACCGCTGGCGAGACCAGATCCCGCATCCGGGACATGGTCGCCTTCGCCGAACGCGTCGACCACGTCGAGTGCGCGCACCCGCTGGAGGCCGCGGTCCGCGAGCTGCGCCTGCTGGCCGCGCACCGCCCCCGGTACAACCGCCGCTCCACTCAGCCGCACCGCGCCTGGTGGATCACCCTGACCGAGGAGGCCTTCCCCCGCCTGTCCGTGGTGACCAACCCGCGCGAGGGCGCACTGGGCCCCTTCGGCAGCCGGGGCCAGGCCACCCTGGCGGTGGAGGCCATCCACGAGGCCATCCCGCTGCGCCAGTGCAACCAGCGCATCCCGGCCCGCAACCCGCAGGGCCGCCCCTGCATCCTGGCCGAGCTGCACCGCTGTGCCGCCCCCTGCGCCGGCCACCAGTCCACCGACGACTACGCCCCCGCCGTCGCCGCCATGCGCGCCCTGGTGGCAGGCCACGACGACGAACCCGTCCGCCTGCTCCTGGACCAGCTCGGCGCCTACGCCACCACCGAACGCTTCGAGCAGGCAGGCCTGCACCGGGACCGGATCGTGGGCCTGCTCAAAGGCCTGGACCGCGGCCAGCGCCTGACCGCCCTGGCCGCCATCCCCGAGCTCATCGCCGCCCGCCCCGACGGCGCCGGCGGCTGGCAGTTCGCGATCGTCCGCCACGGCCGCCTCGCCGCCGCCGGCGGCGCCCGCCGCGGCGTGGCGCCGATGCCGGTGGTGGAACAGCTGGTGCTGGCCGCGGAGACGGTGATCCCCGGGCTCGGGCCGCTGCGCGGGGCGCCGGCGGAGGAGGTCAGGGTGATCCTGCGCTGGATCGAGCAGCCGGGGACGCGGCTGGTGCGCGCGGCGGAACCGTGGCGCTCGCCCGCGCGGTCGGCGGCGCGGTGGCGGGAGTGGCTGGATCGCGCGGAGGCGGGGCGGCACGGGTACGCGGGGGCGGACTAGCGGCAACTGCCGGGGCGTGTCCGCACAGTCCCGGCTGCGGGCGCGGTGATCGATTGGTCGCAGGCAGTGCGCCTAACGCGGGTGGGACTTCGCGGCCCCGCCCTGGGCGGGTTCGGCGAGCCGGACCTCGTCGACCAGCACCGGTGATGGGTGCGGCGTGGAGAAGTCAACACCACCGCATCCACCGCGGCCAGGTCGAAGTCCTCGGCCGCCCACGCCAGGGCCGCGCGGGACTCCTCCTCGAAGCTCGCCCGCGCCTCGCCTTCCAGCGCGCCCCAGACCCCCGTCCACCGATCCGGTCCCGAACCCGCTGGCTACGATCGGTCCACCACCTCAGCGCCCAAGGAGCACACCGTGATCAAGGCCATCGTGCTGATCCAGTCCGACGCCGCCAGCATCCCGGAGGCGGCGCAGACCATCGCCGACTTCGAGGGGGTGCTGGAGGTCTACTCCTGCGCCGGTGACGTGGACCTGATCGCGGTGGTCCAGGTGGCCAGGCACGAGGATCTGGCCGAGCTGGTGCCGGGGCGGATCGGCAAGGTGGCCGGGGTGCTCAACACCGACACGCACATCGCGTTCCGCTCCTACTCCAAGGCCGACACCGAGGCCGCGTTCAACATCGGCGTCGACTGATCACTCCGGCGTGCCCAGCTGTGCCGTGGTGCTGGCGCCATCCAGCGACTCGCGGATGAGGTCGGCGTGACCGGCGTGCTGGGCGGTCTCGCGGAACAGGTGCAGCAGGATCTGCCGGGCCGACCAGAACTGGGGTTCCGGCGGCGACCACGGGGTCTGCGGCAGCAGGACCCTGGCGTCCAGGTCCACGGTGGCGAAGGCGGTGTCGGTCATCTTGGCCACCGCCAGGTACTCCGCGCGCAGCTCGGCCAGTGACCGGTCCGCCGGCATCAGGTACTGGTCCTCGTCCATCATGCCCTCCGGCAGGGTGCCGTCGCCGGTCAGCAGCACCCTGGTCCAGTTCCGCTCGCCCGAGATCAGGTGGCGCAGGATGCCGCCGAGGGTCAGCTCGCTCACTGTGCTCCTGGCGCCGGCCTGCTCATCGGTCAAGCCGCGCAAGGTGATCAGCAGGGTCTGGCGGGTCTCGGCCAGCATGGCCAGGGTCTGGGTGCGCTCGTTCGTCATGATCAGGACGTTAATCAGCTAGGCGGACAGGACGTGTCCTAGTTCGCCACCCGAACAACAAAAAAGGCGCGGCCCGCGAACGAGATCGCGGGCCGCGCCTTCCTGCTGTGGCTTACTCCTTGGGCGCCGCGGGCTTGCCCGCGGTCAGCTCCCTGGTGTTGTCGCCGCCGCGCAGCTCGCCCTCGTGCTGGGCGCGCTTGAGCGCGGTGGTCTCCTCCGCCGGGTCCGGGCGGAGCAGGCTGCCCGCGACCGGCTCGCCGGCCGCGCCCAGCGCGTTCATCTTCTTCGGCACCGAGGCGCCCTGGTAGGCCAGGGGCACCGGGTGGCCGTGGTCGTCCACCGGGCCCAGCGGCTGGTGGATCTCGATGAACTCGCCGTGCGGCAAGCGCTTGATGATGCCGGTCTCCACACCGTGCTCCAGCACCTCGCGGTCGTGCCGCTGCAGGCCGAGGCAGAGCCGGTAGGTGAGGATGTAGGCGATCGGCGGCAGGATGATCAGCCCGATCCGGCCTGCCCAGGTCATCGCGTTCAGCGAGATGTTGAACTGGTACGCGATGATGTCGTTGAAGCCCGACAGCATCATCACCATGAAGAAGGTGATGGCCATCATGCCGAGGCTGGTGCGGACCGGCACGTCCCTCGGCCGCTGCAGCAGGTTGTGGTGCGCGTCGTCCTTGGTCATCTTGCGCTCGATCCACGGGTAGAGGATCGCCAGGGTGACGCAGAACCCGATGCTGCCCATGAACGGGAAGAACGAGGCCGGGATGGTGTGCCCGAAGATGTAGATCTCCCAGGCTGGCCACAACCGGACCAGGCCGTCCGTCCAGGCCATGTACCAGTCGGGCTGGCTGCCCGCGGAGACCTGCGCGGCGTTGTACGGGCCGAAGTTCCAGATCGGGTTGATCTGGAAGAGCCCGCCCATCAGCGCGATGACGCCGACCGTGACGGCGAAGAAGCCACCGCCCTTGGCCGCGAACACCGGCATGATGCGCACGCCGACCACGTTGCTCTCGGTGCGGCCGACACCCGGGAACTGGGTGTGCTTCTGGTACCAGACCAGCGCCAGGTGCACCGCGACCAGGCCAAGGATGATGCCCGGCAGCAGCAGGATGTGCACCGTGTAGAGCCTCGGGATGATCTCGGTGCCGGGGAACTCGCCGCCGAAGAGCGCCCAGTGCACCCAGGTGCCCAGCACCGGGATGGTCAGGATCAGCGCGGAGGCGATGCGCAGGCCGACACCGGAGAGCAGGTCGTCGGGCAGCGAGTAGCCGGTGAAGCCCTCGAACATGCCCAGCACGAACAGCAGGATGCCGATGATCCAGTTGACCTCGCGCGGGCGGCGGAACGCGCCGGTGAAGAACACCCGGAACATGTGCGCCACGATCGAGGCCATGAACAGCAGTGCCGCCCAGTGGTGCACCTGGCGGGCGAACAGGCCGCCGCGCACCTCGAAGGAGATCTGCAGCGCGGACTCGAAGGCCCGCGACATCCACACGTCCTTGAGGTTGGTGAACACCCCGGCGTACTTGACCTCCTCCATGGAGGGGTCGAAGAACAGCGCCAGGTAGACACCGGAGAGCAGCAGCACGATGAAGCTGTACAGCGCGATCTCACCGAGCATGAACGACCAGTGCGTCGGGAAGACCTTGTTGATCTGCCGCCGGAGCCCGGCCGCCACGTGGTAGCGGTCGTCCGCCCACTTGGCCGCGCCACCGGCCGCCCGGGACGCCGCGTTCGCCTGCTTGGTCGGCGTGGTGATCGAACTCATGGCTTACGCTCCCAGTACGCCGGGCCCACCGGCTCGATGAAGTCGCCGCGCGCCACCAGGTAACCCGTCTCCGGGTCGATGGTGATCGGCAGCTGCGGCAGCGACCGGGTCGCCGGGCCGAAGATCGGCTTGCCGTAGGTGAAGACGTCGAACTGCGACTGGTGGCACGGGCAGAGCAGGCGGCCGGTCTGCTGCTCGAACAGCGAGGTCGGGCAGCCCAGGTGGGTGCAGACCTTCGAGTAGGCGTACAGGTCGCCGAAGTTGAAGTCCGCCTGGCCCTTGCGCTTGGTCACCAGCTGGCCCGGGCGCAGCCGGATCAGCATGACCGGGTTGTCCGAGCGGCGCAGCGCCTTGAGCAGGGCGTGGTCATCGCCCTTCTCCGTCTCCCGGTAGGGGAAGACGGTCTCGAAGCCGCCGGGCTCCACGTCCTCCGGGCGGACCCGCACGACCTCGTGCGGGTCGCCGGTGTCGCGGCGCAGGAAGACCTTCTCACCGGGGAAGTTGGGCTTCCAGCCGCTGGTGGCCAGCGGGCCGTCCGCGTCGTAGGCCTTCGGGTTGCGGACCAGGCCGCCGATGGCGAACACGCCGACACCGAGGCCGAACACGGTGCCCGCGCCGAGCAGGCTGCGCCGGATCAGCGAACGGCGGCCGATCTCGGACTTGGCCCCGGAGTCGGCCAGCAGCGCGGCCGAGGTCTGCTTGTCGAACTCCGCCGAACCGCCGTCGTGCCGGTCCTGCACCGCGACCTCGTGCGGCAGCAGCTTCTTGGCGTAGGCGATCACGCCGACGCCGATACCGGTGATGGACAGACCGAGGGTCAGGCCCAGCATCGGGGTGTGCAGGTCGAACCAGAAGCTGCCCGGCTCATCCGGCGCCACGTACTCGTGCGGCCAGGCGAAGTACACGCCGAGGAAGGCCAGCCCGGCCAGCGCGCCCAGGATGAACCAGGCGGCCACCCCGCGCTCGGTGCGCTTCTCGGCCCTGGTGCCCGGCACCGGGAAGTGCGGGTCCCGGTGCTTGAGGTGCACGCCGTCGGCGGCCAGGCCGAGGGTGACCAGCTCGTCGCGGCTCAGCTCCGCCAGCTCGGCGTCGCTGGGTGTCTTCTTGTCCTGCTGGTCGCTCATGCCCTGCTCCCGATCCACACGGTCACGCCGATCAGGGCGGCGAGGCCGATGATCCAGGCGACCAGGCCCTCGGTGGCGGGGCCGAACCCGCCCAGCGGGTGGCCACCCGGGTTGTTGTTGCCGTCGGTGACCGACTTGACGTAGGCCACGATGTCCTTCTTCTCCTGCGGCGAGAGCTGCCGGTCGGAGAACTTGGGCATGTTCTGCGGCCCGGTGAGCATCGCGGCGTAGATCTGTTCCTCGCTCACGCCGTCGAGCGCGGGCGCGAACTTGCCGGAGGACAGCGCGCCACCACGTCCGGTGAAGTTGTGGCAGGAGGCGCAGTTGAGCCGGAACAGCTCACCGCCGCGGGCGGAGTTGTCCCCGCGCAGCTCCTTGCCGGACTCCTGGGGCAGCGTCGGACCGCCGCCCTTGGACTGGATGAACGCGCTGAGCTGGTCGATCTCCTCGGAGTTGAACTTGGCAGGCTTGCGCAGCGCCTGCGCCTCCTGGCGGGCCATCGGCATGCGGCCGGAGGAGACCTGGAAGTACACCGCCGCCTCGCCGACACCGATCAGGCTCGGCCCGCGGTCCTGCTCACCCTGGAGGTTCGCGCCGTGGCAGCTGATGCAGGCGGTGTTGTAGAGCTGTTCGCCCTTCTGGATCTTGGTCGGATCCTGCTGGGCCTGCGCGGTGTGCGGCTCGGGCAGGAACCCGGCGTACGCCGCGCCCGCGCCGACAAGCGCGAAACCGAGGGCGAGCAGGCCGGACAGGCGGCGCCGGAACTTGGCCCGCTTCCTGGCCCGATCGTTGTTGGTGGTCATCAGTGCGGCAACCCTTGCAGTCGAATTCGGGCGTACGCCTTGGGTGGGAGCTTCGGGATGAAGTCGTCTCGTCAGGGAACGAGGTAGATGACGGCGAACAGCCCGATCCAGACGATGTCGACGAAGTGCCAGTAGTACGACACCACGATCGCCGCGGTGGCCTGGGCCGGCGTGAACTTGCTGAGCTTGGTACGCCAGATCAGGAACACGAAGGCGATCAGGCCGCCGACCACGTGCAGGCCGTGGAACCCGGTGGTCAGGTAGAAGACCGTGCCGTATGCCGAGGACGCGATGGTGGTGTGGTGCCCGGTGACCAGCGTGTAGTACTCGCCGATCTGACCGCCGACGAAGATCGTGCCCATGATCAGGGTGAGCACGTACCAACGCCGGAGACCGAACACGTCACCGCGCTCGGCGGCGAACACACCCATCTGGCAGGTGAACGAGGACGCCACCAGGATGGTCGTGAAGACCAGGGCGTACGGCAGGTTCAGCTCAGTCGGGTCCGGTGGCCACTTCCCCGTGTTCTGGGCCTTCACCGTGAAGAACATGGCGAAGAGCCCAGCGAAGAACATGAGCTCGCTGGACAGCCAGACGATGGTGCCGACGCTGACCATGTTCGGGCGGTTCAGCGAGTGCACCCGTTGGCCGATGGAGGGCGCAGCAGTTGTCACGCGACGCATTATGTCCTGCGGCTCCGAGGCTCGCTGGGCCGGGTCCGGCCGAGTTCCCGATCGTGTCCTGTCCCACACCGCGCGCGAGGCCCCGCGGACAGGGCGCGGCCCGCTCGTCCCCGGCCGGGCTATAGCATCCAACTGCCCGAACGACCTGCCGTAGAGGACGCGTGATGAGCAACGACACCCTGACCGTCCTGGTGTTCAGCCACCGCCCCGAGGTGCGCGAGGCGATCATCAGCGCGGTCGGCCGCAGGCCCGCGCCTGACCTGCCGCGACTGCGCTACATCGAGGCGGGCGCCATCGCCGAGGTCCTGGTCGAGGCCGACTCCGGCGGGGTGGACCTGGCCATCCTGGACGGCGAGGCCCAGCCCACCGGCGGCATGGGGCTGTCCCGGCAGCTGAAGAACGAGATCACGAACTGCCCGCCGATCGTGATCGCGGTGCGGCGCAAGGACGACCGGTGGCTGGCCACCTGGTCCCAGGCGGACGCGGTGCTCGTGCACCCGCTGGACCCGCTGGCCGCCGCCGAGACCGTGGCCGAGGTGCTGCGCTCCCAGCGGCTGCCCGCGGCCCAGGGCTGAGCGGGACGGGGCGGCTGCGCGATGAGCGGGACAACGGCTGACCCGGACACCACTGCCCCGGCGCCGACCTGGCCGGACCTGCTGGGCCGCCTGGTCGCCCGGATCGACTGCCCCACCTCGGACCTGGCCTGGGCGATGGACCAGGTGATGTCCGGCGCGGCCACCGTCGCGCAGACCGTGGCCCTGGTGGTCGCGCTGCGCGCCAAGGGCGAGACCGCCGCCGAGGTGGCCGGCATGGCCGAGGGCATGCTCGCGCACGCCCGCCGGGTGGAGATCGACGTGCCCGCGGTGGACATCGTCGGCACCGGCGGCGACCGCTCCGGCACGGTGAACATCTCCACGATGGCCTCTCTGGTCACCGCGGCCGCCGGCGTGCCGGTGGTCAAGCACGGCAACCGGGCCGCCTCCTCCAAGTGCGGCACCGCCGACGTGCTGGAGGCCCTGGGCGTGGTCATCGACCTGCCCCCGGCGGGCGTCCAGCGCAGCGTGGCCGAACTGGGCATCGGCTTCTGTTTCGCCCCGGTCTTCCACCCGGCGATGCGGCACGCCGCCCCGGCCCGCCGCGAGATCGGCATCCCGACCACGTTCAACCTGCTCGGCCCCCTGTCCAACCCGGCCCAGCCGGCCGCGGGCCTGATCGGCTGCGCCGACCCCAAGGCCGCCCCGCTGATGGCCCAGGTCTTCGCCGACCGCGGCTCCTCGGTCCTGGTGGTCCGCGGCGACGACGGCCTCGACGAGCTCACCACCACCACGACCAGCACCGTCTGGCAGGTCCACCGGGGCACGGTCACCAAGCACACCCTGGACCCGACCGAGCTGGACATCCCGGTCTCCACCCCGGAGGCGCTGCTCGGCGGCGACGCCGGGGTCAACGCGGAGGCGGTCCGGCAGCTGCTGGCCGGCCGGCAGGACGCGATCCGGGACGCGGTGCTGCTCAACGCGGCCGGCGCGGTCACCGCGCACCGGGGGCCGTCCGGGGACCTGGTGGCCGATCTGCGCGGGGCGCTGGGCGTGGTGCGCGAGGCGATCGACTCGGGCGCGGCGCGGGAGCTGCTGGCGCGCTGGGTGACGCTCACCCAGAAGCTGAAGTCGGAGCTGTCCTGACCGACCGGCCCGGCCTGCTGACCACGTGGCGGCGGGCCGGGATCGCCGAGGGCATGACGGTGGTCGCGCACGCCGCCCTGTCCAGCCTCGGCCACGTGCCAGGCGGAGCCGCCACCGTGGCCGATTCACTGCGCCAGGCGGTCGGCGGCACCGGAACCCTGGTCGCCCCCGCGTTCACCCCTCAGGTGGCGGATCCGGCCCCGGAAGCGGGCATCCCGGACGCGCGGACCCGCGCCGAGCGGGCTGCGGTGCCGCTGTTCCACCCGGACCTGCCCTCGCCGATGGGCGCGGTGGCCGAGGCCGTGCGCACCAGCCCGGACGCGCTGCGCAGCAGCCACCCCCAGGCCTCGGTGACCGCGCTCGGCAGGCGCGCGGCGGAGATTGTGGCGCACCAGCCGCTGTCCTTCGCACTGGGCCCGGACTCACCCTTCGGCAGGCTCTACGAGCTGGACGCGCACATCCTGCTCATCGGCGTCGGGCACAACCGGAACAGCTTCCTGCACCACGTGGAGAGCCGCGCGCCCCGGCCGAGGCTGAAGCTGCGCCGGTTCCCGCTGCTGGTTGGTGGGGAGCGGGTGTGGTGCGAGGCGCTGGACGTGGCCGACGACAACGGCAGGTTCTTCCCGGTGCTGGGCCGGGAGTTCGAGCAGCAGGCCGGGATCCAGCCGTTCCGGGCGGGTGCGGCCGAGTGCCGCCTGCTGCCCGCACGGGCGCTGGTGGACTTCGCCGTCCCCCGTCTCACCGAGCTGCTGGCGGATCCGCACGTGTCCGCCACCCCCAGCCACCGCCGACCCTAAGACGACCGGTCACATGGCGCCGCCAGCCGAACTGAGACGACCGGTCACATTGCGTCCACCAGCCGGTTAAGACGACCGGTCACATTGCCCTACCAGCCCGGCTGAGACGACCGGTCACATTGCCCTACCAGCCCGGTTGAGACGACCGGTCACATTATGCCCGCCAACCGGTTAAGACGACCGGTCACATTGCGCCCACCAGCCGGTTAAGACGACCGGTCACGTTGGGCAGCTAGCCAGGCTAAGACGACCGGTCACATTGAGAAGACCCGTCAGCTCCTCCCCCAACGCGAACGGCGGGCGCCCCCACCAGGGGAACGCCCGCCGTCGGCGATGCGGAAACGCTCAGTCGTGGCTGGGCGCAGCGGTGTGGTACTCGAACAGCAGGCCACCCACCATGATCAGCACGGCGACCAGGCCGAGCACGATCAGCCAGATGTGGAAAAAGGCCATTGCCACGCCGGTGAAGGCGGCCGCGGCGGCCAGGCCGACCGGCCAGTAGCTGCCCGGGCTGAAGAAGCCCAGCTCGCCGGCGCCGTCGGCGATCTCGGCGTCGTCCACGTCCTCGGGGCGGGGCTCGATCCGGCGGGCGATGAACCGGAAGTAGGTGCCGCACAGCAGGGTCAGGCCGCCGGTGAGGACAAGCGCCACCGTGCCCACCGGCTCCTTGGCCCAGAAGCCGTAGACGACCGCGGCCACGAAGCAGAAGATCGTGATGAACTCGAAGATCCGCGCTTCGACCTTCATGATTCCCTCAACTCCAGTTCTGCGCTGCTCACCAGGGTGGTCACCGGTCCCCGCCCGAAGGCTTCCGGGAGGTGCGGCTGGTGTCGAACGGCTTGGTCCTGATCGCCTGCGGGGCGCACCACTCGCCGCACTTGAGCTCGGTGAGCGCCTCGGCCGCGGTGTACGGCTTGCCGGTGGCCGGGTTCAGCTTGGTGCGCAGCTGCATGTACCGGTCGAAGACCTGTGGCTGGAGCGCCCGCACCTCGAAGTTCATCACCGCGTGGTAGGTGCCGCACAGCTCGGCGCAGCGGCCGACGAAGGCGCCTTCGTGGTCGATCGAGTTCTGGAAGACGTTGTCCTGGCTGTTCTGCTTCGGGAACGGGATGGTGTCCCGCTTGAAGTTGTACTCCGGCACGAAGAAGGAGTGGATGACGTCCTTCGACTCGATCGTGTAGCGGACTTCCTTGGTCGCAGGCAGCACCAGCAGCGGGATCTCGGTGCTCGAGCCCGTGGTCCGGACCGTCTGGCCGTCCGGGGTCTTGAACTCGGGGTACTCGAACTCCCAGTTCCACTGGAAGGCCCACACCTTGACGTTGACGTCCGGTGTCTTGTCCTTGTTGGTGACCACGTTCTGCGCGTGCGTGGCGAAGACGAACAGCACCACGATGATGACCATCGGGAGTCCGATGAGCACGAACTCCAGCGGCCCGTTGTACTGGAACTGGCGCGGGAACTCCTCGGACTTCTTCCGGTGGAAGATGATCGACCAGAAGATCAGCGCCCACACGATCACGCCGACGACCAGCGCGGCGATCACGGACCAGGTCCACAGCTGACGCATCGCCTCGGCCTGCGGGGTTACCCCCTTCGGCCACCCGAAACGCAGCACTTCCTCGGCGGAGCAGCCGCTGGCCGCGACGCCCACCAGGCTGACCAGGCCGGTGACCTTGGCCAGCCGCGCTGCCCGGTTGCCCTCCTTGCGGCCCACTGCTCGCTGCCTCCTCGTGACAGGCTGGAAAACGGTCCCGGCCCACCCGCGCACCAGCGCGGTTGACCTGCCGTCGCAATCAGTTCGGGACTCTAGCCCAGCACTAGCCTGCCTACCCGTTCGGGGTGAGCCGGACACCTGCGTGTCGGCGGGCATACTGGGCGCCGACGTCGTCGACATGAGAGGTGCGCGAGAAGCGTGTGCGGCCTGCTTGGACTGGTGTGTTCCGCCCAGAACAACAACGCGAACATCGGCACGGCTGTCGGCAGCGTTGCGAGGGCGCTCCAGTGCCAGCGCCACCGCGGTCCCGACGAGAGTGACACCTGGCACAACAACGACGTGGTCTTCGGCTTCAACCGGCTGTCGATCATCGACGTGGAGCGTTCCCACCAGCCGTTGCACTACGCGAACGGGCGCTACACGATCCTGTTCAACGGCGAGATCTACAACTACCTGGAGCTGCGCGCGGAGCTGCGGGACAAGTTCGGCGCGGAGTTCGCCACCGACGGTGACACCGAGGCCATCGTGGCCGCGTACCACCACCTCGGCCCGTCCATGGTCGGCCGCCTGCGCGGCATGTTCGCCTTCATGATCTGGGACGCGGAGAAGCGGGTCGTCTTCGGCGCGCGGGACCCCTTCGGCATCAAGCCGCTGTTCTACGCGGCCGGTCCGGGCGGGGTGGCCTTCGCCAGCGAGAAGAAGAGCCTGCTCGACCTGGCTCCGACGCTGGGCCTTTCGCCCAAGCTGGACCAGGCCGCGCTGCAGCACTACCTGATCCTGCAGTACGTGCCGGAGCCGGAGACTTTGCACACCACGATCCGCCGGATCGAGTCCGGCACCTCCTTCACCGTCTCCCCCGGCGGCCAGGTGGTGACCGAGCGGTACTTCCAGCCGACCTTCGCCCCGCGCCCGATCACCACCAGCTCCGAGGCCGGTCAGCTGTACCGGGACATCGCGGGCGTCATGCGCGACTCGGTGGCCAAGCACATGCGCGCCGACGTGACCGTGGGCGCCTTCCTCTCCGGCGGCATCGACTCCACCGCGATCGCCGCGCTGGCCAAGGAGCACAACCCGGACCTGATCACCTTCACCACCGGGTTCGAGCGCACCGGCTACTCCGAGGTGGACGTGGCCGCGGAGTCCGCGGCCGCGATCGGGGTCAAGCACGTGGTCCGCACCGTCTCCGCGGAGGAGATGATGCAGGCCCTGCCGCTGATCACCTGGTACCTGGACGACCCGGTGGCCGACCCGGCGCTGGTGCCGCTGTGGTTCATCGCCCGCGAGGCCCGCCAGCACGTGAAGGTGGTGCTCTCCGGCGAGGGCGCGGACGAGCTCTTCGGCGGCTACACGATCTACCGCGAGCCGCTGTCGCTGGCCCCGTTCGAGAAGGTGCCCGGCGCGCTGCGCTCGGTGATGGGCAAGGTCTCCAGCCGCATCCCGGAAGGCGTGCGCGGCAAGGACCTGCTCCGCCGGGGCGCGCTGACCCTGGAGGAGCGCTACTACGGCAACGCGCGCATCTTCCGCGACGACCAGATCCAGCAGGTGCTGCGCACGCACGACCCGCGCATCTCGCACACCGACGTGACCGCCCGCTGGTACCGCGACTCGCTGGCCTGGGATCCGGTGACCCGGATGCAGCACATCGACCTGTTCACCTGGCTGCGGGGCGACATCCTGGTCAAGGCGGACAAGATGACCATGGCCAACTCGCTGGAGCTGCGGGTGCCGTTCCTGGACCCCGAGGTCTTCCGGGTGGCCGCGCGCATCCCGCAGGACCAGAAGATCACCAGGGAGACCACCAAGTTCGCCCTGCGCCAGGCCATGCACGGGATCGTGCCCGCGCACGTGCTCAACCGGCGCAAGCTCGGCTTCCCGGTCCCGGTCCGGCACTGGCTCAAGGACGAGATGCACGACTGGGCCCGCGACATCGTGCACCAGTCCCTCACCGACGACCTGATCAACAAGAACGCGGTGCTGCGCATCCTGGAGGAACACCGCTCCGGCCTGCTCGACCACAGCCGCCGGATCTGGGCGTTGCTGGTGTTCATGCTGTGGCACGGCATCTTCGTGGAACGCCGCATCACGGTGCAGGTCCCGGAACCGCACTACCCGGTCAAGCTCTGATCGCGACGATCTCCTGCGGCTGGCGGGATCCCATCTCCGAGGAGGAGATGACCGATCTCGTCCAGTCGCACGGAGGCGCCGCCGAGACCGGCTGGTGGAGCCGGGTCAAGCGGCACAGCCTCGGCTGGGTGGCCGCCAGGGACGCCGCCGGCCTGCTGGTCGGCTTCGTGAACGTGGCCTGGGACGGCGGCGTGCACGCCTTCCTGCTCGACACGAAGACCAGGGGCACACACCAGCACCACGGCATCGGCACCGCGGTCGTCCGCCTGGCGGCGGAGCGGGCGCGGGCGGCGGGCTGCGAATGGCTGCACGTGGACTTCGAGCCGCGGCTGCGGCGCTTCTACCTCGACGCTTGCGGCTTCCGCCGCACCGAGGCGGGGCTCATCCGCTTGGCCGAGGGACCCTGACCCGACGAGCCCGATCCGTCGCCGCGAGATTGTCGGTGGGTCCGCGTAGCCTCCGATCCGTCAGTGACCCACATCACTTCGGAGGACGTCGTGCCTGAGGAACAGGTGGTGCTCGCCGTCGGCACCCGCAAGGGGCTGTGGCTGGCCACCAGCGAGAACGACCGGGCGGACTGGACCTGGTCCGGGCCGCACCACGCGATGACCGAGGTCTACGCGGTGGCCGTGGACATCCGCCGGGACACGCCCCGCCTGCTCGCCGGCGTCGCCAGTGAGCACTTCGGGCCCAGTGTGGCCACCAGCGACGACCTCGGCGCGAGCTGGCAGGAGCCGGACCACCCGCCGGTGGCCTTCCCCGAGGACACCGGGACCTCGTTGGAGCGGGTCTGGCAGCTGGCCGCCGGGCCGGTGGACCAGCCGGAGGTGGTCTACGCGGGCACCCAGCCCTCGGCGCTGTTCCGCTCAACCGACGGCGGGCGCACCTACGACATGGTGCGGGGGCTGTGGGACCACCCGCACCGCGAGCAGTGGGGCGCGGGCTACGGCGGGCAGGCGGTGCACACGATCCTGCCGCACCCGACCGACCGGGGGCAGGTCACCGTGGCCATGTCCACCGGCGGGGTGTACCGCACCGAGGACGGCGGGACGAGCTGGTCGCCGAGCAACTCCGGCATCAAGGCCTACTTCCTGCCCGACCCGTACCCGGAGTTCGGGCAGTGCGTGCACAAGATCGCGCGCAACCCCGCCGAACCGGACCGGCTGTTCCTGCAGAACCACCACGGCGTGTACCGCAGCGAGGACGGCGGCGCGCACTGGACCTCCATCGCTGACGGGCTGCCCAGCGACTTCGGCTTCCCGATCGCGGTGCACCCGCACCGGCCGGAGGTGGTCTACGGCTTCCCGCTCACCGCCGACGCCAACCGGTTCCCGCCGGACGGGGCCTGCCGGGTGTACCGCAGCGAGGACTCCGGCGACAGCTGGACCGCGCTGACCAAGGGCCTGCCGCAGCAGAACTTCTGGACCACGGTGCTGCGGGACGCGCTGTGCGTGGACGACGCGAGCGTGCCCGGCGTGTACTTCGGCTCCCGCTCCGGCGAGGTCTACGCCAGCCGGGACGAGGGCGGCAGCTGGCAGCGGATCATCGAGCACCTGCCGGACGTGCTGAGCGTGCGCGCGGCCGTGATCCGGCGGTGAGCCCGATGCGTGTCACCGTGCTGCTGCCCGGCGTGCTGCGCCCGAGCGCGGGCGGCGCCGCCACCCTCGACCTCGACCTGCCGGAGCAGACCACCCTCGGCGGCGCGCTGGACGTGCTGGCCGCGGACCACCCGGCGCTGAACCGGCGGCTGCGCACCGAGCAGGGCACGCTGCGCCGCTACGTGAACTTCTACGTCAACGGCGAGGAGTGCCGACAGCTCAACGGCCCGGACACGCCGCTGCCCCCTGGCGCGGAGGTCCAGGTGATCCCCTCCGTGGCGGGCGGCTGATGGCGCACACCCTGACCGAGGCACTGGCCGTCGCGACCGACTGGCTCACCGGGCACGCCGCCGGAAAGCCCGGGTTCGGCGGCGCGTACCTGGCGGGCTCGGCTGCTGCGCTGGCGCCGGAGGCGGTGCTGCCCGCGAGCTCCGACCTGGACCTGATGGTGGTGACCGGGGCCGAAGAGCCGCCGAAGCTGGGCAAGTTCCGCTACCGGGGCGTGCTGCTGGAGGTGACCTACCTGAGCTGGGCGCGGCTGGCCTCGCCCAAGGCGGTGCTGGCCGACTACCACCTGGCCGCTGGCCTGCGCCGGGACACCGTGCTGGCCGACCCCACCGGCAGGCTGCGCGCGTTGCAGGCCGCGGTGGCCGCGGACTTCGCCGCGCCGCGCTGGGTCCGCCGCCGCTGCGCGCACGCCGAGGACCGCATCCGTGCCGGGCTGGACGCGGCCCGCGCGGCCGCGCCCTGGCCGGAGCGGGTGCTGCGGTGGCTGTTCGCGACCGGGGTGAGCACGCACGTGCTGCTCACCGCGGCCCTGCGCGACCCGACCATCCGGCTGCGCTACGCCGCCACCGGGACGCTGCTGGCCGAGCTGGGCAGACCGGAGTGGCAGGAGGAGCTGCTGGCGGCGCTGGGCTGCGCGCACCTGCGGCCGGAGCGGGTCCGGGAGCACCTCGGCGCGCTGACGGTGATCTTCGACGAGACCAGTCAGGCCGTCGAAGCCGCCGCGAGCGACCCGGCGGCCCGCGGCGCGTTGCCCTGCTACGCCAGCGACCTCAGCCGGGAGGCCCGTCCGATCGCGATCGACGGCGCGCATGAGCTGATCGACGCCGGACTGCCCCGCGAGGCGGTGTTCTGGCTGGTCGCCACCTACGCCCGCGCGCTGACCATCCTCGGCCGGGACGGCGACGAGGCGTTCAGCGCGCTGCTGGCCGACCTCGGCAACAGCGGTCCGGCCGACCTGCACACGCAGATCGGCCGGACCGAGGAGTTCCTGCCCCGCCTCGCCGACATGCGGGAGGCGGTGCTGACTAGTTCCTGAACGCCTTGGCGATGTCCGCGGCGGCGTCCGCGCCATAGGCGCTGGTGAGGCGGGTCAGCGCGGACTCGCGGTCGAAGACCCACTCCTGCGGGCCGTCCACCTCCAGCACCAGCACCGCGATCAGCGAGCCGAGCTGCGCGGCCCGCTCCAGCGGCAGGCCCGCGACGATGCCGGCCAGGAAACCGGCGCGGAAGCCGTCGCCGATGCCGGTCGGGTCGGCCTTGTGCGTCTCGGGCACGGCGGGCACGTGCAGCGGCGCGGGCAGGCCCTTGCCGACCAGCTCCACGCCCTTCTCGCCGAGGGTGGTGATGCGCAGCTCGACGTGCTCGAGGATCTCCTCCTCGGACCAGCCGGTCTTCTGCAGCAGCAGCTGGAGCTCGTAGTCGTTGGTGAACAGGTACTTCGCCCCGTTGACCAGCTGCTTGGCCTGCTCGCCGTCCATCCTGGCCAGCTGCTGGGAGGGGTCGGCGGCGAAGGCGATGCCCCGCTGCCTGGACTCCTCGGAGTGCCGCAGCATGGCCTCGGGGTCGTTCGGGCTGACCAGGACCAGCTCAAGGCCGCCGACCTTGTCGATGATCGGGCCCAGCTCGATGTTGCGGGCCTCGGCCATTGCACCGGCGTAGAAGGAGGCGATCTGGTTCATGTCGTCGTCGGTGGTGCAGACGAACCGGGCGGTGTGCTTCACCTCCGAGGTGTGCACGCCCGAGCAGTCGACACCGTGCCGCTCCAGCCAGGAACGGTAGTCGGCGAAGTCGGCGCCCACGGCGCCGACCAGGACCGGCGAGTAGCCGAGCACGCCCATGCCGAAGGCGATGTTGGCCGCGATTCCCCCACGGCGGACGGTCAGGTCATCCACCAGGAAGCTCAGCGACACCCGGTCCAGGCGGTCGGCGACCAGTTGGTCGGTGAACCGGCCGGGGAAGTGCATCAGGTGGTCGGTGGCGATGCTTCCAGTCACAGCGACAGGCACGTACTGCGCTCCCTATGAGACGACTGCTGGTAGGCCATCGTCACCCATTCCGGTCGCAGACGGCCGGAGCCGAAGACTACTTGGTGGTAAGGCTGTCGCACATCAATCAGCGGTCCTAACGTCCTCGATGTGACGATTCCGGACGCCAGCACCCTGGCCGAGCTGATCCACGACTGCGCCGAGATTCCGCCCGCCCTGCGCCCGGCGGAGCACCTGCTGCCGCTGCCGCGGAACCAGGCATCGTGGCAGGTCAACGAGGTGTGCACGGCTCAGGTCCGCGATATGGACGACTACGGCGCCTGAGCTCGCGGACACGAAAAAGGACCGCGGAGAACTCCGCGGTCCCGTTTTTCGCGCCCCTGGGCTACCAGCAGAACTAGTGGAAAGAATCACCACAGGCGCAGGAGCCACCGGCGTTGGGGTTGTCGATGGTGAAGCCCTGCTTCTCGATGGTGTCGACGAAGTCGATCACGGCGCCTTCCACGTAGGGCACGCTCATCCGGTCCACCGCGACCTTGAGGCCGCCGAAGTCACGGAAGGCGTCCCCATCGAGGGTCCGCTCGTCGAAGAACAGCTGGTAGCGCAGGCCGGCACAGCCACCAGGCTGGACGGCGATGCGCAGGTGCATGTCGTCTCGACCCTCCTGGTCGAGCAGCGCCTTCGCCTTGCTGGCAGCGGCGTCGGTCAGCGTGACGCCGTGCGTCTGCGCTTCGGTCGCCGTGGTGTTCTCGGCGGTCATGGTTCTCCCTACGAGGTCGGCGCTCGGGCCCGTACCGTAGCTGCAACGCAGCCCTGAGCCGGGATGTTCCCGTACTCCTATGGTCGCACAGCAATATCTCCGCGTTAGTTCTGTGGGCTCCGCCACTGACCGGCCACGCGCTCGGCCAGACCGCTGAGTCCACCGGCCGGTTCGGCCATCGCCTTGGCCACAGAACCGACGTGCTCGGTGACCGAGTACGACTCCTCGACCCCGGCCGCGCCGGCCTCGCGGCGGCCCACGCTCACCTGACCGGCGAGCACCAGGCAGGGCACCCCGCGGTCGGCCGCGCCCGCGGCCACCCGGCTGACCAGCTTGCCGCGCAGGGACTGCCAGTCGAAGCTGCCCTCGCCGGTGAGCACCAGCGCCGCGGAGTCCAGCGCCTCATCCAACTGGCTGAGCCGCCGGACCAGGTCCGCCCCGGAGTCCACGGTCGCGCCCAGCGCCAGCAGCGCGCCACCCAGCCCGCCGGCCGCGCCCGCGCCGGCCAGCCCGGCGACGTCGGCGCCCAGCTCCTCCAGCAGCACCTCCGACCAGCGGGTCAGCGCCCGGTCCAGCTGCTCGACCTCGTCGGGGCTCGCGCCCTTCTGCGGGCCGAAGACGTGCGCCGCGCCGGTCGGGCCGAGCAGCGGGTTGTCCACGTCGGAGGCGGCGACCAGCCGCAGTTCGCCCAGGTCCGGCCGACCGGCCAGCCCCGCGCAGTCCGCCAGCGCCGCGCCGCCGTCGGGCAGCGGCACGCCCAACGCGTCCACCGGCCCCGCGCCCAGCGCGGCGAACAGACCGGCGCCACCGTCGGTGGTGGCCGAGCCGCCCAGCCCGACCACCGCGGTGCGCATCCCGGCGCGCACCGCGTCCAGCAGCAGCTCCCCCACCCCACGGGTGGTGGCCGCGCCTGCCGCACGTTCCGCCTTGGGGACCAGGTGCAGTCCCGCCGCCTGGGCGGACTCGAGGTAGGCGGTGCCGTCATGGGCCAGCCACACGGCGGTGACTGGTTCGCCGCGCGGTCCGGTGACCTCGACCGTGTGCAGCTCGCCCCCGAGGGCGGTGTGCAGCACGTCCACGAAACCGGGGCCGCCGTCGGCGAGCGGACGAAGGAGGAGCCGGTCGGCGGGCGAACCCCGCCGCCACCCCTCGGCGATGGCCTCGGCCGCCTCGTTCGCGGTGAGGGTCCCGCCGAAACAGTCAGGGGCGATGAGCACCACTCGCCCTGAGTTGTCCGTCATAACGGCGGACGGTACTCGGCCCGTTTTGCCCCTGCCCTACCCTGTTTGCGTGAGGTTCCTCCGTCGCAACAGCACCGAGTCAGCCACGGCGCCCGAAGAGCAGGCGCCCTCGGCCGAGATCGCCGAGCCCATCGAGGGCGAGAAGGCGCGCACGCCGGGCAAGGGCCGGGCGACGCCCAAGCGCCGTGAGGCCGAGGTGCGCAAGCGCGGACCGGTCCCGCCGCCGCCGCGCACCCAGCGCGAGGCACTGCGCCGCGCCAAGGGCAACAAGGAGGAGCGGCGCAAGGCCGCGGCCATCCGCCGCGAGCGGATGAACGCCGGCGACGACGCCTACCTGATGCCCCGCGACCGCGGCCCGGCCAGGGCGTACGTGCGGGACCTGGTGGACTCGCGGCGCAACCTGATGGGCCTGTTCATGCCGCTGGCCATCATCGTCTTCGTCTCCATCCTCACCCCGTCCCCGATGATCAAGCAGTACGCCAGCCTGTTCTGCATGTTCATGCTGCTGTCGATGATCATCGAAGGCGTGGTGCTGGGCCGCCTGGTGACCAGGAAGGTGCGCGAGCGCTTCCCGCAGGACACCAGCCGCGGCTTCGGCCTCGGCTGGTACGCCTTCACCAGGGCCACCCAGATCCGCAAGCTCCGCATGCCCAAGCCCAGGGTGAAGGCCGGCGCCGCGGTCTGACCACATCGCCTACGGCTAGCGAAAGAGGCGTGGCGCGCCAGCGACACGGCGGGCTCTTGACCCAGCGGCGGGGTTGATTTTTTCGCGTCGTGCGTTCGTGACTCCGACACTCCGAAGCTTGCTTCGCGTGTGTCGGAGTCAC